>NZ_BAAGWC010000005.1:136733-177604 GCF_054780555.1 Hymenobacter daeguensis
AAGTAGGGGCGGGGCCTGCCCCCGCCCGGCGTTGCACGACGAAGATAGGAGCGTAACCATCGGTTGCTGAATAGCACCGATACCATTCAACGACAGTCGGGGCTGGCAACGATGCCATTCAACGCCGGGCGGGGGCAGGCCCCGCCCCTACATGGTTCGGGAATCACCAATTGCAAACCAAAACCCCGCCGCCGGACCAAGCCGACGACGGGGTTTTTCGCAGAAAGAAGAAGGTGAGAAAAGCGGGGTGGCAAACGGAAGGGTACCTCAGCCGCCGAAGCCGCCGCCGCCCTGGGGCGCGGCCTCGATGCGGCCCGGCTTGGCCTTGCTGGCGCCGATGTACCAGGTGAAGCCCAGCCAGCCGACGCGGGTTTCGTCCTTGCTGTAGCGGGTGCTGCTGAGCAGGTCGGTGGCGATTTCGGTGCGGTAAACGTTGGTGTTGAAGAGGTCGGAAACGCGGAGGGTGAGGGCGGCGCGGTCCTGAAACAAGCGCTGACGCAGGGCCACATCCACCTGGCCCCAGGCCAGCTGCCGGCCCTGGGCCGTGAGCGAGGCCGAGCGCACGTTGCCGCTCAGCTGCATTTCGAGGGTGGGGCGGAGGGTGAAGTTGTTGGCCAGGCGGGCGGTGCTCACCAGGGCCGTGCGGTTGCTGGCGATGCCGTTGCCGGCAATCTGGGCGCGGTAGAGGCTGGCGCTGGCATTCACGCGCCACCACTTGGCCAGGGGCTGGTTGAGGCTGAACTCGGCGCCGAGGTTGGTGGTGGTGCCCAGGTTGTCGTAGGTTTCGGCGGTCACGAGGCCGGCGCCGGGGCCGGCGAGGCGGGTGGCCGTGGTGTCCACGAAGCGCAGGCGCTGGATGGAATTGGTGGTGATGCGGGCAAACAGCGTACTGGTAATGGTGGCCTGGCCGAGGGTAATCTGGTGGCCCAACTCCAGGTTATTGCTGAACTCGGCCTGCAAGCGCGGGTTGCCGAGGCGGTAGCTGCGCGGGTCCTGGTAGATGGCCAGCGGCAGCTGCTGCATGAAGTTGGGGCGGTTGAGGCGGCGGGCGTAGCTCAGCTGCAGGCGGTTCTGGCCGGCTTCCTTGCCAAAGTCGCGGCTGATGAGGGCCGAGGGGAAGAAGCTCAGGTAGTCCTGGCTCAGGCTGCCGCGCTGGGCAATGCCCTCGCCGCCCACCACGCTGCCGCTCAGGTAGGTGTACTCGGAGCGCAGGCCGGCCTGGGCATTCCACTTGCTGCCGAAGCTGTGCTGGGCGGTGACGTAGGCGGCCGGCACCACCTGCTGCGAGGTGTAGGTGAGCGAGCGGGCGGGGTCGTTGCGGAAGTCGTCGGGGCGGGTTTCGCTGGTGGCGTAGCCGAAGCTGTTGCTGCCGTCGTTGGCCTGGCGCTCTACTTTGGCGCCCATTTCGAGGCGGCCTTTGCCGTCGGCCAGCGGGTGGGTGTAGTCTATTTGGCCATACTGCACGTTGGCCAGCAGGTCGAGCAGCTGCCGGGTGCCGGGCTGCGGCACGCCCGCCGAGCCGGCCTCGGCGTACTGCCGCTGCACCACCGGCACGTTGGCGTCAATCAACACGCCGCCTAAGCCAGCGGTCAGCTCGCGACCCTTGTGGGCTTCCCAGGTGCGGCGGTAGTTGCTGTTGAAGTTGAGGACTTTCACCTGTACGTCGAGGTCCTGCCGGCCGAGGGCGCGCTGCACGGGGCCGTTGTTGGTTTGCTGGCCCAGCTCCTGGCTTTCGCCTTCGAGGTTGCGCTCGGTGCCGGCGTTCACGCTCAGGCCCAGGCTTTGGTTTTTAGGTAGTTCCAGGTCCACGCCGGCCCGCAGCGAGTGGTTGCGGTGGATTTCGTTGCCGGTAGCTACCTGCGTAGTGCGCACGGTTTCGGTGCCGAGCAGGGCGGTTTGCTCGCTGTGGCCTTTGCTGCCGTAGGTCACGTCGCGGCCGTCGTAGCCGGCCTGCCAGGTGGCTTTGCCCACCTTGCGGCTCAGGCTCAGGTTGCCGCTGTATTTGTCCTTGGTGCCGAGGTTGAGGGCGGCCGTGCCGTTGGTGCCGGTGCGGGTTTCCTTCTTCGTAATCAGGTTGATAACGCCGCCGCCGCCGGCCGCGTCGTATTTGGCCGACGGGTTGGTAATGACTTCCACCTGGGCAATGCGCGAGGCCGGAATCTGGTCGAGGCGGGTGCCGCCGGTACCGCCGTTGCTCACGCCGGCCGGCTTGCCATCAATGAGGATGGTCAGGTTGGAGGAGCCGCGCATCGAGACGGTGCCGTTTACGTCCACGCTCACCGAGGGCACGTTTTGCAGCACGTTGGCCGCCGTGCCGCCCACGCTGCCCAGGTCTTTTTCCACGTTAATCACGCGCTTGCCCAGCTCTTCCACCACGGCCGCTTTCTGGCCGGTCACCACCACTTCATTCAGCCGGGTGGCGGTAGCAGCGGCCATTTTCAAGCCATTGACTTGCATGGCCGGGGCCGCAGCCGTGAGCGTGAAGCGGCGGCGCAGCGGCCGGTAGTTCAAATCCTGCACTCGCAGCAGATACGCGCCCAGCGGCAGCGCCGTGGCCTTAAACGTGCCCTGCTCGGTGGTCTGGGCCACGGCCACAAAGGTAGAATCGGCGGCGCGCAGCAGCAGCACGTCGGAGAAGGGCACGGGCTGGCCCGAAGCCTCTTCCACCAGGCTGCCGCTCACGCTGCCGGGGCCGCCAGTCTGGGCCGCCGCGCCCAGCGGCAGGGCCAGACCGGCAATGGTAAGGCCGAGCAGCACGCGGTCAACGGAAGAAAGCGCAGGAAAAGTGAGGAAGGTTTTCATGGTGCAGATGGTGAGGTAGTGGGGAGCGAGAGAGCACTCAGGTCGGGCAGTGGCCGCGGTTCCACTGCGGAGGTGAGGTGTTCCCTCGCCCGGTTGTCCCGGTGAGGCGGCTGCAGCCGGGCGGTAGCGGGTGGTCTTTGGTACACGCTAACGGCAGCTACTGGGCGTTGTATGGAACAAATGTAAAGCAGGTACTTTGTAACGCAAGGTACTGTTTGCAGAAATAAGGGTTAAGCAAAGCCTTGAATCCTGTTACCCATTGATTGTCAGAAGAAAAAAATTATTGCCAAAAATGCCTTAGCACCATTCGATGCGGGCCGGTCTGGGTTGTGCCGCCTGGTGGTCAGATGCGCAAGTCCCTGCATCGGTTGCCCAAGGGGATAGAAATTCTCCTGAAACCCAAAAAAGCCCTGACCATTCGGCCAGGGCTCAACGTGCTGCGGGGAAGGGCCAGCGGGCTACCGCCGCTTCACCGGGGCTTTGGGTTTTGGTTTGGGCTGCTTGATGGGGTCGACCAGCACGCCGTTGCGGTAGGTCACGGTGCGGTCCACGGTGGTGCCGTCTTCCTTGTAGTAGGTCCACACGCCGCTTTGCTTGCTGTTGCGGTACTGGCCGCTCACGGCCACGGTGCCGTCCTCCCGGTATTCCTTGAACGCGCCCTGAATCTGGCTGCGGACGTAGGTGGTTTCCTTGCGCAGCTTGCCCGAAGGGAAATACTCCTGCCCGATGCCGCCCATAAAACCGTTCAGATAGGGCTGGCGGGTCTGCACCTGGCCGTTCTCGAAATAGGTGAGCCGGTCGTTCACCAGGCGGCCGCTGGGGCCGTAGGTTTCCTGCTTGCGCACGGCCTTGCCATCGGGGTAATACTCGCGCCAGGTGCCGGCCGGGCGGTTATTCTTGTACTGCTCCTCGGCCTGCACCAGCTGTCCGGCGGCGTCTTGGTAGCGCGTGATTTTGCGGTCCTTGCCGCCGTTGCTGTAGTCGGTGTCCTCGCGCAGGTGGCCGTTTTCGAAGTACTCCAGGCCGTGGCCGGTGGGCACGCCGTTTTTATACGTGAGCTTGGTTTTGATTTGGCCGCTTTCGTAGTAGCTGGTGGCCGGCCCGTCCAGATTGGTGGTGCCGGTGAGGGGCTTGGCGCGCTTGGTCAGGTCGTCGCCGAGCTGGTTTTTCACGTTGCGCTGCACCAGCGGGGCCGGCACGTAGGTGCTCTCCGTCTGGAGCTTGCCGCTGGCGTAGTAGCTGCGGTAGCGCCCGCGCCCGGTTTTGTCGGCCAGCACCTCCACCTCAATCTGGCCGTTGGGGTAGTACGTTTTGTAGGGGCCCGAGAGCAGGCCTTTCGTGAAGGAGCCCTCGCTCTGCACCGCGCCGGTGGGGTAGTAGAACTTCACCGCGCCGTTGGGCTGGCCGTTCTCGTAGTTTATCTCGGCCTGGGTCTTGCCATCCGGATACACGGCTTTCAGGGCGCCGTTGGGCTGGCCCTTCACCAGCGTGGTTTTCAGCCGAATGGAGCCATCGGGGTGGTAGTACGTCAGCTCCCCGTTCGGCTCATCGTCCACAAAAAAGCCGGCCTGCGCCACCTTCCCGTCGTCGTAATAGGTCTTGAACGGTCCCTGCCGGATGCCGTCGCGGTACGTCGCCTCCAGCCGCCGCGTGCCCGTGGGGTGAAACTCCACGTAGGCCGAGTCGCGCTTGCCGGCGTTGAAGCTGGTTTGCTGCTCCAGCTTGCCCGAGCGGTAAAAGCGCTTGTAGGTGCCCTGCGGCACGGTATCGGCGGCTATCAGTGCCGTGTACACCTCGCGCTTATACACCTTGGTCGAGTCGAAATAAGTCACGAGCCGGCGCAGCCGCTGGCCGTGGGAGGGAAAAGCGACAATCAGCAGAAAGAAGGGCAACAGGTATTTCATAGGCGCAAGAACGCAGGAAATGCTATTTCCGTGCAGCAGGAAGGTGCTTCTAAAATTCAAGCCAAAAAAAGCCTCACCGAATTATTCGATGAGGCTTTTCTTTAAATAGTGAGCAATAGAAGCTTACAGCGCCTCCACCACAATGGCACTGGCCCCGCCACCGCCGTTGCAAATCCCGCTCACGCCGATTTTGCCGCCCTCGTTCTTGAGCACGTTCATCAGCGTGGTCACGATGCGCGCGCCGGAAGCGCCCAGCGGGTGGCCCAGGCTCACTGCCCCGCCGTACACGTTCACCTTCGTGCCTTCCAGGTTCAGCAGCTGGTTGTTGGCCAGCGAAACCACCGAGAAAGCTTCGTTGATTTCGTAGAAGTCCACGTCAGCGGCCGTCTTGCCGGCGTTTTTCAGGGCCTTCGGAATGGCCAGCGAGGGCGAGGTGGTGAACCACTCGGGCGCCTGCTCGGCATCGGCAAAGCCCAGGATGCGGCCGATGGGGGTGAGGCCCAGCGCGTCGGCTTTCTCGCGGCTCATCAGCAGCACGGCGGCGGCGCCGTCGTTCAGCGTGGAGGCGTTGGCGGCCGTCACCGTACCGCCGTCTTTGATGAAAGCCGGCTTCAGGCCGGGCACTTTGGCAAAATCGACTTTCAGGTACTCCTCGTCGTCTTCGATGACGGTGGTTTTGCCCCGGCTCTCGATGCTCACGGGCACGATTTCGTCCTTCTTCTTGCCGGCTTTGGCGGCGGCGGCGCTGCGGGTGTAGCTCTCGATGGCAAAAGCGTCCTGCTGCTCGCGGGTAATGCCCATTTCCTTGGCCGTGTTCTCGGCGGCGTTGCCCATGGCGTAGTCGTGGTAGGGGTCCCACAGGCCGTCGCGCACAAGGCCGTCAATCATCTGACCGTGGCCATATTTGGCTCCAAAACGGGCTTTGTCGAGGTAGTACGGCACATTGCTCATGCTTTCCATGCCGCCGGCCAGAATCACCTCGGCCTGCCCCAGCATGATGGCCTGGGCGGCAAACATGATGGCCTTCGACCCCGAAGCGCACACTTTATTTACCGTCGTGCACTCCACGGTATCCGGCAGGCCGGCTTTCTTGGCCGCCTGCCGGGCCGGAGCCTGGCCCAGGTTGGCCGAAATCACGTTGCCCATAATCACCTGCTGCACTTCCGAGGCGGCCACGCCAGCTTTGTCCAGCGCGCCCTTCAGGGCAATGCCGCCCAGCTCCGTAGCCGACAGCGACGACAACGCGCCGCCAAACGAGCCAATCGGCGTGCGCACGGCGGAGATGATGACAACTTCTTTGGTTTGCATATTCTGTTTGTAAAAAAGGGTGGGGTGGGAGGTTGAGACTGGCCGCAAAAGTACGGATTTCGGCTGCCCCGGCCAGCACTCAGCCTAACAGGCGTTAGTCGCAGATGGTTGCCTCAGCAATTTCTGCCCAACGCCAGCCTACCACGTCGGTTTGTTCGGGTCGGGCTTCGCGGCGGCCGGCCGCGTGATTTGCTGCAGATACTGCTGCTCCTGCGCGCGCAGGGTTTCCAGCAGCTGCCGGGCCTGGGCGGGGCTGAGGCTCATGGCTTGCAGGCGCTCGCGCTGGGTTTGCAGGTTCAGGTCGCCCGCCGTGGCGGCATCGGTACCGGGCCGGTTGCTGCGGCCGTTAGGATTGGCAGCTGCGGCGGCGCTCGATTGGTCAAGGCCCCGCTGCGTGCCGGGGGCCTGGCCCGTTGCCACGGGTTGCGGCGTACCGGTGCCGGGCTGGCGGCCGCCGTTCGCGGCATTGCCGGGGCTGGCTTCGGGGCGCTGGTTGTCGGGCTGGCCGTTGGCATCGGGCCGGCGTGCGGGCGGCGGGGTGGGGGAGGGCGGCGCGGGTATCTGGTCGTTGGCTTCACCCTTGCGGTCGGTGCCTTCTTTTTCGGCGGGCTTATTCTTCTCTGCCGAATGCTCCTCCGAAGCAGGCTTCGTTTTTTCCGGCCCCGA
This sequence comes from Hymenobacter daeguensis, assembly GCF_054780555.1. Lineage (NCBI taxonomy): Bacteria > Pseudomonadati > Bacteroidota > Cytophagia > Cytophagales > Hymenobacteraceae > Hymenobacter > Hymenobacter daeguensis. The sequence continues at coordinate 143,414 of NZ_BAAGWC010000005.1, forward strand.
AGCCGTGGGCGGGGGGGCAATCTGCGGGCCATTCGGGTGCCTGGCCAGGTAGTCGGTCAGCAATTCGTAGTCGGCGCGGGCGTCGCTGTTTTTCGGATTCAGCAGCAGCGCCTGGCGCAGCAGGCCCAGCGCCTGGGCCAGCTCGCCCCGCTGGGCCAGCAGCACCGCCAGCTGCTGCCGGGCTACGCTGCCCAGCCCGGCCGGGCTGCTTCCCAGCAAGCGCCCATACGTGGCATAAGCCGCCTCCCGCTGGCCGGCCCGCACCTGTGCATGGGCCAGGTTGAGCACCAGGCGCGGGTCGGGCGTTTTGGCATGCTGCGCCGCCAGCGCCTCGGCGAAAGCCTGCGCGGCACGCCGGGCATCGCCGTGCGCGTAGGCGGCCGTAGCATCGGCCACGGCCACATTGCGGTCGCGCACCCGCGTGAGCAGGTTCAGCCCCGGTCCGCTAAGCAGCAGCAGTAACAGCAGCAGATACTTCATGGTCGGATAACCGTCACCGTTAATATCGCATCAAACGCCAGCAGCAGCAGCGCCGCTGCCAATGGATAGCGGTAGCGGTTGTCGGCCACGGCCACGGTGCGCACCTGCTCGGCCGTGCCCTGCATGCCCCGCAGCGCCCGCAGCAACGGCCCAAACCCGTTTTGCTGGTTTGTGAGCTCCAGGTATTGCCCCCCGGTTTGGGCCGCCAGCTGCAGCAGCGTGGCCTCCCGCAGGCGGGTTTGCACGGCTTTGCCTTTGCCGTCCGTCACAAAGCCCCCCGCCGGCTTGGGGATTTTAGCGCCCGCCGCCGTGCCCACACCCACTGTGTAGATGCGGGCTCCCGTCCGGCCCAGAGCCCGCAAAGCCGGCTCCAGGTTCTCCCCGAAGTCTTCGCCATCGCTCACCACCACCAGCGCAGTCGTTCGTGGGGGGCTGGTGGCCAGCCCCGCAGTAGGAGTCATGCGGGCCAGCACCAGCTCCAGCGGAGCCTGCAAAGTGGTCGGCCCCGGCGGCAGCAGGCCGGTGCGCAGCGTGCTGATGAAAGTTTGAACGGCCCCCTGGTCGTAGGTGAGCGGGCATTGCACCACCGCTTCGGCGCCAAAAATCACCAGCCCCAGCCGGTCGGCCGGAAACTGTGCCACCAGCTCCTGAAGCTCGGCCTGAGCCCGTAGCAGGCGCGACGGGGCCACGTCGGGCGCATCCATCGAGCGTGAGACGTCAACCAGCAGCCATACATCCTTGCCCGCCGTGCGCACCGGCTGCTGGCTCACGCCCATGGCCGGGCCCAGCGCCGCCACCAGCAGCAGCAGGCCGGCCAGCCCCCGCACCAGGGTTTTCCAGCCCCGGTGGCGGGCCTGCCCGCCCAGCGCGCGCCCCAGCCGGCCACTCCGGCGCCAGTGTCGGGCCAGCAGCCCCAGGGCCAGCGCCAGGGCCAGCGCGGCCAACATAAAATCAGGATATGCCCAGCTCAGCAATGGTCGTCGGAAAATGAGGCCCAATATTACAACCTCCAGCCGCGCCATCTGTGCTGTCACGGACGGGTTTAAATACTGGATGGCTACGGCGCTGTTCGAAGTGGGCCAGGGCGTTTTTTGAGCAGTCAGATAATTTTTTTGCCGAAAGCATGGCCTTTTCAGTTCGGCTAGTATATTTGCACCCGCTTCGGACGGAAGCGAAGCCGACCTGGAGAGGTGGGTGAGTGGCTGAAACCAGTAGTTTGCTAAACTGCCGTAGCTCTAAAGGTTACCGGGGGTTCGAATCCCCCCCTCTCCACTATAATGTTGGGCCGCGAAAGCTGCCCGCCGGGGCTCCAACCGGCAGGCCGCCTTCAGGGCTCAGCATTATTTTTTTCGGGGTGTAGCGTAGCCCGGTATCGCGCCTGGTTTGGGACCAGGAGGTCGTAGGTTCGAATCCTGCCACCCCGACATTGTTTGCCCCGTTTTCGACCCCGTAGCTCAGCTGGATAGAGCAACTACCTTCTAAGTAGTCGGTCTTTGGTTCGAATCCAAACGGGGCCACTGCAAAAGTCCCTCCCCGTTTGGGGAGGGACTTTTGCTTTTTACCACCCATTGCCGATTCAGGACTCCGGCCAATCGCATTAAAGCAAGATTAAATCGGTTTCAGCCGGTGCCGAATTCAGCAACTCCGGGCGGCCGAATGCCGTTGGATTAGCAAATAACCAACAATTAGCCCTATATTGGGCCTCCAAATGGCGGTGCAGGCGCTTGCCAGGCAGCCATTTCTGCAATGTCATTTTTCCACCGTTTAATTTCTCCTCTCTTCACCACCTAAATTTAACATCTTAGTTGTCATGAAAAAATCATTACTTTTTCTGGGCTTGCTCGGCTTTGCCAGCAGCGCGTATGCCCAGCGTTGGACCGTTGTTAACACGACCAACGTACAGACCTTCGACGATACTAACCAGCTGGACGACATTCACACGGTGTCGCAAAACGTTGCTTGGGGTCTGACCTATTCCACTACGCTGGCTCCGGGCTCTACCCGCACCCAGAACAAATTCTTCGTTCGCACCAACAACAGCACAGGCACCGAGTTTGACTGGGGCAGCATCAGCTCGCAGGGCGGCAGCGCTTTTGAGGCGGCCAACATTGAGGGCGTGAACAACCAGATTGCCGTGGCAGCTATGTTCAACAACACCGGCGGCGGCCAGATTCTGCGCACGTCCAACGGCGGCCAGAACTGGACGGCAGTGCAAGGTACGGGCTTCGCCGCTCCGGCCGGCTTCAACAACTGGGTGCACATGTTTGATGCCAACGAAGGCGTTGCCTTTGGCGACCCCAACACGGATGCCAGCGGCGCAGCGCCTTACTTTGAAGTAATGCGCACCACCGACGGCGGCCTGACCTGGACCCGCGTGCCTTCGGCCAACCTGCCCGCACCCATTGCCGGCGCCAACGAAGGCGGCCTGGTGCGCTCGTACTTCGCCCTCGCCGGCACCAACACCATTTGGGCCAGCACGTCGCGTCAAAGCCCGGTAGGCGCCTGCCGCATTCTGAAATCGACGGACCGGGGCCTCACCTGGACGGCCATCGCCACCACGCCGCTGATGAGCCAAATCAACCGCATCGCGTTCAAAGACCCGCTCAACGGCATTGCCTTCAACACGCAAGCTGCTGCCGTGACCACCACTCCGCCTTCGCCGGGCACCATCAACGTTATCCGGACGGCCGACGGTGGCCGCACCTGGACGGCCATCACGCCCATCAACAACGCCACGGGTAAGTTCTATTCGTACGATATCGACGCTGTGCCCGCCACGGCTACCACGCCGGGCTTCTACATCAGCGCCGGTACTTCGCGTGTGCCGAACGCTACCACTACTGCCGCAAACGACGAGTTCGGTTCTTCGACCAGCTCGGATGGTGTTAACTGGAAAGACATCGACAACGGCATCACGTACACGAACAACGGCTCGTCTTACCGCCGCGTGTACCTGTGCATGGACGTGCTCAACAGCACGGCTGGCTACATCGGCAGCTACCTGGAAGTAGGTACCGGTGCAGGTGGTATCTACAAGCTGAATGCTGCAACGCCTTTGGCCAGCCGCTTCGCCGCCACTACCGACAAGGTGGCTCTGAACGCCTATCCTAACCCGAGCACCGGCCTGTTTCAGGTGCAGGTAGAAGGGGGCCTGAAAGCCGCCACGACGCTGACCGTGACCGATGCGCTGGGCCGCCAGGTGTACAGCCGCCAGCTGACTCCCAGCTCCGTTAGCTCGGCCGCCATCACCATCGACCTGACCAAGGAAAAGGCCGGTGTGTACGTGATGGAACTGCGCAACGAAACGGGTGTATCGCAGAAGAAACTGGTGGTGCAATAACCCTTATTGCCCCTTGGGAAAAGGGCGTTTCTCCGCGGAGAAACGCCCTTTTTTTTGTGCTGTTTTTTGGGAGCAGCCCGCAGGCGTTTGCGGGCGACTGACGAGCTGTTTAATAGGAAAAAATCCGGGGCTATGGGCCGCAAAAACTACTTAAAATGGGATTAAATATGTACTTTTGAGTGTTCAGTACCTAGCAGTCCGTTGGGCTGTTTTATGACCTGATTTAATCCCGCCCTCATGAGCGAAACAACCGCAAAGATTCCGCAGCCGGACTATACCGCTGACAGCATTCAAGTACTCGAAGGATTGGAGGCCGTGCGCAAGCGGCCCAGCATGTACATCGGCGATACCGGCCTGAAAGGCCTGCACCACTTGGTGTGGGAGGTAGTCGATAACTCGATTGACGAAGCCCTCGCCGGCTACTGCGACCTGATTAACGTTACCATCAACGAAGACAACTCCATCACCGTCCGCGACAACGGCCGCGGCATTCCGGTCGACTGGCACGCCAAGGAGCAGAAGTCGGCCCTGGAAGTGGTGCTGACGGTGCTGCACGCCGGTGGCAAGTTCGACAAAGGCTCTTACAAAGTGTCAGGCGGCCTGCACGGCGTGGGCGTGAGCTGCGTGAACGCCCTCAGCACCGACCTGAAGGTGACCGTGCGCCTCAAAGGCCACGTGTACCAGCAGGAATATAAAATTGGTTTCCCGCAGTATCCGGTGAAGGAAATTGGCGACACGGAGGAACACGGCACCGAAGTGCAGTTCCTGCCCGATGCCAGCATCTTCTCCGAAACCGAGTACCGCTACGACACCATTGCCTCGCGTCTGCGCGACCTGTCGTATCTGAACAAAGGCATCCGCATTACCCTCACCGACCGTCGCGAAAAAATGCCCGACGGCGAGTTCCGGGGCGAAGAATTCTACTCGACCGGCGGCCTGCGCGACTTCGTGCAGTACCTCGACGGGGAGCAGCGGCCTTCGCTGCTGGCCGAGCCTATTTATGTGGAAAGCGAGAAGGGCGGCACGCCGGTAGAAGTGGCGCTGCAGTACAACACCTCGTACCAGGAAAACGTCTATTCCTACGTCAACAACATCAACACCATCGAGGGCGGCACGCACGTAGGCGGCTTCCGCTCGGCGGTGACGCGGGTGCTGAAAAACTACGGCGACAAAAACAAGCTGTTTGAAAAAGCCAAAGTGGAAATCACCGGCGATGACTTCCGTGAGGGCCTCACGGCCGTGATATCGGTGAAAGTGGCCGAGCCGCAGTTTGAAGGCCAGACCAAGACCAAGCTGGGCAACTCCGAAGTGAGCGGTGCCGTGAACTCGGTGGTGGGTGAAATCCTGACACAGTACCTGGATGAGAACCCCAACCAGGCCAACAAAATCATGGAGAAGGTGATTCTGGCCGCCAAGGCCCGCATTGCCGCCCGCAAGGCCAAGGACATGGTGCAGCGCAAGGGCGTGCTGAGCAGCAACAGCCTGCCCGGCAAGCTGGCCGACTGCTCGGAGTCGGACCCCGAAATCTGCGAGCTGTACCTCGTCGAAGGTGATTCGGCCGGTGGCACGGCCAAGCAGGGGCGCAACCGCGCATTTCAGGCCATTATGCCGCTGCGCGGCAAAATCCTGAACGTGGAGAAGGCCCAGGAGCACCGCATTCTGGAAAACGAGGAAATCCGGAACATGATTACCGCGCTGGGCGTGAGCTTCAACGAGCGGAAGTCCCTGGCTTTCACCACCGATGAGGAAGGCACCGAAACCGGCCCGCTGAACTTCGACAAGCTGCGCTACCACAAGGTCATCATCATGACCGACGCTGACATCGACGGCTCGCACATTCGCACCCTCATTCTCACGTTCTTCTTCCGCTACATGCGCGAGCTGGTGGACCGGGGCTACATCTACATTGCCCTGCCGCCGCTCTACCTCGTGAAGCGCGGCAAGGAGGAGCGCTACTGCTGGACCGAAGAAGAGCGCCAGCAGGCGCAGGATGAAATGGGCCGGGGCAAGCCCGAAACGGTGAACGTGCAGCGCTACAAAGGCCTGGGCGAGATGAACGCCGAGCAGCTCTGGACCACCACCATGCAGCCCGCCACCCGCACCCTGAAGCAGGTAACCGTAGAGTCGGCCTCCGAGGCCGACCACCTGTTCTCGATGCTGATGGGCGACGAAGTGGCTCCGCGTCGCGACTTTATTGAGCGAAACGCCAAATACGCCAAGCTCGACGTTTAAGTCTGGTTATCTGAAAAGGCCCGCTGCAAAGCGGGCCTTTTCTTTTTCGTGCCTGTTTGAAACCGATGCGACAGCTTATTTCTTCCGGCGCTCCCTGGGAGCCGATAGTGGGGTACTCCCGCGCCGTGCGCGTGGGCAACGTGGTGGAAGTGGCCGGAACCACCGCCCAGGACGGCGACGCCGTGACCGGCACCGATGCCTACACCCAAACCAAACGGGCGCTGGAGAAAATCGGGGCCGCCCTGCAAGCGGCTGGGGCGTCGTTTGCCGACGTGGTGCGTACGCGCATTTTCGTAACGGATATTTCGCAATGGGAAGCGGTGGGGCGCGCGCACGGTGAAATATTCAGCGAAATTCGGCCGGCAGCTTCCATGCTGGAAGTGAAGGCGCTGATTGACCCACGGCTGTTGGTTGAGATTGAAGCCACGGCGATTATTTCTGCGTAAAGCATTATTCACAGGGCCATTCTCACGTATTTTGCCCTGTCATTCCGAACCCACTATGAAGCTCTTTAAGTCCGCCGACCTTATCCGAAAAAGCAAATACATCAGCCGCGATTTGAGCTGGATGCGGTTCAACTACCGGGTGCTCGACCAGGCGCAGGACAGCAGCCGCAGCCTGTTCGACCGGCTTAAGTTTCTGGCCATCACCAGCTCCAACCTCGACGAGTTTTTCATGATTCGCGTGGGCTCGCTCTATAATTACCTCGATTACGGCAAGGAGCGGATTGACTACTCAGGCCTGCGCGAACTGCCGTTCCGGCGCAAGCTGCTCGATTTCGCGCACCGCTTCGTGAACGACCAAAGCCTGACTTTTCTGAATGAGCTGAAGCCCAACTTTGAAAAGAACGGCTTCAACATCCTCAAAATGAGCGACCTCACGGAGCTTGAAGTGAAGAAAGCCGATGGCTACTTCAAGAATACCGTGTTTCCGCTGCTCACGCCGATGGTGTACGACTCGTATCACGGCTTCCCGCTGATGATGAACCAGATGCTCATTTTCGGCGTGGTTACGCGCATTGGCAACGGCCTGGCCGTCGGCCTCGATGGCGAGGCCGAGAAAGGGCAGGAGCGCCTCACCTTCGTGCAGATTCCGCAGAACCTGACCCGCTTCTTTGAGCTCACGCGCAAAGACAAGGTGATGTTTGTGCCTATTGAGGAAGTGGTGCGCGAGTTTCTGCCGCGCCTGTTCCGCAACGTGGAGATTGTGTCGGCCAACCTGTTCCGCATCACCCGCAACGGCGACTTTACGCTGGAAGAATCGGATGACATTGACAACGACTTCATTAAGGAAATTCAGGTAGGCCTGAAAACCCGCAAGCGCGGCCGCGTGGTGCGCGTGGAAGTGGAGCCCAATGCCTCGCCGGTGCTCATGGAGGTACTGCGCGAGCGGTGGAATATTGACAACGGCAACGTGTTCGTCATCAATTCGATGATTGACATGAAGGGGCTGTGGCAGATAGTGCGGCATCCCAATTTCCGGGGCCGGGCCGCCAAAACACCTTCCTCGGTGCAGCCCCTGAGCCTGCCCGAAGGCGCCGACGACAACCTGTTCGAGTACCTCAAGCACCACGACGTGCTGCTGCACCACCCCTACAACAGCATCGAGCCCATGGTGCGGCTGCTGGAGCAGGCCGCCGTGGACCCGCACGTGCTGGGCATCAAGCAAACGATTTATCGCCTGGCCGATGACTCCCGCGTATCGGCCGCGCTGCTGAAGGCGGCCGAGAACGGCAAGCACGTTTCGGTGCTGTTTGAGGTGAAGGCCCGGTTTGATGAGGAGAAGAATATTCGGGAAGGGGCACGGCTCGAAAAGGCCGGCTGCTTTGTGATTTACGGGGTGAGCAAGTACAAGACGCACACCAAGCTGCTCATGATTATCCGCAAGGAAGGGGAGAAGGTGACGCGCTACGTGCACATCGGCTCGGGTAACTACAACGAGCAGACGTCGCGCCTGTACACCGACGTGAGCCTGCTGACCACCAACGACGTGTATGGCCACGATGTGTCGGAATTCTTCAACGTGATTACCGGCCACTCGCAGCCCGACGACTACGAATACCTCATCACCGCGCCCAAGGACATGCGGCAGCAGCTCATCCACCTCGTGCGCGAGGAGGTGAAGCACGCCAAAAAGGGCCTGCCCAGCGGCATTGTGATGAAGATGAACTCCTTGGAAGACAAGGAGCTGATTGACGAGTTTTACCGGGCGGCCAAGGCCGGCGTGCCCATTCGGTTCATCGTGCGCGGCATCTGCTGCCTGCGGCCCGGGCGGCCGGGGCTGAGCGAGAACATTGAGGTGCGCAGCATCGTGGGCGAATACCTGGAGCACACGCGCCTGTTTTATTTCCACAACGGCGGCGATGCCAAGCTATATGCCGGCTCGGCCGATATTATGGTGCGCTCGTTCGACCGGCGCATTGAGGCGCTGTTCCTGATTGTGAATCCGCAGCTGAAGCGCGAGGCCATCAATATTCTGATGATGAACATGATGGACAACCAGAACAGCTACGTCATGCGCGAAGACGGGGCCTATATACGACAACGACCGGCCCCAGGGGAGCCGGTCGTGAACGTGCATAAGGACTTCTTCAAGCGTGACGAGGCCCAGCTGGCCAGCGCCACGCCCGAAGGCCTGCTGAATCTATTGAACCTGCAGACGGCGCGCCGCGAGGAGCTCGCCGCGGCCGTCAGCGCCGCTGAGGAGCAGGCAGCTGTAGATGCCAGCTGCGAGGCCATCGGTGCGGAAACGGACGAGGCCTTCGGCGAGGGTGACGGGGAGGACGATGTCGCGGACACGGCGGCCATCGGCCATCGAGACGAGAACGAGGTGAGCGCCGCGGCTATTGGCCGGTAGCGTATAGGTCAGTTCGCTGCTGGTACCGGCAGCGGCTGGGTTGGGCCACGGCTGGCTGAGCACCGATTCGGGGGCTTTGCTGGCCGTGGTGGCCAGGGTGCGCTGGGTGGCGTTGTAGGTTACGGTGATGTAGGTGGAATCCTGCGTGCCTACTTCGTAGAGGGCGTAGCGGATGATGGTGATGCCGGAGTTGTTATTGGGCGTGTAGTCAAGCACCATGCTGTTGTCGGTGCCGCCATTGGCCAGGGTGATGGGGCTGGGGGCCGTGGTCACGGTGGGCGGGTAGCAGTTTACGCCGAAGCAGAAGTTATTTTCGGAGCCAGCCACTTCGGTGCGAATCTGGCGCTGCAGGCCCAGGCGAAGGGTGCGGCCCGAGCTGTTGGTGATAAGAACGTCGGCCTGCAGGGGCAGCGCCTGGGCAAAGCCGCCCATAACCGTGACGGCTGGTGCGCCGCTCATGCTGACGCCTTGCAGACGGCCGGCCTGGCCGGTGGTTGCGATGCCCAACAGGAGGGCCGCTGACAGTAAGAATTTGTTCATGCTTAATGGAGGTGGTAAGGGGTGACGGAGAAAAGTGACTGAAACAAAAATACGTGGGAAACGACAAATTAGCTACCCGTTAACAGCGGATGGGGCTATATATCTTAACTTTAAGGCGCTGTGAGGGCAGGCCCGTTCTGGGAAACCGGTGCATTTTGACGCGCTTTTTGCCAAATTCCTCATGCCTCCCGCGAAATATTTCTTTCTCTAAGGTCATTTTATGAAAAAAACGCTTCTCGCCACAATTTGCACACTTGGGGTATTGGTTGGCCGTCCGGCGGCGGCCCAGTATTATATCTTGCCAAACCTGCAGGCTGGCCAGAACCCGGGGGCATTAAATAACGACAACGAGGACCGCCACGACACGGCCCTGACCCCCTGGAACCTGCTCCTGACCGGCACGGCCAACACCCAGACGGCCCCGGAGTGGACCCCCGTTCAGACGCTGCCGTTCGGCTTTCAGATGAACGGGCAGACGTTCACGAGCTATAAGGTGTCGAGCAGCGGCGTGCTCACGTTTAGCACCGGCGCCCTGGCAGTGCCCAGCAACCAAAACCGTGTGCTGCCCGATGCCGCTATTCCAGACAATTCTATTTGTACCTGGGGTACGCTGATGACGGCGAATAACGACTATATCGTAAGCAAGACTTTTGGCACGGCACCCAACCGGCAGCACTGGGTGCAGTTCAACTCGATAAGCATTCCGGGAGCCAACACCAACATTCCGTATGCCAACGGGGTGATTTACCTGTGCATCGTGCTGGAGGAGAGCACCAATAAAATTTACACCGTATGGCAGCGCGCAAACTCGGAGCCGCAGACGCTGACGGTCGGCATTCAGCTCTCGGCTACGCAGGCGGTACAAGTGGCCGCTTCGCCGGCCGTGACCGTGCCCAACCTGGCCGACCTCACGCCCGCCGACAACGGCTACTATGAGTTTGGCCCCGGCACCCAGGCCGTGCGCGACATTGCGGGCCGCGCCATTCGCCTGCCCCGCACGGCGGCCAAGCAATCGAACGTGACCATTCAGGGTGCCTTTCAGAACCTGGGCACCCAGACGGTGACAGACGTGACGGCAAACTACCGCATCAATAATGGCCCGGTAGTTTCTTCGTCGATGGCTGGCTTGAGCGTGGCGTATCTGGACACGGCTTCGTTTGTGCACCCCACGCCCTGGGTGCCGACCACGGGCGGTGTGCACCGCGTGCGGGCTTGGTTTTCGCACATCAACGGCGGTGTGGACCAGAACTTTACCAACGATACCCTGCGCACCACCGTGGTAGTACCCGACTCTACGATGCAGCGCACCGTGGTGGAAGAGGATTTTACCAGCAGCACCTGCGGCCCCTGTCGTTTGGGCAACATCAATACCCGTACGATTAATACGCAACCGGCTCAACGCGGCAAGTTTGTGGAAATCAAGTACCAGCAAAACTTCCCTGCGCCCGGCGATGACCCTTACCAATCGCCGGAAAGCATTTCGCGCCGTGGTTATTACGGAATCAGTGCGATTCCTTATATGCTACTAGATGGCGGCTGGAACCAGAATTCGCAGAGCTATACCGCCGGTATTCTCGACCAGTTTCGCGCAAAGCCGGCTCTCGCCCGGGTTGGTGGCAGCTATACGGTGCTCAACAACACAGTGACGGCTAATGCTATTGTTAAGCCTCTCTTTGCAGTACCCGCTGGCCGTTTGGTTGCTCATATGGCAATTGTCGAACGCGAGACGATTCTGAATTTCCGCACCAACGGGGAAACCCGCTTCTTTGACGTGATGAAGAAGATGATGCCTAATCAGAATGGCACAACTCTACCTGCTTTGGCCTCAGGTCAAGCGTATAACCTCAACCAGAGCTTCACTTTTCCAGCCCCTACGCTGCCGCTGACATGGCAATATGTGGAGCACTTCGATAGCTTGAGAGTAGTTGTGTTCGTACAGGATTTGGTGACGAAGGAAGTATATCAGGGTGGCTACCTCACGCTGCGCAACCCGCTGGCTACGCGCACCTCGCAAACCGGCCCGGCTTTCTCGCTGGCCCCTAACCCTGCGGCTGGCCGCACCACGCTGTTCGTAACCCTGGCGCGCCCCGAAACGGTGCGCGTGGAAGTGCTCGATGCCGTAGGCCGCCGCGTGCTGGACCGCCCGGCCCAGCACATGACCGCCGGGGCCCAGGAACTGACCCTCGACCTGGGCCAGCGCCCCGCCGGCCTCTACACCGTGCGTCTGAGCACCAGCCAGGGCACCCGCACCAGCAAGCTTACCATCGAATAGCGTTTGCGCAGTACCTTTAGCAAGCCCGGCCTGGCACCACCCAGGCCGGCCGGGCTTGGTTTTTTTCTCTCCTATCTCTTCTTCTCGTGAAAAAAAATCTTTCCTTGCTCGCGCTCACGGCCGTACTGGCATTGGGCACGGGCGCGCGGACCTACGCGCAGTCGGGCTCGTCGGCACCGGCACAGGCGGCCACCCCAAACGATGCCGACCTGAAAACCCGTAAGCTGCCCGCCGTCACGGTGCGCACCATGGATGGCAAGGCCATCAGCACGGCGGCGCTGCCGGGCGTGGGGCAGGGCAAGCCGGTGATTATCAGCTTCTGGGCTACGTGGTGCAAGCCCTGCATTGCCGAGCTGACCAACATTCATGAGCTGTTTCCTGACTTGCAGGCCGAAACGGGCGCCACGCTCATTGCCGTCAGCATCGACGATGCGCGGAACGCGGCCAAAGTAGGCCCGCTGACCAAAGGCCGGGGCTGGACCTATCCTGTGTACCTCGACCAGAACCAGGACCTGAAGCGCGCCCTGAACGTGAACAACATTCCCCATACCTTCCTGCTGGATGGGGCCGGCAACATCGTGTGGCAGCACAATGCCTACAACGAAGGCGACGAAAACCACCTGCTCGACCTGGTGCGCAAGGTGGCCAAAGGCGAAAAGATAAGCCAATAGCCGACCACGAATTGCCGCCACTGCCTATTGTTTTACTTCCCGAATACCAGTCGTAAGCCCTAACTTTCGACTGGTATTTTTTATGCTATTTAGTTGATGACAAACATTTACCGTAAGCTGCCCGTTGGGCTGGCCTTACTGGCTGCCCCGCTGGCGGCCCGCGCCCAGAGCGACAACCCCCTCGAAGGAGCCCAGGTGCACGGCGACTTCCAGACCGACGTGCAGAGCTACAAGGCCGACCCGGCCATTGGGGCGCCGGCCGTGCGCGAGCGCGTTCGCAGCAACACCTTCGCCAACCTGATTCTGACAGCCGGCAAGTTCTCGGCCGGGGTGCGCTACGAGGCCTACCTGCCGCCGCTGCAGGGCTTCGACCAGCGCTACAACGGCCAGGGCATTCCGTACCGCTACGCCACTTACGACGCCGGCCGCCTGGCCGTGACGGTGGGCAACTTCTACGAGCAGTTTGGCTCGGGGCTGGTGTTCCGGGCTTATGAGGAGCGTAACCTGGGCATCGATACTTCCATTGACGGGCTGCGGATACGGCTGCAGCCGGTGCGCGGCGTGCGGATTACCGGCCTGGCCGGCAAGCAGCGCTACTTCTTCGACAAGGCGCCGGCCATCGTGCGCGGGGCCGATGCGGAAATCAGCCTGAATGAGCTGATTCCCGGCCTCGATTCGGCGGCCACGCGCCTGACCGTGGGCGGCTCGTTTGTGAGCAAGTACCAGGCCGCCGACGACCCGCTGCTGGTGCTGCCCGAAAACGTGGGGGCCGGAGCCGGCCGCGTGAGCGTGAGCAACGGCGGCTTCGTGTTCAACGCCGAATATGCCCGGCGGGCCAACGACCCCTCGGTGGCCAACAACTTCATTTACCGCAAGGGCGAGTCGCTGCTCGTGACCAGCAGCTACGCCCGCAACGGCTTCGGTATCGTGGCCGGCATCAAGCGGGTTGATAATTTCGACTTCCGCACCGACCGCAACGCCACGGGCATTCTGAACCGGCTGAACTTCCTGCCGGCCCTCACCAAGCAGCACACCTACCTGCTGGCGGCCAGCATCTATCCCTACGCCACGCAGCCGCTGGGCGAGGTGAGCGGCCAGCTGGAGGTGACGTACCACCTGCCCAGCGGCCCCGTTGGCGGCAAATACGGCACCGACATTGCCGTGAACTACTCGGCCGTGAACAACCTGGATACCACGCCGCTCAACGACCTGCAAACCAACCGGCAGGGGTATACCTCGGATTTTTTCAAAGTGGGCGGCACGCCGTATTTCCGCGACTTCAACGTGGAAGTGCACCGGCGCTTTTCTACCAGGCTAAAGGCTAACGCCATGTACGCGCACTTTGTGTACAACAAGGACGTGGTGGAAGGCGTGGCCGGTTTCGGCACCATCACCTCCGACCTTGGCGTGGTGGACGTGGCCTATAAGTTCTCGCCCAAGCACAGCCTGCGCGGCGAGCTGCAAACCCTGCAAACCAAGCGCGACCAGGGCTCGTGGGCGGCGGCGCTGCTGGAGTACACGTATTCGCCCCACTTCTTCGCCACGGCCTACGACCAGTATAACTACGGCAACGACGACCCCACGAAGCAGATTCACTACCTGGTGGGGCAGGTGGGCTACATTGGGGGCACCACGCGCATTGCGGCCGGCTACGGCCGGCAGCGGGCGGGCATTGTGTGCGTGGGCGGCGTGTGCCGCTACGTGCCGGCTTCCAACGGCGCTACGCTCAGCATCACCAGCTCTTTTTAAGCAACTAATCAGCAGTGGCCGGCGGTTGTGCAGTAGGCCAACGGCTGGTCACCACGTATCGACTTTTGTTATGAAAAACCCTTCTTTTGCCTGGGCAGCTGCGGCCGTGCTGGCGTTGAGCAGCCTGGCCGCGTTGCCGGCCTGCGATGTTATCGAAAACCCGCAGCCCGTTAAAGTTACTTCGACGCTGACGCCCGTAGAACAGGCGCGCCTCGACTCGGCGGAAAGCAAGACCACCGCTCCGGCCCTGACGCAGAACGTGCTGATTGAGGACTACACCGGCCAGTATTGCGGCAACTGCCCCCGGGCGGCCAACATGGGCGATTCGCTGCACCAGCGCTATCCTGACCGCGTGTTCGTGACGGAAGTACACGTCACGGATTACTTCGCGGCCCCGCGCCTGCCGCATTTTCCCATCGATTTCCGGGTGCCCGTGGTGAGCCAGGAGCTGGACCAGACGTTTGACCTCTCGAACCGCGGCCTGCCGCAGGGCGCGGTGAACCGCTCGCCCTTTGCTTCGGCCAACAACGACCCGGTGGCGACGTTCTCGCTGTGGCCGGGCCTGGTAACGTCGCAGCTGGCCCAGGCCCCCACGGTTGAGCTGCGGGCCACGCCCATGTTCAACCGCAGCAGCCGCAAGCTGATTCTGAAAGTGGCCACCAAATACCTGACCGCCCGGCCCGGCCGCACCATGCGCCTCGGCATTCTGGTGGCCGAAGACAGCGTGGTGGGCGCGCAAAAAGACTACCGCCTGAACCGTACGCAATTTCCGGAGCAGACCGTGGACCTCTACACGCACCACAACGTGATGCGGGCCGCGTTGGCCGGCACCTTTGGCACGCAGCAGGTAATTGCGCCCACGGCTAACCAGCAGTTCAGCGACTACCTCGGCTACCAGATGCCGGCCGCCAGCGTCTGGAACGACCGCAAGTGCTCCGTCATCGTGTACATCGCCGACGCGGATACCCGCCAGATTGTGCAGGTGGTGAAAGCAAAGCTGCCGTAAGGGGAGCTGAGAGTTAGAAATTAAGAATTAAAAAAGCCCGCCTGGTAATTCAGACGGGCTTTTTCTCTTAACTACAAACCAACCTAGTCGATGCCGGCGGGTTGGTTCTGCACGTCGGGCACCGGAACGTGGGCGGGGTGCAGGTGCTCAGGGTCCATCTCGTCGAAAAACTCTTCGAACAGCGCCTGGAGCATGCCGTCTTTCAGGCCGATGTCGGGTACCACCATGCTGTTGACGTTGGCCCACTGCATGGCCGAGAGGTAGATATGGCCGGCCGGGATGATGACGTCGGCGCGGTCGGGGTTGAGCATGGCCACGTTCACGCGCTCGGTCATGCTCAGGCCAGAAAGGCGGTTGAGCACGCCTTCGATGCTGCGGCGGGTGACGGGTTTGTCGGGCGCGGCCGGGGTGAGGCTGTAGATTTTGTTGATGTTGCCGCCCGTGCCGATGGCGCGGGTGACGTGGTATTGGCGGGCGTTGTGGCGCACCCAGGCCTCCATGCGGGCCCACAGCTCGGCCTGGGCCTCGGTGCCGGCCAGGCCGCTTTCTTCCTGCTGCATGCGCCGGATGGAGCCGATTTCGAACGACTGCGCGGCCACCTTGCGGCGGTCGTGGTAGATGTTGAACTCGGTGCTGCCGCCGCCCACGTCGATGTGCAGGTAGTGGCGCTTGTCTTCCAGCACGTGCTCGATGACGCGGTTGATGTAGAAGGCTTCGTCCTGGCCGTCAATTACCTTGATTTCCATGCCCAGCTCCTGCCGCACGCGGGCCGCAATGGCCGCGCCGTTGCTGGCCGAGCGCATGGCCGACGTGGCGCACACCAGGTAGTGGGCCACGTCGTGCACCTCCATCAGCAGGCGCAACGAGTGCAGGAACTTGACGAACTTCTCCTCCTTGGCCGGCGAAATCTCGCCGGTGGCAAACACGTCTTCGCCCAGCCGCATCGGGAAGCGCACGTACTCCACGCGCTTGAGGCGGTAGCGCCCTTCGTAATACAAAACCGCCGAAATCTGGCAGCGCACTGCATTGGAACCGATGTCGATGGCGGCGAGCTTGCGAAGGGGAAAATTCATGCAGAATGGGAGCGTGAAACCAAAAGCCAAAGGTAAGCCGGGCGCCTGCCATTGGCGAAAGCGCTTGCCTGTTTACTTATCGATGCGGAAGCCCAGGCCGAACTGCACCAGGGTGCTTTCTTCCGACTTCTGATAGGAAATGGCGAATGCCAGCGTTTCAACGATGGGGGCAATGTAGAAGCCGCCGCCGTAGCCGGCGTGCCAGCCGCCCGGCGAGCTGCCCTGGTAGTACACCCGGCCCTGGTCGTAGAAGCCGAAAATGCCGTAGTAGAAGGGCAGGAAGCCGTTTTTGACCTGGCCCAGTGCCAGGCGCAGCTCGGTGTTGTAGTAGAGGCTGGCGTCGCCGCTGAAGCGGTTGCGGTAGTAGCCGCGCAGGCCTTCGCGCAGGCCCAGCGAGGCGAGCTTGTAGAACGGAATGTCGGCATCGGAGCCGTAGTTTTTGGCCCCGCCGCCTTTGAGCACCAGCGTGACGGGAATGCCGATTTTGGCCGTGCCATAGTATTCGGCAAAGCCCTGGGTGAGGCCGAACGTCTTTTCATTGCCCGAAAGCTGGCGGTAGCTGTCGTGCTGGGCACGGATGCGGACGCCGCGCCGGGCAAACGCCTGGCGGTCGCGCAGGTCGAGGTCGAACACGCCATTCAGGCCAATCAACCGCTGCGTACTGGCGTTGATGGGCGGGTCTACTACCGGGCCATCGGGGCGGAACTCGTAGGTGCCGATGTAGCTGTCGTTGGCGAAATCGGTGACGTAATACTCGAATGTGGGGCCCACGCGCAGCACGCTGCGCTGCAGGAACACCCGCTCCAGAAAGCCGTTCAGCGTGACGCCCCGGTAGCGGGCGCGGTAGAATTTGGCGTCGTATTTATCCTGGTCGAGCGGCGTGTTGTTGCCGATGCCGAAGAAGTTGTAGAAGGGGAAGTAGTTGCCGTAGCTGGCCGCCGCGCCCACGTCAATCTTGCCGATGGCGTAGCGGTGCCGGGTGCTGAGCGTGAGCTGGCGCTGGCCGCCGGTGCTCACCTCGCCCAGAATGGAATACTGGTTTTTGAAGCCCGGCTTGCGGAAGCCTTGCGTGAGAAAGGTGACGCCCGCACTGGCCGTAATGCCGTCGTTGCGGTTGTAGCCCAGCCCGATGGTGGGGCGGTAATTGTTAAATTCGAACTGCTCGCGGTCGTAGGCATTCACGCCGGGCCGGGTGCTGGTGTGGTTGTCGGCTTCCTTGCCGAGCTGCAGGTCGGTATCGGGCACGTCGTACACTTTGGTGAGGGTGCGCAGCCCAGCGGCGCTGGAGTTGTCGGTAATCTTGTCCTTGCCCTCGCCGCCGATGACGCGCACCAGAATGCTGTGGCTGCCGACCTCGCCGGTCACGGTAAAAATGTCCTTGCCGTCGAGGCCGTAGAGGCACACTTCGTTGGTTTCGCCCGGCTTGAACGTGCGGTCGAACAGGGCCGCGCCCTTGGGGTTTTCGGTGTCGCCGGCCCGGTCGAACATCTGCACGCGCACCTGGCCGTCGGGCAGTCGGTTCACCTGGAATACCTCGCCTTTGTTGGAGCCCACCACGTCCACGCGCTTGGCCAGCAGGAGGTAATACTCGTCGATGGCTTTGGGCAGCTCCTGAATGCGGGCTTTCAGCTTGCGGTTGATGTCCTTGCCCGAGAGGTCCTGAATTTCGGCCGGAAACTTCGCCGTGGCCTCGTCGATGACGGCAGGCGTGAGCTTGGCCTGCAGGTATTTGGCGGCCTCCTGCCACTGCTCACGGCTGAGGTTTTGCAGCAGGAACCGGTCGAGGTGGCGGGCGGGCCAGTTCAGGCTTTTCATGTCCTGAAACCCGGTGTTGAAGCCTTCGATGCTGGGCACGGCCCACTCGCGGTTGGCGAGGTAGGTGAGGAAACCGTTCCAGAGGGTGAAGCTCTGGTCCCGGTCGCGCGGGATGGGGCGGTAGAGCGTGCCGCCGTTGGCCTGCTTGTAGCCGGCCCATTTCCAGTTGTCTTCGTGCTTGCCGAAGTCGGCCACCAGCATGTCGAAGGCGCGGGCGCGGGCCAGGGCGGGGGCATCCACGCGGTTGTCGTGGTCCTTGTAGAGCTTGCGAAACAGGCCGAAGCTGCGCGTCACCTCATCGGAGCCGCCGAAGCCGGGCAGGTTGGGCTTGGGGTCTTTGGGCGAGTCTTCGAGGGTGCCGAGCAGGCCGGCGTACTGTTCGCGGTAGGGGCCGAGCTGCTGGTTGTCGGGCAGGCGGTAGAGCACCGGGCGGGCGTGCAGAATGTCCGTCTGGTCCAGCATGTAGCTGATGGGCAGGTTGGAATACGGGTTGGCCGTGGCCGTGATGTCGCGCAAGATGTCGGCCGCAAACGAGTTGCGCAGCTCCGGCGGCAGAATCTTGGTCACGTCCTTGTCCACGGAGCGGAAGACGTACTCGGCCGAGTCGGCCGCAATGAGCTTGAGCGACGTCGTCTGGCGTCCGCCGCCTTTGCCGGTGGGGCGCAGGCCGCCTTTCACCTGGCTCAAATCGAGCGTGGGCACCGTCACCGGCTTGAGCCACGACGAGCGGTAGATTTTGCCGATGAAAAAGTCGCGGCTGCCGGTGGGCTTGTATTCCGGCCCGGGCACCACCGTAGTCGTGGCCTGGAAAGGAACGTCCGGCTTGCTTTCGGCCACGGTTTTGGCCGCGCCCGGGCATTCGGTGATGAAGGGGTTCTGCGGTGCCTTCGAGCCCGCCGCATCGGCGCAGGCCGAGCGGAACAGCGTGGCGCTGTAGGCATCTTTGGCGGCCTGATTGTCGTCGGCGAAGGTGAAAACGTGCGTTTTTACCGTGCCGTCGGCGAAATATTCCAGGGTCGTGTAGCCTTCCTCGCTTTTGCTGTAGAGCGCCGCGCCTTTGGCCCCCACGTGCTGGTCCTCCACAAAGCTGCCGCTCACCAGGTGGTAGTTGCCCTGGAAGGGCGTGACCTGCAGGCTGAAGTCGTGCGCGGCGGCGTAAATCACGCCGGGGTTGCTGCCCAGCGTGTTCAGCAGCTCCTTGCGCAGGTCCTGGTAGCCGGGGCTGGCCAGGTCGCGCGGGGTGCCCACGTTCTGGCGGTAGGCGGCGTAGATGGTGCCGAACACCGGCGGGCTGAGGTGGCGCGACAGCGGCTCGTGGCCGCCGTACACGCCGTTAGTCACCACCGGCTGGTGGCCCACCAGCAGCAGGTTTTTGCCCTTGGTGTCGTCAATCAAATCCTGCATCTGCTCGCGGAACTCCTCCTTCGTGAGCGTTTTGCAGTCGGTATCAGGCGCCTCGGGCTTGTCGAAGGGGTGCGTAAACCACGGCGTGTTGATGGCCACCAGGCGCACCAGCGGGGCCACGTCCACCACTTCGGGGCCGGGGCAGCCATTGGTGGGGATGAAGGCATTCTGGCCGGGCAGCTGCTTTTCGATGTATTTCTCGAGGCGGCGCACGGCCTTGAGGCCGTCGCGGCCCGAGTTGGCCCAGTCCTTATCGCCGGGCAGGAAGTAGATTTTTCCCTGCGGCAAGCCCTTCACGAGGGCAATGAGGGCATCGGCGCGCTCGCGCTGGGCCTGCGCCAGGGCAGTATCGCCTTTGGCTGCCAAGCCGGCATTGCCCACAATATCGCCCAGGTGAACAACGGTGAAAGGGCCGGTTTGCCGCTCCAGCGTCTGGCGCAGCAGCTTGAGGCGGGCGGCCGGCAAATCGGCCTGGGCGGTATTGCCCAGCAGAAAAACGGTGTGGGCCGGGGCCTGGGCAAAAACCGGCGCAGTGGCAGCAAGGCCCAGCCCGGTAAGCAGGGCGCGAACGTAGCGAAATGGCATAGATGAAGGGTTAAGGCATTCTTCTACGGCAGATGGCCGGGCCGGGGTTAGTTTCTGCCAACAGTTGGCCATTTTCCTGTTTTCGCTTCGGCACCCAGCCGTCCGGTTTTCCTCCCGAAGTGCTGATTGCCGACGAAATGCCCGGCCCGGTGTACCGGGTGCGGCCCGATGCTACGCGGGGCTGGGGGAGGGGCGCGGGGCCTGCCCTACATCGTCCTGCCGCTCCGGGCGCGCAGCCGCTGCAGCCCCAGCAGCAGCAGGCACGGCAGGCCCACCCACAGGGCCTCGCTGGCCAGCACCCGCAGCCCGCGCCCGCTCACAAACGCCCGGATGCTGATGGGCGACACCCGAATGGGCCGAAAACCGAAGAAGTAGCGCTTCAGGTCCCAGGGGCTGAAAAAGGCCACGCCCAGGCCGCCCGTGGTCATGGCATCGAGCAGGCCGTGCGAGGCGGTGGCCAGGAACAGCAGCAGGGCCAGCCGGCCCGCCGCTGGCCGGTTGGGCGAGCGTACCAGCCGACTCAGGCCGGTGCCTGCCGCCGCCAACACCCCGGCCGCCAGCAGCGAATGCGTGAGGCCCCGATGGCCCCAGAGGCTGTCGTAGGGCACGCCCAGGCGGTAGCCCACGGAGTCCACGTCGGGCAGGGCAGCGCAGAGGGCGGCGGCCACCCACCAGGGCCAGTGCCGGCGGTTAGGGAGCAGGAGCTTGCCGAGGGTGGCGCCCAGCGCGGCGTGCCCGAATGCAGAGGCCATAGAGCAGGTGTAGGGAAAAAGGCGACTGGCCTGCTTTTGCGGAAAAAGCAGGCCAGCGCAGCAGGGAAATTACCAGCGACGGATGATGCCGTAGCGCTCCAGCAGCCACAGGGCCACGAAAATAGCGGCGATGATAAGGGCCTTGGGCCAGAATTCGCCCCAGAAGCCGCTTTTAGAGCGGGTCATCTTCCGGCCGCCAGGTGAGCACCATGTGGTGCACGGGCATCACCACGAATTCGGGGTGATGGCGCAGGTCATCGTGGTTGCCCAGGGCCCAGTCGAAGGCAGCCTGTTCGGTGTCGAAAGCTTCGGGTACTCCGGCAATGGGCCTAAGAACCATGTGGTTGTGCTGATGGGCGGCCTCGTGTTCGTTGCGTAGGCCGAGCAGCTTGTATTTGGTGACGATTCTGTACATGCCGCTAAGGTAGAAAACAGAAGCTATTGGAAAAGCAGAAATTCGCGCAAAAAGCCGTTAGCCTACCAGTTCTTTCAGCACCCTGGGCACGCCGGTGCTGGCGGGCTCGGCCACGTAGCGCACGCCGCGCCGGCCGGCTTCGGGCTGGTGCGGGTCGATGACGAAGACCGGACAGGTGGCGGGGGCGTAGTGCAGCAGCCCGGCCGCCGGGTACACCTGCATGGACGTGCCCACGATGAGCAGCGCATCGGCCGTGCTCACGATTTCGGCGGCTTCTTCGATGGCGGGCACCATCTCGCCAAACCACACAATGTGCGGGCGCAGCTGGCTGCCGTCGGGGGCCAGGTCGCCCACGTGAATGTCGCCGTCGCAGTAATACACGGTGGCTTCGTCGGCCACGGAGCGCATCTCGTTCAGCATGCCGTGCAGGTGCAGCACGGTGGTGGAGCCGGCGCGCTCGTGAAGGTCGTCCACGTTCTGGGTGATAATGCTCACGCGCCAGCCCGGCGCCTCCTCGAAGCCGGCCAGGGCCAGGTGGGCGGCGTTGGGCTGCACGGTGCGGGCCTGGGCGCGGCGCTGGTTATAGAAATCGAGCACCAGCGCGGGGTTGCGGGCAAAGCCTTCGGGCGAGGCCACGTCCTCGACGCGGTGCTCTTCCCAGAGGCCGTTGGTGTCGCGGAAGGTGCGGATGCCGGACTCGGCCGAAACGCCGGCACCGGTGAGGACGACGAGGTGCTGCATGGCAGGGTGGGTAGGGCGTGAAAAGTCAGGCGCAGCGCTTAGAGCTGCCCGCCCGTCACGTAGTAGCTGAAATCGTCGGGCTTGTTGAGCCGCCGCCAGGCCAGCCAGCCGCCGGCCACGCCGGCCAGCAGGGCCGCCGCCAGCCAGGGCAGGCCGGTGCTGCTGGTGCCGGCTGCCGGTGCGCCGGGGGCTGGCACGGCGCGCTGGCCGGTGCCATCTACCCACACATCAATGTGGCCGCCGAAGGCCGTGGCGGCCCGGGTGAGGCGCTGCACGGAGGCGGGCGTGGCGGCCTCGGCGGCTACCACCAGCACTTCGGCCCCGAGCTGCCGGCATTCCAGGGCCAGCGCGTTGAGGTCTTCGACGTGCCGGGCGGCTAATACCAGCCGGGCCCCTTGCCGGGCAAAGGTGTGGGCCGTGGCCTGGCCCGTGCGGCTGGTGGCATTGGTGATGACGACGGTGGCGTGGCGGAGGGAATGCGGCGTGGGCATAAAAAAACAGGTGGGAATGAAAAGGCGAAGGCTGACGAATGGAAGAAGGAGCAAAGGTGCCGATTTCCTGCGACTAACATACTGCCAAAAGGCCCACCGCCGATGCCCCGGGCCTAATCAAAAATCACGGTCTTGTTGCGGTTCACGAACACGTGCCCGTCGAACACGAGCTTGAGGGAGCGGGCCAGCACAATTTTCTCCACGTCGCGGCCGGCCTGGGCCATTTCGCGGGCGCTCTGGGTGTGGTCGATGGGGATGACGCTCTGGGCGATGATGGGGCCCTGGTCGAGCTGCTCGTTCACGAAGTGCGCGGTGGCCCCGATGATTTTCACGCCCCGCTCGTAGGCCTGCGCGTAGGGATTGGCCCCCACGAAGGCCGGCAAAAACGAGTGGTGAATGTTGATGAGCCGGTTGGCGTAGTGGGCCACGAACTCCGACGACAGAATCCGCATGTACTTGGCCAGCACCACAAACTCGGGCTGGTACTGCGCCAGCGTGGCCAGCACGGCGGCCTCGTGGGCCTCGCGCGTGAGCCCTTGGTGCGAGATGAAGTGAAACGGAATGTCGAAGCGCCGGGTGAGGTCGCCAAGCACCTCGTAGTTGCTGATGACGGCCAGCACCCGCGCATTGAGCTCGCCGAAGGCATGGCGCACCAGCAGCTCGCTGAGGCAGTGGTGCTCCTTGGTGGCCATGAGCACGATGTCCTTGGGGTGATTGTCGGAGAAGCGAATGCTGGAGCCGGCGGGCAGCAGCCCGGTAAGCTCGGCCAGCAGCACGGCGGCATCGAAGTCGCCGGCAAACTCGGTGCGCATAAAAAACTGGTTGTTTTCGCGCTCCACAAACTCGCCGTTGCGCAGGATGTTGAGGCCGTGCCGGAAGAGCACGCCCGTGATTTTATACACCAGCCCCGGCTCGTCGGGGCAGTGAATGAGGAGGAATTGCGCCATGAAATGCGGAAACGTGAGCCGTAAAAGTAGCGTCCGCTTGCCAAGTGCCGCCCGGGCTACAGGCGCGACGGGGCCACGCCGTACCTCTTCTTGAAGGCAAATGAGAAATGCGACAGGTCTTCGAAGCCGACTTCGAGGTAGGCTTCCGACGGAGCCCTGCCTTTCTCTTTTATCAGATAATGCGCTTCCTGCAGGCGGCGCTGCTGCAGCCAGCGGCTGGGCGAAAGCCGAAATATCTTCTCAAAATCGCGCTTGAAGGTAGCCAGGCTGCGGCCCGTGAGGTAGGCAAAGCGCTTGAGCTGCACGTTGAAATGAAAGTTGCGGCGCATAAAGGCCTCCAGGTCGATTTTGCCCGGCTCGGAGAAATCGAACAGCACGTCCTTCAGCTCGGGGTTGCTCTTGAGCAGCAGCATGATGGCCTCGCGCACTTTCAGCGCCAGCAGGGCTTCGTTGCCGGGCTCGGCCAGCTGCTCATAGGGCTGCAAGGAGTCGAAATAGCTTTTGAACAGCGGGGTCATGCTGAGCGCCACAACGGCCGGCGTGGCGGCGGGGTGCCTGTCTGCCTGGTGGCCGTACTCAAGACTAAAGTGGCGGAGCGATTCCTGGTCGAGGTAGAGGGAGAGCGATTTGAATTCGCCGTGCTCGGGTGGCTGCTTGCTGAACTTGAGCAGGTGGTTGCGCTTGCTCAGGCGCAGGCTTCCCTCCCGAAACACCTGCTCGGTGCTGCCATCGTAGGCGGTAAGGGTGCCCGCAAGCTGGTAGCTGAGGATGTGCTGCGGCACAAACTGCTCGCCCGCGCGGCTGAAGTTGTGGTAGCAGGAGTAAAGAATTTGCGGGCGGGCGTCGAAGAGGGTGGGCATGGGGAGGCTAACGGGAAAGAGCAGAAAGTACGTCACGCCGGGCTGCGCGCAGCCCGGCGTGACGTACTTTCTGCCTGGTGGCGTCTGTTGGTTCGGGCTACTCCGCAGCCCGCTGGTTTTCCTTTTGAACGCCGTACAGCTTGCCCATTTCGGTGTCGAGAAAATTCTCGGCGTCGTCGTGGTCGGTGGAGAGGGTGACCGGCAGCCACTGCTCAAACTCTGCTTTACGGTCGGCATCGGCCTGGCGGAGAAAGGCGGCTGCTTCGCTGCCCAGCACCAGGTGCACGGGCGGGTGAGGGTGCTGCACCAGGTTTATCAGTACCTGGGCGGCCTTGGCCGGGTCGCCCATGGGCACGAAGCTGCCGCTGGCAAAGTACTCGGCCCGTTGGTTTACCAGGTCGTAGCCCTCAATGGCCGGCGCGTACGTCATGCTCGCGCCGGCCCAATCGGTGCGAAAGCCGCCCGGCTCCACCGACGTCACCCGGATGCCCAGCGGCGCCACTTCCTTGGCCAGCGCTTCGCTGAAGCCACCCAGGCCGAATTTGGCGGCCTGGTAGATGGTGACGCCGGCATTGCCCACGCGCCCGCCAATGGAGCTGATTTGCAGGATGTGGCCGCTGCGCTGCTTCCGCAGATAAGGCAACACGGCCCGCGTGATGGCAATGGGGGCGTACAGATTGGTTTCGAGCTGGCTGCGCACCTGCTCCTCGGAGTAGGCTTCGGCGGCGCCGGTGATGCCGAAGCCGGCGTTGTTCACCACCACGTCGAGCCGGCCGAAATGCGCCACGGCGGCGGCCACGGCTTCGTCGATTTGGGTGTGGTTGGTGACGTCGAGCGCCAGGGGAAGAATCTGGTCGCCGTAGTGCGCCACCAGGTCGGCGAGGTGCTCGGGCTGGCGGGCGGTGGCGGCTACGCGGCCGCCCTGGGCCAATACGGCGGTGGTGAGGCTGCGGCCCAAGCCGCGCGAGCTGCCGGTGATAAACCAAACGTTGTTCATGCTTTCGTAGGGTTAAAGTTCATGACAAAGGTCCGGCAGGCGGGCGAGGGCTACTTTGTTGAAAAGCTCAAATTCGGTTTGTTGAAAAGCTCAGGGTGGACGGTGGGAAATGGGGCCGGGAGTGGCTGGCAAATGAAGAATGCCGCTTCCAAAGTGCGATTGGTCTTCAATAGCGGGTAAGGTATAATTGATTAAGGCATAATTATTGGGCGGCGTGGGCTGAACCTTTCCTTTCCTCTTTATGCTCAACTTTACCCGTGCCTGGCTGGCAGCCGCTTTGGTGGCTGCACCAGCTGTTTTCAATGGTTCGGTGCTGCGTGCCCAGCAGCTGGACCCCGGTTTTCATCCGCCGGTGCTAACCCCGCTGTCGGGGCTCAGCATATCGGTGAGCCGCGTGCTCCGACAGGCCGATGGGCGCTACATCATAGCGGGCTCTTTCCAGTCCGTCGATGGCCATGCCACCAATTGCCTGGCCCGGCTGCTGCCCGATGGGCATGTGGACACCACCTTCACCTACCAGCCCCTGCTGCCGGTGTATGGGCAAGGGGGCTGGGCGGGCCTGGCGGTGCAGGCCGATGGCAAAATTCTCTATTCCTTTCCGACGAGTGCGCCGCAGGGGGCGATAGGGCGCTTGCTGCCCTCGGGGCAGCCCGACAATACGTTTCGGGCGCGGCTGGCCAGTCGGCCGCGGGGCCATGGCATCGGCCAGATTGAAGTGCAGCCCGATGGCAAGCTGCTGCTGGTGGGCCACACCACGGACTCGCTGGGCCGCAACGGCATCATTCGTCTGTTGCCCAACGGCCAGGTTGATGCCGCCTTTAACCCGCCCGCGTTTGTGGCCGACCCCGATTATCTGAGCGTGCTGCTGGAGCCCTCCGGCCGCATTCTCTATGCCCGTAGCCCCTTCCAAGGGCAGGGGCCGCCCACCAGCATGGGCCGCCTGCTGGCTTCGGGCCGCGTCGATTCGACTTTTTCCTTTAATCTGGGACAATTTCCTTCGTCACACGTCAGCCAAATGGTGCAGTGCCCCGATGGCAGCTACATGCTGGGCGGCTGGTTTCAGACCAAGGCTGTGGCGCACATTGGGGCCAATGGCGCCTGGGATACCACTTTCCCCTTCTCGCTCACCTGTTTTGCCATCAGCTTAGGCTACGGGCCCAACAACCCGGTAAGCGACCTGGTGGTGCTGCCCAATGGCAAAGCGCTGGCCAGTGGCAGCATGGTAACGAACATCGGCGATGCCCCTATGCTACAGGCCCTGAGTGGCGGTGGCGACGATGCTACATTTAATCCGGATTTTATTTACACGCCCTATCCTTACCGGGGCACCATCTACAACTCGGCGCGGGTGGCTGACATGCTGCTCGAACCTACCGGCAAGCTGCTGGTAGCCGGCCAGTTTGTGCAGGCGGGCGGCGTGAATCATTGGGGGCTGGCCCGCCTGCTGCCGGCCGCGCCGCTGGCTGCCCGGGGCATGGCTGCCGCTCCGCAGCTGGCGGTGTGGCCCGTGCCCGCCCACGGACAGCTTCAGGTGAAGCTACCGGCCGGCGCCTTGCCGCAGCAGGTGACGCTGCTGGATGCTACCGGCCGCCCGGTGCTGGCCCAACAACCCAGCGGGACCACCCTCACCTTCGACACGGCGGCGCTGCCGGCGGGCCTGTATGTGCTGCGCGTGTGCCAGGCCGATGGCACAGTGGCCTCGCGGCGGGTGGTGGTGGAGTAGGGAGGCTGGACGAGCAGCAAAAAGCCCGCTGCCTGATGGCAGCGGGCTTTTTGCGCTAACAAAGACATCTCATTAACGCCGGTACGGAGGCCCTGGGCAAAGCCGTTTGCCTGGTGGCCACCGGCGGGCCAGCTGGAGCCTGCCCGCAAGCCCTGCCCTTGCTCGCGGGCCTCAAGCCAGGCAAAGTGCCGGCCGCCGTGTCGATGCTTACGCTGGCTTGGAGGCCGTGGTCGGCGGCGCGGGTGAGGCGGGTTTTAGTCAGGCGGGAAGCTCGTTCCGGAAGGCAAACTCGGCTACCGGCTTGCGGTTGCGGGCGGCCTGCTCGCGGCTCAGGAAGGGCTCCTCAAGCTGCTCGGCCGCGCCGATGTAGCCCAGGGCCATCACCACAACCGGGGCGAGGCCATCGGGCAGGTTAAAGTCGCGGCGCGTTTTCTCCCGGTCGAAACCGCCCATGAGGTGGCCGTGCAGGCCCAGCGCGGTGGCTTCGAGCATGAGCGTGGCGTTGGCCGCGCCCAGGTCGTGCAGCGCCGCGCCGTTGGGCTGGCCGTCGGCGTTGGCCGTTTGGGCCAGGGCAATGATGAGGACGGGCGCGTTTTTGGCCCAGGGCTGGTTGCCGGGCACCAGGCAGTCGAGAATTTTCTGGAAGGCAGCCGTATCTGCCTTGTGGGCGTAGATGTACTGCCAGGGCTGCAGATTCATGGCGCTGAAGGCCCAGGAGGCGGCTTCGAACACCTGGTTCAGCTTTTCCTGCTCCACGGGCTGGGCCGCGAAGGAGCGCGGGCTCCAACGGTTGCGAATGAGCTCGTGGACGGGGTAGGTGGTGGGGGCGGGTTTCATAAGGTTGGCTTGGTGCTTGGTATTGCGTAGGCGTATTAGGAGCGGTATTGCGTGTTCAGTCCGATTGCTGACTACCCAATACCGGCTACGGCCACAAAAGTTAAAACTCCATCGGAACTTCCATCAGCAGCAGCTCGGCGCTGCTGTCGGCGCTGATTTGCAGCTTGTCGGTTTCCCAGATGCCGAAGCCGTCGCGCCGGTGCAGGGCCTGCCCGTTGATGGTTACGTCGCCTTCCAGCACGAAGGCGTAAACGCCGTTGCCGGCTTTTTTCACGGCGTAATCAGTCGTGAAGCCTTTGTCGAGGTTGCCGATATGAAACCAGGCGTCCTGGTTGATGTGCGGGTTGGTGCCCTCGCCCTCGGGCGATACTACCTGCAGCAGCTGGTTGTGGCGGGCTTCCGGTGTGAAGGTGGCCTGGCCGTAGTTGGGCCTGATGCCGCGCTGTTTCGGAAACACCCAGATTTGCAGGAATTTCACTTCCTGGCTGGCGTTGTGGTTTTTCTCGGAGTGGGCCACGCCGGTGCCGGCGCTCATCACCTGCACGTCGTGCTGGCGAATGACGGTTTTGTTGCCCATCGAGTCCTGGTGCTCCAGGTCGCCAGACAGTGGAATGGAGATGATTTCCATGTTGTCGTGCGGGTGCTTACCGAAGCCCATGCCGCCGGCCACGGTGTCGTCGTTGAGCACGCGCAGCGCGCCGAAATGCACGCGCTCGGGGTTGTTATACCCGGCAAAGCTGAAAGTATGAAAGGAATTGAGCCAGCCATGATTGGCGTGGCCGCGGGTATTGGCGGGATGCAGAACGGTGCGGGCCATGAGTTTGGCAGTTGTTGAGTGATTTTGTATGACAAATGTACATACATTTAATGTTGATACATCATTTAGTGGAAAAATAGTTTCATCTGTTCCATTATCCGTACCTGCACCCGGTACCTTTGCCCGCAAACCGCCTTTTTCCGGCTTCTAATGATTCGTACTGTAATCTTCGACATGGACGGCGTCATCATCGACACCGAACCCAGCCACCACCACGCCTTCTTCACGCAGTTTGCCGAGCTGGGCATTCCGGTTACGGAAGCCGAATACGCCACCTTCCTCGGCAAGTCAACCCGCAACGTTTTTCAGTATCTGAAAGAGAAGTACCACCTTGCCCCGGACGTGGAAACCATGCTCCAGCGCAAGCGGGAGCTGTTCAACAAGGCCTTCGACGAAGATGCCGGCCTGGACCTGCTGCCCGGCGTCCGCACCCTGATTGAGGACCTGCGGCGGCACGACGTGCAGCTGGTGGTGGCCTCCTCGGCCTCGAAAGCCACCATTGCGCGGGTGTTCGACCGCTTTGGCCTGGGCCCGTACTTCTCGCACCGCGTGAGCGGCGAGGATTTTGCGCAGTCGAAGCCCAATCCGGCCATTTTCCTGCGCGCCGCCGAACTGGCCGAAACGCCCGTTACGGAATGCATCGTCATCGAAGACTCGGCCAATGGCGTGGCAGCCGCCAAGGCGGCGGGCATCTACTGCATCGGCTACGCCAGCGAGCACTCGGCCGGGCAGAACCTGCACCTGTCCGACCGCGTGATTCAGCACTTCTCGGAGCTGACCGCGCCGGAAATTGAGGCCATTGGCGGCTGATTGCGTCTGGCAATCAGAAGTGCGCCAGCTCCGTTTCAGCAAAATCCCACTCCGGGGTGCTCACCACTCCATCGGCCGCCGCAACTCTGAACCACGGACCGGCCCCATAGCGCTGGCGCAGCACATGGATATTCTGCGCCGGCATGTAGCTCTGGGCCAGGAGCATAAATTTCTCGTGCGTAGCCGGGTTTTCGGCCACATCTACCACCAGCACGGCGTGGCCGGGCGCCCCGCCATGAATGAGCACATCGCCGGGCTGCACCTGCTGCAAGGGGCGGGGCGTGAGCTCGCGGCTGAGCGAGCGCGTGCCCGCGTAGCCAAACGTGGGAATGAGGTAGCGGGCCAGGGCCGCGTGGGTGGGCGCTTCTGCCGGCCGGGTGGCCGGCAGCACTTCCTCGCCGCGCACCTGAAACGTCTTGCCCGCCACATAGTCCGAGAACCAGAAATCGTAGCCCGTGGTGAGGTGAAAATGCACCTTGTTGGGGTCATGGCTGAATAAATACTCGGCTCGCAGCCGAATCACCGCATCGGCGCACTGCTGCAAGTCCTGCGTGCCCACGTCGATATCGACCACGGCGGCCACCACTTCGGGCCGGGCTTTGGGCTTGCCATTGAAAGTGTGCACCGGCGTGCCCGCCGGGCGCAGCGGCAGCCAGCGCAGCCATTCGCCCCACGAGCCGGCCGCCACCGCCACGCGCCGGCACCCGGCCGGCGGCGCAAAGCGGCCTGCCAGCGGCTGTGCCGCCTTGCCAGACCGGGCCAGCCACGGGTAGGAGAGGCCAACCGGCAGCGTTGCCAATGCCGGTTGCGGCAGGGCTTCCGGCGCTTCGGCTACCGAGGCATCCGAAGCCTTGGTAGTGCAGGCCAATAGCCCCAGGGCTGCCAGCAGCAGAGCGTTTCGTAAGGTTGTCATGAGCGAATTGTGCAACAAAAAAGCCCGCGACGTGCGGGCTTTTTGTATGCGTTCAACGCTATGCAGCGATAATTATTTTGCTTTTGCCGTGGGCTTTTTCGCCGCTGCTTTTGCCTTGGTTGCCGTTTTGGCAGCAGTGGCTTTCTTGGCGGCGGGCTTCTTTGCCGCCGCTTTTTTGGCGGGCGCGTCGGTGTCCTTCTCTTCCTTGGCCGGCGCGGCTTTCTTGCCGAAGCGGCCGCCCTTGGGCTTGTCAGGTGTAGCGTCGGCCAGCTCGATGCAGCGCTCCAGCGTCAGTTCCGTGGGCTCTTCGCCCTTCGGAATCTTCACGTTCTTCTTGCCGGCCACGATGTACGGCCCGAAGCGGCCGTTCAGCACCTGAATGTCGGGGTTTTCGGGGAAGGCCTTGATGAGCCGCTCGGCATCGGCTTTGCGCTTGTTTTCAATCAGCGCCACGGCTTCTTCGGCCGTGATGGTGTGCGGGTCCTGCTCCTTGGTGAGGGAGTAAAACTTGCTGTCGTGGCGCACATAAGGCCCGAAGCGGCCCAGGTTGGCCGTCATGTCCTTGTCCTCGAACTGGCCCACAATGCGCGGCAGCTTAAACAGCTCCAGCGCATCTTCCAGCGTGATGCTCTCAATGAACTGGCCCTTGCGCAGGTTGGCGTAGGCGGGCTTGGTTTCGCCCTCGGTGTCGCCCAGCGCCACGTAGGGGCCGTATTTACCCAGCCGGGCGCTGATGCGCTCGCCGGTTTCGGGGTGTACGCCCAGCTCGCGGGTGCCGCCCACGGTGCTGCGGTCGATGTCCTGCCCGGCTTCAATGGTGGCGTGGAACTTGTCGTAGAAGCCGGTCAGCATCGCCGTCCAGTTTTCGTGGCCGTTGGCAATCTGGTCGAACTCGTCCTCCACCTTGGCCGTGAACTGATAGTCCACAATCACCGGAAAGTGCGCCACCAGAAAGTCATTCACCACCATGGCCGTGTCCGTGGGAAACAGCTTGGCTTTCTCGGCGCCGTAGTTCTCCGATTTTACCTCCGTTTTCACGGCGTTATCGTCCAGCGTTAGCACGTGAAACTTGCGCTCCTTGCCTTCGCGGGTGTCTTTTTCCACGTAGCCGCGCTTCTGCACCGTGCTGATGGTGGGGGCGTAGGTCGACGGCCGGCCGATGCCCATCTCCTCCAGCTTTTTCACCAGCGAAGCCTCGGTGTAGCGGGCCGGCGGAGCCGAGAAGCGTTCCGTGGCGCTCAGGCGCTGCAGGGGCAGCTGCTGGCCCACGCTCAGCGGCGGCAGGCCCCGCGAGAAGCTCGATTCGCCGTCCTTGGCATCGTCCTCGTCCTCGTCGTCCTTGCTTTCGGCATACACTTTCAGGAAGCCCTCAAACGTAATCACCTCACCCGTAGCCGACAGCGTAACGCCCGGCTGGGTGCTGATGCCAATCACGGCCGTCGTGCGCTCAATCACGGCCTCTGCCATCTGCGAAGCCATGGCCCGCTTGCGAATGAGGTCGTACAGCCGCTGTTCCGAGGCGTCAGCGCCCGCTTTCACTGCCCCGAAATCGGTGGGCCGAATGGCCTCGTGCGCTTCCTGGGCCGAAGCCGATTTGGTTTTGAAAGTGCGCGTGTGGTGGTACTCAGCCCCGTAGGCCGCCGTGATGGCGGCCTGCGCGCCCGCCAGCGCCTCGGCCGACAGGTTCACCGAGTCCGTCCGCATGTAGCTGATTTTACCGGCTTCGTACAGCTTCTGGGCCACGCTCATCGTCTGGGCCACCGAGTAGCCCAGCTTGCGCGAGGCTTCCTGCTGCAGCGTAGACGTGGTGAACGGTGCGGCCGGGCTGCGCTTGCCGGGCTTCTTATCCAGGCTCTCAATCTGATACGAAGCGCCCACGCAACGCTCCAGGAAAGCTTCGGCTTCGGCGCGGGTCTTGTAGCGGGTGGGCAGCTCGGCTTCCAATATGGCTCCGCGGCCGGCATCAAAGCGCGCCACGATGCGGTAGGCGCTGGCGCTCAGAAACTGGCTGATTTCGCGCTCGCGCTCCACCACCAGGCGCACGGCCACGCTCTGCACGCGGCCGGCCGAGAGGCCGGGCTTCACTTTCTTCCAGAGCACGGGGCTCAGCTCGAATCCCACGAGGCGGTCGAGCACGCGGCGGGCCTGCTGGGCATTCACCAGGTCCTGGTTCACCACGCGCGGGTTGGCAATGGCCCCCAGAATCGCATTCTTGGTGATTTCGCGGAAGACGATGCGCTTGGTTTTGGTATCGGGCAGGTTCAGGGTTTCGGCCAGGTGCCACGAAATGGCTTCGCCTTCGCGGTCATCGTCACTCGCCAGCCAGACGGTTTCGGCTTCCTTCGAAAGTTTTTTGAGCTGGGCAATAAGCTCGCGCTTATCGGCCGACACCACGTAGGTGGGCTTGAAGCCGTTGGCAATGTCGATGGCATTGTTGTCCTTCGGCAGGTCGCGGACGTGGCCGTAGCTGGAGCGCACCACGAAATCCTGGCCGAGGTAGCCCTCAATGGTTTTGGCCTTGGCGGGCGACTCGACGATTACTAAATTCTTGACCATGTGGGCGGGTAAGGGTAACGACAAACGGAAAGGGGTGGGGTGAATGAAACGGCCGGCCGCTGCGAAATGTTAAAATTGGCCGCAAAGATGCCGGATAAATCCTGGCAAAAGTGCATCATGCAATAATCTGGCCGCGTACAGGTCGGTTGAACACGGAAATTGACCGGGCAAGTTCATTGCCCCCGCTTAGGGGCCGTACCTTTGTTTATTCCCGGCAAAGCCCCGTACTTCGCCTCCCCATTAGTCCTTCTTTCATCCGATTTGCTTCCTTTATTATATGGCATCCCCCAAGACTCCGCAATCTAAGCCCCGCCGGACTCCCGAAGTGGCTACCTCGGATGAAACCACCGGCGGAATGCCGGATGTCGGCGCCGTTTCGGCCCTCGACGTGGTGCGGACTAATAACGACCTGACCCGCAAGCGCGGCGGCTCGCGCGGCTCGATTGACACCCAGGACCCCGGCTACGTCAACGACCAGCTTAACCGCGTGCTTTTCGCCCTCGATGCCTTTAAGAAAGGCGACGTATCGGTGCGCCTCACCAAGCAGAACGACGATATTTTCGCCGAAATCGCCGAGGCTTACAACTCGATGGTGGACATGATTGCGGGCGTGGGCGGCGAGGTGTCGCGCATCTCGAAAGTGGCCGGCGTGGAGGGCAACCTCAAGGCGCGGGCCTCGGCCGATGGCGCGGCGGGCTTCTGGCGCGACATGGTGAACAACATCAACGGCCTCGTGGACAGCATTGCCGTGCCGGTACTGGAAGTAGGCAAGGTGTTGAAAAACATCAGCCGGGGCAATCTGGACGAAAGCTTTCAGATTCCGGTGTCGGGCGACTTCAAGGTGATGGCCGAAACCATCAACAAAACCATCGACAACCTGAACATCTTCGCCGGCGAGGTAACCCGCGTGGCCCAGGAAGTGGGCACCGAAGGTAAGCTGGGCGGTCAGGCCAGCGTGCCGAACGTGGCCGGGGTGTGGAAAGACCTGACGGACAACGTGAACTACATGGCCAGCAACCTGACGAGTCAGGTGCGTGACATTGCCAACGTGGCCACGGCCGTGGCCAAAGGCGACCTGAGCCAGAAGGTGACGGTGGACGTGAAGGGCGAGCTGCTGCAGCTGAAGCAGAACCTGAACCAGATGGTGGACTCGCTCAACCTCTTCGCCGGCGAGGTAACCCGCGTGGCCCAGGAAGTGGGCACCGAAGGTCGCCTCGGTGGCCAGGCTGTGGTGCCGAACGTGGCCGGGGTGTGGAAGGACCTGACGGACAACGTGAACTACATGGCCAGCAACCTGACGAGTCAGGTG
>NZ_BAAGWC010000005.1:177702-217830 GCF_054780555.1 Hymenobacter daeguensis
TGCGCGACATTGCCAACGTGGCCACGGCCGTGGCCAAAGGCGACCTGACACAGACCGTTACCGTCGATGTAAAGGGCGAGTTCCTGCAGCTCAAGCAGAACCTGAACCAGATGGTGGACTCGCTCAACCTCTTCGCCGGCGAGGTAACCCGCGTGGCCCAGGAAGTAGGCACGGAGGGCAAGCTCGGCGGTCAGGCCTCGGTGCCGAACGTAGCCGGCGTGTGGAAGGCCCTCACCGATAACGTAAACGACATGGCGGCGGCTCTCACCTCGCAGGTGCGCGACATTGCCAACGTGGCCACCGCCGTAGCGCGCGGCGACCTGAGCCAGAAGATGACGGTGAACGTGAAGGGCGAAATCCTGGAGCTGAAAAACATCCTCAACCAGATGGTGGACTCGCTCAACATCTTCGGCGACGAAGTAACCCGCGTGGCCCGCGAAGTGGGCACCGAAGGCAAGCTGGGCGGCCAGGCCGTGGTGCCCCGCGTCGGCGGCACCTGGAAAGAGCTGACCGACAACGTGAACACGATGGCCAGCAACCTGACGAGTCAGGTGCGCGACATTGCCAACGTGGCCACCGCCGTATCGAAAGGCGACCTTTCGCAGAAAGTAACAGTCGATGTTAAGGGCGAGCTGCTGGACCTGAAGGACAACCTGAACCAGATGGTGGACTCGCTCAACATCTTTGCCGGTGAGGTAACCCGCGTGGCCCGCGAAGTGGGTACCGAAGGGATTCTGGGTGGCCAGGCCAACGTGCCCAAGGTTTCGGGCACCTGGAAAGACCTGACCGACAACGTGAACACGATGGCCAGCAACCTGACGAGCCAGATGCGCGACATTGCCAACGTGGCCACCGCCGTAGCCAAAGGCGACCTGAGCCAGAAAATTACGGTGAATGTGCGCGGTGAGCTGCTCCAGCTGAAGGAAAACCTCAACGAGATGGTGGACTCGCTCAACATCTTCGGCGACGAGGTAACCCGCGTGGCCCGCGAGGTAGGTACCGAAGGCAAGCTGGGCGGCCAGGCCAAAGTGCCCAACGTGCGCGGCACCTGGAAAGACCTGACCGACAACGTGAACACGATGGCCAGCAACCTGACCAGTCAGGTGCGCGACATTGCCAACGTGGCCACCGCCGTATCGCGCGGCGACCTCAGCCAGAAGGTTTCGGTGAACGTCAACGGCGAGCTGCTGGACCTGAAGGACAACCTGAACCAGATGGTGGACTCGCTCAACCTCTTCGCCGGCGAGGTAACCCGCGTGGCCCAGGAAGTAGGCACGGAGGGCAAGCTCGGCGGTCAGGCCAGCGTGCCCAGCGTGGCCGGCGTGTGGAAAGACCTGACGGACAACGTAAACTACATGGCCTCCAACCTCACCACGCAGGTACGGGGCATTGTGAAAGTAGTAACCGCCGTTTCGAAAGGCGACCTCACCCAGAAGCTGACCCTCGAAGCCAAAGGTGAAGTAGCCGAGCTGGCCGACACCATCAACCGCATGGTGGACGACCTTAACCGCCTCGCCTCCGAAGTAAGCCGCGTGGCCAAAGTGGCCGGGGTAGAGGGCAAGCTCACCGAGCGCGCCACGGTAGGCGGCGTGTCGGGCTCCTGGAAAGAGCTGGTGGATACGCTCAACGCGCTGATTGAAAGCATCGCCTCGCCGGTGCTGGAAGTGAGCCGCGTGGTGCGCGCCATCTCCGAGGGCGACCTGACGCAGCGCGTGGAAGTGCCCACCACGGGCGACATCCTCGCCATGTCGAACGCCCTGAACCTGGCCGTGGAAAACCTGAATGAGCTGCTCGGCGAAATCAATGACTCCTCGCAGATTGTAGGGACTTCTTCAGAAGAAATGGCCGGTAAGGGCCAGGAAATGAGCCGGGTGACTGTCGATGTGGCCCTGGCCATGCAGCAGATGGCCGAAGGCGCACAGAACCAGGCATTGAAAACGGACCAGGCCTTTAAGCTGATTGAAGAAATCATGCAGGCCACCAAAGAAACCGCCAACAAGGCCGATGTGGTGAACAAATCGGCTATCCTGGGTGAGCAAACTTCGCAACTGGGCCTGAAAACGGTGGCCGAAGTGGTGAAAAACATGGAGGAAATCTCCAGCGCCGCCGGTCAGACGGCCCGCACCATCGAAGTGCTGAGCACTCGGTCGGGCGAAATCAGCAAGTCGCTGGGGGTAATTACTGACATTGCCTCGCAAACCAACCTGCTGGCCCTGAACGCCGCCATTGAGGCCGCCCGCGCCGGGGAAGCCGGCCGGGGCTTTGCCGTAGTAGCCGAAGAAATCCGCAAGCTGGCCGAAGGCTCCCGCAAGTCGGCCAACGAGATTGCCACGCTGGTAGAAGACGTTCGGAAGGACACTACCTCGGCGGCAACGGCCATTTCGACCATGGAAGGCCGGGTACTCAAGGGCAAGAATGCGACGTTTGAAGCCAGCTCGGCCTTTAAGAACATTGCCACCAGCTCGGGCGAAACCCTGCGCACCTCGCGCGACATCCTCACGGCCACCGAGGTGCAGAAAACATCCATAGGCGATGTGGTGAAGTACGTAGAGGAAGTGGTGGCCATTGCCGAGCAAACGGCCACCGGCACGCAGCAGGTGGCTGGCACGGCCAAGCAGCTCTCGACGGCTATGCAGGAGCTGACCACCAGCTCGCAGCGCCTCACCGATATTGCCGACGACCTGCAGGCCGGTCTCGAAACCTTCCAGCTCAGCTCCTACACCTATGAGCCCGAGCCGGAGCCGGAACCCGTGCGCCGCCGCATCAGCATCCGCCGCGATTATGAGCAGGCTATGCCGCAAGCGCAGGCCAATAGTGCCGTACGGCGCAGCGCCAACGGCCGGCCCGAGGCCGCTCCCGCTAGCGAAAATGGGCATGCCGAACGAGCCATGCGCCGCCGGGGAGCGCCTGAAGCCGCGCCCGCAGCCAGTGCCCGCACGGAGCGCTCTGCGCGGCCCACGGCCGATGCCGAAAGGGGAGCCTCGCCTGCTTCGCGGCTGGCGAAGGCCAAGTCGGCGGTCAAAGCTGGTCCGGGCAAAGCGACAACCAATGGCCAGCCCGCCAAGGAATCTGCCCCGAAATCGAAAGCCAAAAGCAAATAGCCTGTCAAGTCTGACCAGGTAATCTGGCCGGATAATGCACTAAGCCTTACTAAATTAAATGGCTGATACTGAACTGGCGGCTTCGCCGTCCAAAGCCGAGCGTGCCAAACCCGTCGAGATGGTGCAGCTGATTGTTTTTCGGCTGGGCGATGAAGACTACGGCATTCGCATTGAGCAAGTGAAGGAGGTGACGGTAACGCCCGAAGTGGCGCGCATGCCCAAGACCCCGCCCTTTATCAAGGGCATTGCCAACCTGCGCGGCGACATCATTGCTATTCTCGATTTGGAGGAGCGTTTTCGGCTACGGCCGGCCGGGCGGCCCTTGCCCGAGCGCAGCTACACCGTGGCCGTAGAGGCCGCCGACTACACACTTGGCCTGGTGGTGCGGGAGGTGCCGCGGCCCCTTACCCTGCCCCTGAGCCAGATTGAGCCCGCGCCGGAATTCGTGCAGGATGCCGGCACCCGCGACAAATACCTGGAAGGCATCGCCAAGCTGCCCGATGGCAACATCATCATCGTGCTGGATATGCGTAAGCTCCTGACTCCTAGTGAGGTGATGCGCCTGCCGGGTAAAACCGTATCTAAGTAGCCGCGCACCCGTACAACCCGTGCCCGACCACAGAATCGGCCACTTACTGAAATCAAATTCTCCCCAATTCCATGAATAAGCGCATCCTCATCGTTGACGACTCTTTTTACATGCGTACGATGCTCAAGAACATGCTCACCGATGCCGGCTATGAAGTAGTGGGCGAAGCCGCCAATGGTGCGCAGGCCGTGGAAATGGCAACCTCCACCTCACCCGACCTGATTACCCTCGATGTGATTCTGCCCGATAACACCGGCCTTGACGTGCTCAAGAGCCTGCGGCAGGTGCAGCCCAGCGCCAAAGTAGTGATGTGCAGTGCGGTAGGCCAGGAAGTTATTGTGAACGAAGCCATTGAGAATGGCGCCCTGGCTTACATTGTGAAGCCCTTCTCGGAAGAAAAAGTGCTGGAAATTGTAGGTTCTGCCCTGCAAAACGACACCGAACAAACCGCGTAACGTGACTCGACAATGCCCCGATGTAGCAGCTCAACCCGCCGGCCACGGCGGGGCAGGAGCGTGTGCGCCGGGTAGTGAGGTACACTGTTTTCCCGATTCCGGCCAATGAAAACGCGCGACCAGGAATACCGGGAAATGTTTATGGCCGAGGCCCTGGAGTATTACGACTCCATGAGCCGGCACCTGAGCGAGCTGGAGCGCAACCCCAATGCCGGGCCTGCGCTCAATGAGCTGTTCCGGCTCATGCACAACCTCAAGGCCAATGCCCGCGCCATGGGGTTCACGGACCTGGGCGAGATGGCGCACCACCTCGAAACCCTGTTCGGGCTGATTCGGGACCAGCAGCGCACTTTTAGCGGCGACCTGACGCGTGTGGTGTTTACCGGCGTCGACACCATGGGCACCATGATTCGGGCCATCGGTGCGAGCCAGCCCCTGCCCGATGCCAAAGCCCTCATTGAAAACCTGGACCGATTGGTGCGCGGCGAAGAGCCGGTTTTTGAAGAGGACGAGGCTGCTGAAACCGAAGAGGAAGCCGGTAAAAAGATGGAGCTTTCGGACCTGGTTTATATTCAGGTCAAAAAGCTTGACAATCTGTTGAATCTGGTGGGCGAATTGGTCATCGACCGCGACCGGATTATGACCCTGGCGCAGGAGCTGGACAACCCGGCGCTGCTTGCCACTGCGCAACACTTGTTTCGGATTTCCGACGACCTGCAGTACAGCGTGATGGATGCCCGTCTGGTTGGCGTAGGGGTGTTGCTGAATAAATTTCCCCGCGTGGTGCGGGACGTGGCTACCGCCGAGGACAAGGAGGTAGAGCTGACCCTGAGTGGTCAGGATGTGCAGATTGACCGCAACATTCTGCAAATCATTACCGATGCGCTGTTGCACCTGGTGCGCAACGCCGTCAGCCACGGACTGGAAACCAAGGAGCAGCGCCTGCAGGCCGGCAAGTCGGTCGTGGGCCACCTCACGCTCTCGGCCCTGACCGAACGCGACGACGTACTCATTCAGGTACGCGACGATGGGCGGGGTATCGACACCGAAGCCGTGCGCCGCAAGGCCGTGGAGCGCGGTCTCACCACGGCCAGCATTGCAGCCACGCTCGACGAGCAGGCGGTATGGGCTTTCCTGTTTGAGCCTGGGTTTTCAATGGCTTCCAAAATTACGGATATCTCCGGCCGGGGCGTGGGGCTGGATGTGGTGAAGCTGGCCTTGGATTCGCTGGGCGGACAGCTGCGTGTGGAATCGGAGCTGGGCACGGGCACTACGTTCACGCTGGTGCTGCCTACCTCCATTGCCGTGAAAGGCGCTTTGCTGGTAGAAGTCGACAGCCGGCCCTACGCCGTGCCGCTCATGCACACGGATACCGTGCTGGCTCTGCAATCGGACCAGATTTCGGTAGTGGGGGGCGTATTGATTACGCACCTGCAGGGCCAGCCGGTGCCCCTGGCCCCGCTACGCCTGCTGCTGAACGACGAAGGCGACGAAGCCCTGCCTTTGGCCACCCGCGACGATGTGCAGGGCACCCAGCAGGTACTGGTCGTCAACTACAACAACCGCCGATTGGGTCTGGTCGTTGACCGCTTCATCCGTCAGCAAAATATTGTCATCAAGCCCCTGAGCAAACCACTCGACACCATCGACTTATTTGGTGGTGTTACCCTGCTGGGCAGCGGGCAGGTATGCCTGGTACTCGACGTGCCGGCGCTCACCCGCCTGTTTATTACCAAACGCCCGTAACTTTCCCTTTCTTTCACCCCCAGTCCTCGCCGCTGTACTTTCCCTATATTTGACGTTATGGATTTATCGATGACCGACTTAGAGCGTGATATAATCCGCGAGATTTTGAATATTGGTCTGGCCCGCGCCGCCGATTCATTTGCCGTGATTGCCCAGGAGCGGGTGCTGCTGGAAGTGCCCAACATCGACTTGTTGGTGAGCGACGATATCCTGCGCAAAGTGCGTGAATATCAGTCCCGCCACGTCCCTATTCAGTCCGATATTCGCGGTGATTTCAACGGCACGACGCTCATGTTTTTCTCGGGCCAGCATGTGCAGCGCCTTTCGCGGGTGTGCCTGCGCATGCAAACTCCGGAAACGCTGGAAGTGAACGAGCTGCAGGAGTCGCTGCTGCTTGAAATCAGCAACATTATTACCGGAGCACTGGTAACGCAGCTGGCCAACATCCTCAAAGCCAATATCTACGGGGCACCGCCCATCGCGCCGCGCGGCGATATTGCCGAGAACATGCAGAACCTGCTGCCGGCCCAGCAGCTCCAGCCGCTGATTTTCTCGGTTATCACGCAGTTCTCGGACCGCGACAACACCGTGGAACTGCCGCTGATGCTGTTTTTTGACCGGGTGACGTTTGTGAAAATTCTCGACATCATCCGCAGCTACGACTTTCTGGGAAGCCAGATGTCAGCCTAAAAAGCGTATTGCCAGAGAACGTCATGCCGGGCTTGTCGAAGCACCCCAACAGGGATAGTAACTGATTACTTTCCCGCTGTTGATGCCCCGACAGGCCCGGCATGGCGTTTTTTACCTTTTTCGTTCGTTTTTCCCTTTTAAGTTTCCCCGCAACTACTCCCATGTCTAAAGCCGACGCTCTCGCCCAAAAAATAGCTTCCTTCGACCCCAACGCGCCCGGCGATGCCGACGGTGGCCTGTTCGGCCTGCCATTCACCGCCGAGGAAGCCCAGGTAGTAGTAGTGCCCGTGCCCTGGGAAGTGACCGTGAGCTACCGCGCCGGCACCGCCGAAGGCCCCGCTGCCATCCGCGAGGCTTCTTTGCAAGTGGATTTGTATGACTCCGACGTGCCCAATGCCTGGAAGCTGGGCCTGGCCATGGAAGAGGAAGACGAAACCATTGCCGCCGCCAGCCGCGAACTGCGCCCGCTGGCCGCTGATTACATTACCTGGCTGGAAGAAGGCCAGCCCGAAGCCGGCCAAAAGAAATTTGACGGCGCGCCCGCCAAAATCACGGCCGAAGGCGACAAGGTGCTGAAGTGGCTGAAGGACAAGACCGGCGCCCTGCTCGATGCCGGCAAAGGCGTGGTGGTGCTGGGCGGCGACCACAGCACGCCGCTGGGCTACCTGCACGCCTTGGCCGAGCGCCACGAAGAATTCGCCATTCTGCAGTTCGACGCGCATTGCGACCTGCGCCCGGCTTATGAAGGCTTTAAATACTCGCACGCCAGCATCATGTACAACGCGTTGGAGCTGCCGCAGGTGAAGAAGCTGGTGCAGGTGGGCATTCGCGACTTCTGCCAGCAGGAGGCCGACCTCATCGACCAGTCCAACGGCCGGGTGGCGCTGTTCAGCCAGCGGTTTCTGAGCGACGAGAAATTCGGCAAGAAATCCTGGAAGAAAGTGTGCGGCAAAATCATTGCTCAGCTGCCCAAGAAAGTCTACATCAGCTTCGACATCGACGGGCTGGACCCCAAGCTGTGCTCCGGCACCGGCACGCCGGTGCCCGGCGGCCTGGAGTTTGAAGAAGCCACCTACTTGCTGCGCAGCATTGTGCGCGAGGGCATTCAGATAATTGGCTGCGACCTGAACGAAGTAGCGCCCGGCGACACCGAGTGGAATGCCATCGTGGGGGCTCGTCTGCTCTACCAACTTTGTAACTGGATGGCCGTATCTCAGGGACGTTTGTCGGCAAAAGGCATGGCAACGGAATAGTTTTCTCACCCTTCAACCCCCTGTTGCGATGGTCGGTTTTATTCTCAAGTTTATTCTCACGGCTGTATTGGTGTACGGCCTCAGCAAGGTGCTGCCGGGCGTATCGCTCGCCGGCCTCGACAGTGCCGCCATTCTGGTGGTCGTGCTGGGCATCCTGAACGCCATTGTGAAGCCCATACTGAAAATCCTGGGTTTTCCCATCACCGTGCTCACCCTCGGGCTTTTTCTGCTGGTCATCAACGTCATCATCGTGAAGCTGGCCGATTACCTGATGAGCAGCTTTTCAGTCGATGGCTTTTTCTACGCGCTGTTGTTCAGCCTGGCGCTGTCGGTGGTGAATGCCATTGTGGATTTGGTGATGGACTAGAGGCCAACACCCTGGCAAAAAGAAAGGCCTCCCGCGACTGCGGGAGGCCTTTCTTTTTGCGTCGAGCTGTTTTGCCGCCGCTTACACCCGGCGGATATCGGCGCCCAGCGCGGTGAGGCGCTCGTCGATGTGCTGGTAGCCCCGGTCAATCTGCTCCACGTTGAGGATGGTGCTGGTGCCTTCGGCCGAAAGGGCGGCAATGAGCAGGGCCACGCCGGCCCGGATGTCGGGCGACGTCATGGTGATGCCGCGCAGGCGCGTGCGCTGGTCGAGGCCGATGACGGTGGCGCGGTGCGGGTCGCAGAGAATAATCTGCGCGCCCATGTCGATGAGCTTGTCCACGAAAAACAGGCGCGACTCGAACATTTTCTGGTGGATGAGGACCGTGCCCTTGGCCTGGCAGGCCACCACCAGCACAATGCTCAGCAAATCGGGCGTGAAGCCCGGCCAAGTATGGTCCGAAACCGTGAGAATGGAGCCGTCAAGGTAGGTGGCGATTTCGTAGTGGTCCTGCGCGGGAATGTAAATGTCGTCGCCCCGGAATTCAATCTGAATGCCCAGCTTGCGGAAGGTATCCGGAATGAGGCCCAGCTCGGGAATCTGGCAGTCTTTGATGGTAATTTCGGAACCCGTCATGGCCGCCAGGCCGATGAAGGAACCGATTTCAATCATGTCGGGCAGCATGCGGTGCTCGGTGCCGCCAAGGCTTTCCACGCCTTGGATGGTGAGCAGGTTGGAACCAATGCCTTGGATATTAGCACCCATGCGTACCAGCATGCGGCACAGCTGCTGCAGATAAGGCTCGCAGGCGGCGTTGTAGATGGTGGTGGTGCCTTCGGCCAGCACGGCGGCCATCAGGATGTTGGCCGTGCCCGTTACGGAGGCTTCGTCCAGCAGCATGTGCGTGCCGGTCAGCTTGCCGTCTACCTTGATGCGGTAGAAATCGGTGCCTTCCAGGGTGAGCTTGCCGCCGAGCTTTTCGAGGCCCAGAAAGTGCGTATCCATCGGCCGGCGGCCAATTTTGTCGCCGCCCGGCTTGGGCAGCTGGCAGCGGCCGTAGCGGCCCAGCATCGGCCCCAGAATCATCACCGAGCCGCGCAAAGCGCCCGCCTGAGCTACAAACTCCGGCGAATCCATGTAGTCGAGGTTGACATTCTCGGCCTGGAAACGGTAGGTATCGGAGGCCAGCTTGCCCACTTTCACGCCCATGTCGCGCAGCAGCTCGATGAGCTTGTTGACGTCGCGGATGTCGGGAATATTGCTGATGGTAACGGGC
Organism: Hymenobacter daeguensis; assembly: GCF_054780555.1. Classification (NCBI taxonomy): domain Bacteria; kingdom Pseudomonadati; phylum Bacteroidota; class Cytophagia; order Cytophagales; family Hymenobacteraceae; genus Hymenobacter; species Hymenobacter daeguensis. Next base: position 187,180 of record NZ_BAAGWC010000005.1, read on the forward strand.
TCGGGAGTGAGGAGAACCGCGCAGAGAATCTGGAGCGCTTCGTTTTTAGCGCCCTGGGGCGTGATTTCGCCGCGTAGCGCTTTGCCGCCGCGTACTTCAAATGCTGCCATGTAAATGGAAATTAAAAATCTGTCATCCTGAGCGCAGCGAAGGACCTTACCGCGTCAGGACGACTCGTCGCCGGCCCGGGAGGGATAAAGTCCTTCGCTGCGCTCAGGATGACAGCAATGAAAATAAAAAGTTACTGCGGCGGCTGCTGCGGCTCCTGGCTGCGGCCTTTCTTGCGCTTTTTGCCGTTTTTATTGCCAAAGCCGTTGCCCCGGCCGTCGCGGTTGTCGCGGCCTTCGCGCCGGTCCCGGCCTTCGCGCTGCTGGGGCTGCGGCACAATGAAAGCGGGCGTACGGCCCGTGCCGGCGGGCATCTCGAAGAGATTTTCCGCATCCACCACGGCCGGGTCGAGGCGGAGCTGGCCGCCCGAGAGCTCGCTCAAATGCCGCAGGATGGTCACATCCTTCGCGTTTTCCTTGTTGTGCTGGCGGTACAGGAATTTCATCGTCCGGCCAATCTGCACGGTGGCTTGCTCGCGCTCGGCGGCATCTTCCAGCGTCAGGGCTTTGGCAATAAGGGCTTCGATGGCAGCACCGTAGGCCCGCAGCTTGGGCGCCGTGCGCGGGTAGGGCACGCGGGCCGGCTTTTCGGTGCGCACCGTGAGGCTGCGCAGCGGCACCGGCGCTTCCAGCGCAACGTCTTCGCCGGCCAGGGCGTGCAGGTGGTTCCAGAGGCGGGTCTGGATTTCGGGCAAATCGCGCAGGGTCGGCTGCAGGCGCAGCATCAGCTGCACAATCTGCGTGGCGCGCCTGGTGCGCTCGGCCACATCCTCAATATCCTTGAGGCCCTGAATGAGCTGGTAGGTGCTGTGCCCGTATTCGCGCACCAGCAACTGCAGGTGGAAGGGCAGGGAATTAATATCGGTCATAGAAAAACAGGGGAGAGGTCGCCGGGGGCGGGGCTCCGGCCAAAGATACGCAGTTGGGCGACGCACAGGGTAGAAAAGGTCGTCATGCTGAGCTTATCGAAGCAGCGCGGCTGCGCAACCCGTTAGCCACTGCCACAGCGAAGCGGCAGCGCTGCTGCGACAAGCTCAGCACGACGCGCTGGAAGAACACACCGGGCTGTTGCGCTAATGGACGCGCAGCTTGGCGAAGCTCAGCAGCAGCACTTTCTCGCCCACTTCCTCAAAGAGAATAGTGGCCTTGGTGGTGCCCTGCTGGGTTTCCAGCGCGTTCACCACGCCAAAGCCGAACTTGGCGTGCTCCACGCGCTGTCCGGTTTGCAGGTTGGAGGTATCGGAGGGCTTGAAATCGGGCGGCGCGACGTACTTCGTGGCCTGCACTTTACGGGGCGCGGTCGGAATCAGGTTCGAGCGCCGCTCAAAAACGTGCTGGAAGGTGCCCTCGCCCGCCGGGCCGGGGCCGGGCGCAAATTTAAAGTTGATGTACTGCGGGTCGATTTCGTCCAGAAAGCGGCTCTTCTCGCAACTGCGCAGGTTGCCCCACTGGTAGCGCGACGTGGCGTAGCTCAGCGTCAGCTTCTTTTCGGCCCGCGTGATGGCCACGTAAAACAGCCGGCGCTCTTCCTCCAAATCGGCCCGCGAGGTAATCATCATCTGGCTGGGAAACAGGTTTTCCTCCATGCCCACGATGTACACGTTGCGGAACTCCAGGCCTTTAGCCGAGTGAATGGTCATCAGCGTCACGGCTTCGCCTTCCTGCGCGGCATCTTTCAGGTCGGAGTCCGTTACCAGCGCAATATCCTGCAGGAACGCACCCAGGCTTTTGTCCTCGCGCTCTGGGTCGTCCACGTATTCCTTGATGCCGTTGAGCAATTCCTGAATGTTCTCGTAGCGCGAGAGCCCTTCGATGCTTTTATCGGCATACAATTCCTCCAGCATCCCCGAATTCTTGGCGATGAATTTGGCGGCTTCGAAGGCATCTTCCTTTTCCGCTACCACCACGTAGCTCTTGATTTTTTCGGCAAAGCCCACCACGGGGTTCGACACGCGCGCCGGCAGAAACTGGTCGGCGTTGGCCACCACTTCCCACAGCGTGTGGTTAGCCTCATCGGCGGTGGTAATGAGTTTGCTGATGGTCGTGTCGCCGATGCCACGCTTCGGGTAATTAATTACCCGGCGAATGGCCTGCTCGTCGTTCTGGTTGACGGTCAGGCGCAAATAGGCCACCAAATCCTTGATTTCCTTGCGCTGATAAAAGCTCAGGCCGCCAACAATCTTGTATTTGATATTTAATTTCCGCAACGATTCTTCCATCGCACGGCTTTGCGCGTTGGTGCGGTACAGAATGGCAAAATCGTCGTAGGAAAGATGCCCATTCATCTTGTCTTCGAAGATGGAAGTGGCCACCAATTTACCTTCCTCGTTGTCAGAAGCGGCTTTAATTACTTCAATCTGCGCGCCTTCCTCATTCTCCGAAAAAACGTCCTTGCGCAATTGCGCCTGGTTGTTTTTAATCACCGAATTAGCCGCCCACACAATATTTTTCGTGGAGCGGTAATTCTGCTCCAGTTTAAATACCTGCAATTCGGGATAATCTTTCTCGAAATTGAGAATGTTGGAAATATCCGCGCCGCGGAAAGCGTAAATGCTTTGCGCGTCGTCGCCTACCACGCAGATATTCCGCTCTTTAGCCGCCAGCTTGCGCGTAATTAAATACTGCGAATAGTTGGTGTCCTGGTACTCGTCCACCATCACAAACCGGAACATATTCTGGTATTTATTCAGAATATCGGCGTGGTCCCGAAACAGCACGTTGGTGTTGAACAGCAGGTCGTCGAAATCCATGGCGCCCGCCTTGAAGCAGCGCTGCTGGTACTGCTGATAGATGACCCCGATTTTGGGCCGCAGCGCCGCTTCATCGTCGGCTTTGATGGCCGGGTCGTTCAGGTATTGATTGTAGGAAATCAGCTTGTTTTTGGCGGCCGAAATCCGGCCCAGCACCAGGCTCGGCTTGTAGAGCTTGTCGTCCAGCTCCAGCTCCTTCACAATCTGGCCCACCAGGGTTTTCGAATCCTGCGAATCGTAGATGGTGAAGCTGCGCGGGAAGCCAATCTTATCGGCCTCGGAACGGAGAATTTTGGCAAATACGGAGTGGAAGGTGCCCATCCACAGGTTGCGGGCGGCGGGACCCACTACCTTTTCCACGCGGGCGCGCATCTCTTTGGCGGCCTTGTTGGTGAAGGTGAGGGCGAGGATATTGAACGGGTCGACGCCCTTTTCGAGCAGGTGGGCAATGCGATAGGTGAGCACTCGGGTTTTGCCCGAGCCGGCCCCGGCAATAATCATGCACGGGCCATCGGTTTGCATCACCGCAGCGCCTTGCGACGGGTTCAGAAGGGAAAGATAATCTAGGGCCATCAGCGAAATAAGCCGCCTTTTGAGCGGGTCTGCAAAGGTACTGCCCGGGGGGCGGGGGGCGAAAGGAATTTCTACCCCCGCCGCCGGGGTTATCTTTGCGTAATGATTATTATCCAGGAAACGGTCATCTCCGACGACATCGCCGACCATTTTTTTGTCTGCAACCTCGAAGCCTGCAAAGGGGCCTGCTGCGTGGAGGGCGACCTCGGCGCGCCCCTCGAAGAACCGGAGCTCAAGATTCTGGAGCAGGAGTACGCCAACATCAAGCCCTTCCTCACCGAAGCCGGCCAGGCGGCCATTGAGGCGCAGGGCCTGTACATCAAGGATTGGGAAGGCGACTACAGCACAACCACCATCGACGACAAAGAGTGCGCCTACGCCCTCTACGACGAGCGCGGCATTCTGAAATGCGGCATTGAGCAGGCTTATCTGGCGGGCGCCACTACGTTCAAAAAGCCCATCAGCTGCCATCTCTACCCCATTCGCATCACCAAGTACGAAGGCTTCGATGCGCTGAACTACGACCGGTGGGGCATCTGCAACCCGGCCTGCTCTTTCGGCGCCGAGCTGGGCGTGAAAGTGTATCAGTTCCTGAAGGAGCCGCTGATTCGCAAGTACGGCGAGGGCTGGTACGGGCAGCTGGTGCAGGAAATCGAGCACCCGGCGCCGGACGGGAAGAAGTAAAGCCTGACACCCTGAACGCAGTGAAGGACCTTATCACGCTCGAACAGCTTGTTCTGGCGTGGTAAGGTCCTTCACTGCGTTCAGGGTGTCAGGCGAGGCTCTATTCCTCCTTCACCACGATTCGTTCAATCTCGTCGTCGGCCTTAATCTGGTCGATGACGTCCAGGCCTTCTACCACTTTGCCGAAAACGGTGTGCACGCGGTCGAGGTGGGCGGTGTTGTCGCGCGAGTGCACGATGAAGAACTGCGAGCCACCGGTGTTTTTGCCGGCGTGGGCCATGCTCAGCACGCCGCGCTCGTGGTACTGGTGGCCGCCGCTGGTTTCGCAGTCGATTTTGTAGCCGGGGCCGCCGGTGCCGGGGCGGCCCGAAGCGCCCACGCGGGTGTTGGGGCAGCCGCCCTGAATCACGAAATTCGGGATGACGCGGTGGAAGGTCAGGCCATCGTAGTAGCCTTCTTTGGCCAAGTCGGTGAAGTTTTTCACGGTGTTCGGAGCGTCCTGCTCGTAGAACTCAACCTTCATAACGCCCTTTTTGGTGTGGATTTCGGCAGTTTTCACGAATGTGGGGATTTTAATGAATGAGGTGGATGTGCGAAGCCAATCGGCTTCCGCGGGACGAAGGTAACAACCCGGCCGACGTGGGAAACATCCGCCGCGGGCCGTTTCTTCGTAAGCGCAACGGCCCTATCGGCTTACACGCTTCAAACCATTTTTTCACAACACCCTTTTCATGAAAAAGCACTTCGCTCCCCTGATGGTCGCCCTGGCAGCTTCGCTGATGTTGGCCAGCTGCGGCAACGACAAACCCGCTACCACCGAAACCGAAACGGCCAGCACCGTCAACCCCGCCGATTCGCTTGCTGCGCTGGCCGGCGACTCGGCCCGCATGGCCAAGCCCGGCGGCGTAATGGTAGACGGCGTGGCCATGACGGCTGACAAAGACATCATCGACAATGCCATGGGCGCCAAAAGCGTGAGCACGCTGGTGGCCGCCGTGAAGCAGGCCGGCCTGGTCGAAACCCTGAAGGGCCCCGGTCCCTTCACCGTATTCGCGCCCACCAACGCGGCTTTCGATAAGCTGCCCAAGGGCGCGTTGGCCGGCCTGATGGATGAGGCCAGCAAAGCCAATCTGAAGGGTGTGCTTACCTACCACGTCATCCCCGGCCGCCTCGTAGCGGCTGACCTCAAGGATGGGCAGGAACTGACCACCGTGAACGGCGAGAAGCTGCACATCTCGGTGAAAGACGGCAAAGTAATGGTAAGCAACGGCAAAGACGCTCCTGCCACCGTGCAGATTGCCGACGTAATATCAAGCAATGGCGTGACCCACGTTATTGATGGCGTGGTGCTGCCGCTGGCCAAGTAGGTCGCTTCGCATAATGAGGAATGAGGAATGAGGAATGAGGAATGAGGAATGAGGAATGAGGAATGAGGAATTATCCCAGTGAAATTCCTCATTCCTCATTCCTCATTCCTCATTCCTCATTATGCCGCAGGCGTTAATGCCGGTTGTCCTCGCCGGCCAGCATGCTGAGGTAGCTGTCGTAGCGGGGGAGGGCAATGCGGCCCTGGTCCACGGCTTCGCGCACGGCGCAGCCGGGCTCGTGGGTGTGCTGGCAGTTGTGGTAGCGGCACTGGCCCAGCAGGGCGCGAAATTCGGGGAAATATCCGGCCAGCTCAGCGGGTGGCAGGTCCACGAGGCCCAGCTCTTTGATGCCGGGCGTGTCGATGATGAAGGTGCCGGGGCGCACTTCCAGCATCTCGGCAAAGGTGGTGGTGTGCACGCCTTTATCGGAAAAGTCGCTGATTTCGGCCGTTTTCAGGTCGAGGTCGGGCACCAGAGCGTTGATGAGCGTGCTTTTGCCCACGCCGGAGTGGCCGGCCAGCAGGCTCACTTTGCCATCCAGCAGCTGGTCGATTTCGGCCACGCCCTCGCCGGTGGTAGCGGCGCAGGTACGGCTGGGGTAGCCCAGGCTGGCGTACATGCCCGCAATTTCCGCCTGGTACTCAAACCCGTCGGCGTCGTACAAATCGGTCTTGTTGAAGAGCAGCGTGACGGGAATGTGGTACGCTTCGGCCGTGACCAGAAACCGGTCGATAAACCCGAACGAGGTGGCCGGCGACACCAGCGTGACGACCAGCAGCGCCTGGTCCAGATTGGCGGCCACGATGTGGACGTGGCCGGTTTTGTGCACCGATTTGCGCACGATGTAGTTGCGGCGCGGCGCAATGTGCGCGATAACGCCCGCGCCCTCCGTCTGGGCTTCCACCGTGAATTCGACGTGGTCGCCCACGGCCAGGGGGTTGCTGGCTTTCAGGCCTTTGATTTTGAACTTGCCGCGCAGACGGCAGCGGTGCAGTTGGCCATCCTCGGCCCCGCGCACGAGGTACCAGGAGCCGGTAGATTTCACGACGGTGCCGTGCAGCACTTTCAGAGCAGTTGGGGCCGGAGTATCCACGGTCAGGAGTTGGTGAGGCCGGGCAATGCGGCCATGATGGTACGGGTGGCGCCGGCCTGCTCGTGCACGTAGTCGAGCATGGTGTCCTGCAGGCGCAGGCGGGCATCTTCATGCTCCCACAGGTAGCGAAACGCCTTATCCAATTCTTCAGCGTCGTGGACCGGAAAGGCGCATTTCAGCTCCACCAATTCAATGGCTTCCTGAAACTTAGCATACGTTGGCCCAAAGAACAGGGGCAACCCAAAAGCTGCTGCTTCCAGCGTGTTGTGCAGGCCCTTGCCGAAGGCCCCGCCGATGTAGGCAAACTTGCCAAATCGATAGAGCTGGCTCAGCAGGCCCACGTTATCGAACAGCAGAATGCGGGCCTGGGCCACGGTGGCGGCATCGGCCTGTGAGTAGCGCACCACCCGGCCCGGCAAGGCTTCTTCCACCAGGCGCAGGTTGGTTTCGCTGATTTCGTGCGGCGCTACCAACACGCGCAAGTCGTTTTGATAGCGCTGCAACAGCGGCGTGAGGGCGGGCAAATCTTCGGGCCAGCTGCTGCCTGCCACCAGCACCGGCGCGCCATCGGCCACGAAAGCATCGACCACGGGCAGGTGGCGCGGCGGCGCGGCGGCCGTGGCCACCACCGTATCGAAGCGCGTGTCGCCGGCCACGCTCACCCGCGTCAGGCCAATGCCGCGGAGCAGCGCGGCCGAGGTTTCAGTCTGGGTGAAAATATGGGCGAAGCGCGTGAGGATTTTCCGGAAAAAGCCGCCCCAGGGCTTGAAGAAAATCTGCTCGGCCCGGAAAATTGCCGACACCACTATGGCCGGAATGCCGCGCCGATGCGCCTCATTCAGAAAGTGATACCAGAACTCGTACTTCACAAACACCACCAGCCGGGGTTGCACCACGTCGAGGAAAGCGCGGGCATTGCGGCGCGTGTCCAGCGGCAGGTAGAAGATGTAGTCGGCCCCCGGCCAGCTTTTGCGGATTTCATAGCCCGAAGGCGAGAAAAAAGTGAGAACGATTTTAGTGCCCGGATAAGCCTTGCGGTAGGCCTCCATCAAGGGGCGGCCCTGCTCAAACTCGCCCAGCGAGGCGCAGTGAAACCACACGCGGGGCGCGGGGTCGTTGCCAATGGTTTGGCGAATATGGTGTAGCAGGCCACGACGGCCGGCCACCCAGGCCGCCGCCTTGGGCACAAACGGCGCTGCCAGGCGCAGCAGCAGGCCGTACAGGCCCAGCGCAATGTTGTAGAGAAGTAACAAGCCCCAAAATTACGCAACGCGGGCGTAGTCGATGTTTTCGGCCATTATTTCGCAGTATCGGCTTCCCAATCGACGGGGCAGGCCTCGCCGTTCTTCTCGTAGAACTGCAGCGCGTCAATCATCCGGAGGGCTTCATTCAGGCTGCGGCCCAGCGGCCGGTCGTTCACCAGCTGGTGCCGCACAATACCGTCGCGGTCTATCAAAAACAGGCCCCGGTAAGCCATCGGGGAGCCCACGAAGGTCATTTCAGCCTGTTCGGTGTAGTCGTAGTGGCCGCCCAGCACGTCGTAGTTGGCCGAAATGGTTTTGGTCGCATCGGCTACCAGCGGGTACTTCACGCCGGCAATGCCGCCCTGGTCGCGGGGCATTGCCTGCCAGGCCAGATGGGCGTATTGCGAGTCGGTAGAGCAGCCCACCACGGCCACGCCCCGGCTTTCAAATTCTTCCAGGCGGTCCTGAAAAGCCAGGATTTCGGTAGGGCACACGCGGCTGAAATTGGCCGGATAGAAGTAGAACAGCACATGCTTCTTGCCGAGGTAGCGGTCCAGTGAAAAATCTTCTTCGAGCTTGCCATCAATTACGGCCGTGGCCTTAAAGGAAGGGGCGCGCTTGCCCACGAGAACTGCCATTGCGGAGAGGGAAAAAGAATGGTTGTTTAAAGTAGCTGCCTGTCATCCTGAGCCTGGCGAAGGATAACAGGCGGTTTAATTGATGACAAACGGTTTAGCTACAGCTTGGTTATGCGCGGGCCTTCTTCAGGCCTGACACACAAACTGGAACGTGTTGCGGGTGCGCTGCTCCAGCAGCAGGCGTTTTCCGGCCGTGAGGCGGCTGATGCTGGCCGCGTCGTAATTTTTAATCGTAAACAGCGTCAGGCCCGCGTTGTAGTGGAGGGTAAATTGTTCGCGCAGCAAATCGAGCAGCGCATGAATGCGGCGCTCCGAAAAATCGGTGCACACCGAAAAGCTGATGGCCGAGTTCTGCATCAGATTAATCTTGAGCTTGGCCTGCGCCAGCGCCCCAAAAATCACCGCCAGATTCTCCTCCGAGATAAACGAAAAATCTTTGCTGGCGAAGGACACCAGGCACTGGTCCGTTTTGCGGATGTAGGCCGGGGCCAGCGCCGGATGCTGGCAGTCGTGAATGAGCGTGCCGTCGGCCGCAGGGTCCACAAACGACTTCACGCGCAGCGGAATGTTGCGCTCGGCCAGCGGCTTCAGCGTTTTGGGGTGAATAACCGACGCGCCGTAATACGCCATTTCGATGGTTTCGCGGTAGCTGATTTCGGGGTAGCGCACCGTGTCCGGGAAAATTTTGGGGTCGGCATTGAGCAGGCCGGGCACGTCTTTCCAGATGGTCACGCCCTCGGCCCGCAGGCAGTAGGCCAGGATGGCGGCCGTGTAGTCGGAGCCCTCGCGGCCGAGGGTGGTGGTAGCGCCGCTGGCGGTCGAACCCAGAAATCCTTGCGTAACAACCGGGCCTTTGGCCAGCATAGCGGGCACCGCTGCCCGAACAGCCGTTTCGGTAGCAGACCAGTTCACCTGGCCTTCGCGCCAGGTTTTATCGGTCCGGATAAGGGGGCGGCAGTCCAGCCAGATTTCGTTTTGGCGGGTTGACAGGGCAAAGGCCACCAAGCGGGAGGACAGCAGTTCGCCCAGGCTCACAATCTGGTCGTACTGCTTGTCGTAGTCAAGCTCCTTAGTTACTTCGGTTAGCAGTTGGTTAAGGTCTTCCAGCAATTCATGCAGGTCATCGTATAAGTTCTGCACGATTCCCATGCTGTCGGCCCCGAATTGTCTGCTTAATTCCGATGCCGTGGAAAGATGGAATTCCTTTAAGTGCGTGACCTTATTAGCGTAGCTTTTGCCATCGTAGGCTAACTGGTAAATCTCCTCCAGCGCATTGGTCGTCTTGCCCATGGCCGATACCACAATCAGTAGCGGCCCGCTGTGCGCCTGCACGATGCTGCGCAAATTGAGAATGGCCGCCGCGTCCTTCACCGAGGCGCCCCCGAATTTGTAAACCTGCAAATTTTCCATGGGCGGCAAAGGTAGGAGAGGCCGCAAGCAATGCCGAAATCAGGCGAAAACTTCTGCAGCGAAGCCCGGAAAACCACTCCCAAAGGCAACCGTTTGCGCTTCGAAAATAGCATTGTCACGGCCATTTTTAGGAGAAAAATATTGCCTTCTCTGGAGTAGCTTTGTCAGACGTTCCTGCCTCACTCATTTTGTTATCCCCACCGCTTATGGACCACAATAAACTGGCCCTGCCCGTCGGCACCACGCTCGACCGCTTTATCATGCGCAAGCAAGAAGATTTTCCCTACGCCACGGGAGAATTGTCGCAGCTGCTGCGTGACATTGCGCTGGCCGCCAAAATCGTCAACCGCGAAATAAATCGCTCCGGCCTCATCGACATTGCCGGCGCCTACGGCAGCCAGAACGTGCAGGGCGAAGACCAGCAGAAGCTCGACGTCATTGCCAACATTCGCTTCATCCGCGCCCTGCGCAACGGCGGCGAAGTGTGCACCATCATCTCCGAAGAAGACGACGAGATGATTCAGACCGGCAACAACCAAGGCAAGTACGTAGTGGCCATCGACCCGCTCGACGGCTCGTCGAACATCGACGTGAACGTGAGCATCGGCACCATTTTCAGCATCTACCGCCGCGTGTCGCCTACCGGCCGCGAAGGCACCGCCGCCGACTGCCTGCAGCCCGGCACCCACCAGGTGGCCGCCGGCTACGTCATCTACGGCTCCAGCACCATGCTGGTGTACACCACGGGAAACGGCGTCAACGGCTTCACCTACGAGCACTCGCTGGGCGAATTCTTTCTCTCGCACCCCGACATTCAGACGCCCAAAACCGGCAATATCTACTCCATCAACGAGGGCAGCTCCGACTCTTTCTCGCCCGGGGTGGCCGCCTTTGTGCAGCAGTGCAAGAACCAGAACTTCTCGGCCCGCTACATTGGCTCGCTGGTGGCCGATTTCCACCGCAACCTGCTCAAAGGCGGCATCTACGTGTACCCCGCCACGGCCAAAGCCCCCAACGGTAAGCTGCGCCTCATGTACGAGTGCAACCCCCTGGCTTTCATTGTGGAGCAGGCCGGCGGCAAGAGCAGCAACGGCACCCAGCGCACCATGGAAATCGAGCCCAAAGTGCCGCACGAGCGTTGCCCCGTCTTCATCGGCAGCAAAGAGCTGGTCGAGCAGGCCGAAGCCCTGATTGCCAAAGCCAGCCAGCCGCAGGCCGAAGAACCCAAAGAGAAAGCGGCGAAGGAAATCCCCGTGAAAGTGGCCGTCGCCAAGTAGCGCTATCAAACAAGAAGACACAAAAAAGCCCTTCCTGAAAATCAGGAAGGGCTTTTTTGTGATGGAATCCGGAGCCGACTACTCGGCCTTCTTGCGGCTTTTCTTCGCCGGGGCGGCGGCCTCGGGGTTGCCCTCGGCGGCCGGGGCTACATCGGCAGCCGGAATCACGCCGCCGGTGCTCAGGGGCTCGTCGGCGCTGGGCTCGGGGGCTTTGGCCGCTTTTTTCGACTTGGCTTTCGGCGCTTCTTCAACGGCTTCGGCAGCCGGCGCGTCTTCCGTCGCCTCGGTGGCCGCCGGGGCTGCCACGTAGGGGCGGTGCTTGCTCACGATGCCGTACCAGCTGGCCAGCTTCTTGATGTCGGACAGGTACACCCGCTCGCGGTCGTAGTCCGGAATCACACCCGCCAGGAAGTCGGTCAGCTCGCCTTCGCTCGATTTGGAGGTAACGGGCGAGGCCGCGCCGTGCTTCTGGTAAATGCGCTCGAACACTTCCGTCAGCGGCACCGTTTCGTTGGGGTCCTGGGTGTAGATGGAAATTTCCGACAGCAGCGACACTTTGTTGCGGGCCGGGGCCAGCGTGCGGGTCGCTTTCTCGTCGAGGCTTTCCACCAGCACGCCGTGGCGTGCGGCGCGCACCAGGCGGTACAGGCCGGGCATGCCGCTGATGGCGGCCAACTCTTGCAATTCGTAGGGCATTGTAACGTAAATGAGGAATGAAAAATGAGGAATGAAGAATGAGGAACGAAAAACGAATGCCGGCCCTACGGCCATTCTTCATTCCTCATTCCTCATCCTTCATTCAACAGGGCAAAACTACGGACTATTGTCCTTCCAACGCGTTCGAGCCGGTCACGCCGAGCTTGAACACGATGGGCAGGCTGGCCCGGATGGGCAGCTCGGGCCGCTTAAACTTCAGCAGGCGCACCACCCGCAGGGCTTCTTCGCCGGTGCCGCCGCCCAGCTGCTTCACAATGCGCAGGTCCTGCATCGTGCCATCGGCATTGAGCTGGAAGCTGATGATGCATTGGCCCTGAATGCGGTTGCGCTTGGCCAGCGGCGGGTATTTCAGCTCCTTGGCAATAAACTCGTACATCGCCGCCTGGCCGCCTTCGTAGTATTCGGCCACCGGAATGGACTTGCCCACCGAGCCGATGCCGGTGCCTTGCTCCGTCTGCGACTTGGGCGGGGTGGTGTTGGGAGTTGTTTGGGCGGCGGCCGGCGCGGCAGCCACCAGCAACAGGCCCAGGGCCAGCTGCGGAAGGGAAATGTTTTTGGTCATGATGAAATAAAAGAGGGGCGGAGGGATAAGAAAGCCAGATGAACCGGCCGGGTTCAGGGCGCGGTTGGCAATTTAAGGGCCAATCTACGCATTGGCTGCGGCATCCTCCTTCCACTGCTGGTTTACTTCCTCAATAAAGCCCAGCACCTCCTCGCGCCCCAGCCGGCTTTCGGCCGAAGTCACGAAGTAGCGCGGCAGCTCGTCCCAGATTTCGCTCATTTTGCGCAGGTACTCGGCCAGCAGCGCCCGGGTCTGGGCCGTCGATTGCTTATCGGCCTTCGTGAATATCATCACGAACGGAATGCCTTCTTCGCCCAGCTTTTCCATGAATTCCAGGTCCACGGCCTGCGGTGCGTGGCGCGAGTCGATGAGGACGCACACGCACATCAGGTTGGGCCGGTTGCGCAAATAGTAATTAATCATCTTTGCCCATTCGGCGCGGGCGGCTTTGCTCACCTTCGCGTAGCCGTAGCCCGGCAAATCGACCAGATACCAATTATCGTTAATAACGAAATGATTAATTAATTGTGTCTTGCCGGGGGAGGCAGAAGTTTTTGCCAAACCATTTCGCCCGGTCAGCATATTTATCAACGACGATTTTCCGACGTTGGAACGGCCAATAAAGGCGTATTCGGGCATGGTAGGGGCCGGGCACAGGTCTGCCCGCGAATTACTCGTCAGGAATTGGGCATCGTGAATAAGCATGAAATAAGGGAATTAAATAGGGCCTGTGTGGGCCGCAAAATTACACCCGAATGCCAGCCGAAGCCGGACAAATAAAAATGCTGCCATGAATGGCTATTTCAGTGGCGCTTCTATATTTGCGCGGCATGCCTGCCAAACAAGCGGGCCGCTGCTCCCGCACTCGACCACCGTTGAATGGCCGATATTTTGCTCCAAAACCGCTTTTCGCAGGCCGGCCGTCTATCTTTGCCCGCCAGTGGTCACTTCCTGGCGCCAGTTGGCGGGGCTATTATTATCTGTTGGGCACGGTTACCTTCTGCGCAAATGTGCATTAAAGCCTAACCCTGCCGTGGTTTTTCAGTATAAGCCCAAAATATAGTCCGCTGCCGCTACCCCCGGGCCCGGCGATTTCACTTACAACCCCTTCAGAAATTTCTTTTTTTCAAATCACTCCTCCAATGGACAACTTATCCAGAAGGTTACTGCAAGCGTCGTGCGCCGTTGCCCTCACCGCCGCTATCGCCACTCCGGCCCAGGCGCAAAGCACGCGTAAGGACCTCAAAACCGGCAACAAGTTCTTCGAGCAGGAAAACTACCGCGCTGCCATTCCTTACTACGAGAAGGTATTGGCCAAAGACCCGAACAACGCCAAGGCGCTGTTTAACGCCGGCATTTCCTATATGTCATTCGACAAAGAGAAAGCCAGCGACTACATCTACAAAGCGCAAAAGCTGAAGCCGAAAGTTTCGAAGGACGTGGAATACTGGCTCGGCCGGGTTGACCACCTCAACTATAACTTCGACGAGGCCGTGGCCCACTTTCAGGCCTACAACGCCACGCTGAAAAAGAACGACCAGCGCAAAGAAGAGCTGGCGCAGTGGATTCAGCACAGCAAAAACGCCAAGGTGCAGTTCAACTCGCCCAAGGACATTTTTGTGAAGAACCTGGGCCCGGTCATCAACACGCAGTTTTCGGAGCACAGCCCGGTAATCTCGTCCGATGACAAGCTGCTCATCTTCACCTCGCGTGGCGAGGCCGTGACCGGTGCCAGCGGCAGCGTGAGCGATAAAAAGAACAAGAGCGTAGCCGCCGACGGTGAGTATTACGAAGACATCTTCGAATCGACCCGCATCGACGACGAGAACTGGCAGAAGCCCCGTTCGCTGAGCGGTGTGCTGAACGGCAAAGGCCACGACGCTTCGATTCAACTGTTCGACAACGACACCAAGATGTTGATGTACCGCAACGACAACAACGGTGACATTTTCGTGACGGATAAGAGCGGTGGCGACTGGACGGCTCCCAAGCCGCTGGATGGCAACATCAACTCGAAAGCCTTCGAGTCGGATGCCTACATCACGCCAGACGGCCTGACCATTATTTTCTCGACTGGTAAGTACTCGGAAGACGGCACGCTGGACCTGTATCAGTCGACGCGCACCTCGACCGGCTCGGACTGGGGCACGCCCAAGTCGCTTGGTGCCAACATCAACACCAAATACGACGATGACAGCCCGTACCTTAGCAAAGACGGCAAAACGCTGTATTTCTCGTCGCGCGGCCACAACACGATGGGTGGTTATGACATCTTCAAGTCGGAGTACGACGAGGGTGGCCGCAAGTGGGGCCCGGCCGTGAACATGGGCTACCCCGTGAACACGCCCGATGATGACTCCTACTACCGCCTGAGCCCCGATGGCTCGTATGCCTACCTCAGCTCGTACCGCATCGGTGGCTACGGCGAGAAGGACATCTACACCATCAACTACATCAAGAACGCCAACATCGTTGGTAAGGTGTTCTCGAAGAAGGACAGCACGACGGTAATTCCGGGCGTGGAACTGGTGTTCACCGGCAAGCAGGCCGACAACACGGCCCTGAGCTTCCGCGACATCAGCAAGCCCGATGGTGCATATCAGGTAGCTGTGCTTTCGGGCCGTACCTACCAGGTGGCCGTGAGCAAGGATGGCAAAAACATTGAGACGCAGGAGTTTGCCGTGCCGGTTTCGACGAATGACTCGACGACCATCACGAAGAACTTCTACATCAACTATGTAGATACTACCTCGAACAACCTGTTCGCCGCCAAGAACATCTACTTCGATACCGACAAGTACAAGCTGCGTCCGGAGTCGATTACCCGCCTGAACGAAATCAGCCAGATTCTGATGGCCAACCCCGGCATCAACATGTCGATTGAAGGCCATTGCGACTCGCGCAATACCGACGAGTACAACATGGTACTGGGTCAGAACCGTGCCAACGCGGCCTTCAACTACCTGAAGAAGCAGGGGGTGGCCGAAACCCGCATGACGACGGTGAGCTACGGCGAGCGTCGCCCGGCGGCTCCGAACGATTCGCCTGAGAACATGCAGCTTAACCGCCGCGATGAGTTCAAAGTGGTGTTGAAAGAAGGCGAAACCATGCCGGTTATCAACAACAACTCGGGCGCTTCGACCACCACGGGCACCAGCACTTCGACCACTACCACCACGACTGCTGCTCCGCTCACGCCCGGCAAGAGCAAAGTGAAGATGGCCGACGGCACCAAGGTGAAAACCAAAGTGGACGAGGATTCGGACAAAGTGAAGGTGAAAACCAAAGGCGCGGCCGGCGACAAATCCAAAACCATCACGAAAGACGGTGAGCTGGATGCCAAAGCCAAAGACGCCAGCGGCGAAAAAACCAAAGTGAAAGCCAAGAACTAATTTATAGTTCAGGCCATTGGGCTGCGAAGCGGGCCGGGCACATTGCCCGGCCCGCTTTTTTTGTGCGGCTGCTGGCATCTTTGGCTTTCTTTTGTAGCCGCATTGCTTAACAAACCGGCCCGGTTGGGCGTTGGGGAAGGACAATTTTCCCGCTTCACTTACGTTCTTTGCGCCCGCTCATGGCAGTATTACCCTATAAAGACAACTCCGCCGACAAGAAATCGCAGGTTGCCCAGATGTTTAACTCCATCGCGGGCAAGTACGATTTCCTCAACCACTTTCTCAGCGTGGGCACCGACATTTACTGGCGGCGCAAGGCGGTGGATGAGTTGAAAACCCTGCGTCCGGCGCGCATTCTGGACATTGCCACCGGCACGGCCGACTTCGCCATCGAAACGCTGCGCACCGCCGCGCCCGATGCGCAGGTGACCGGCGTGGACATTTCGGAAGGCATGCTGGAGGTGGGCCGCCGCAAGCTGGCCGCCAAAGGCTTGGGCAACCGCATTCAGCTGGAGCTGGGCGACTCGGAAAACCTGCCGTTCAAGGACGGGGAGTTTGATGCGGTGACGGCCTCGTTTGGGGTGCGCAACTTTGCGCATCTGGAAGCCGGGCTGGCCGAGATGCGCCGGGTGTTGCGGCCGGGCGGCAAGCTCGTTATTCTGGAATTCAGCAAGCCGACGGCGTTTCCGCTCAAGCAAGCCTATAATTTTTACTTCCGCCGGGTGCTGCCGGTTTTTGGCAAGATGATTTCCAAAGACCAGTCGGCCTATACCTACCTGCCCGCTTCGGTGCAGGCATTCCCGGACGGCCCCGACTTTCTGGCCATTCTGACCAAAGTCGGCTTCAAACAACCTGCATGGCAACCACTCACTTTCGGAATCAGCTCCATCTACACGGCGCACAACTAAAGCCGCTGGCGCTGCTGGTGCTGGCTTTCCTGCTGCTGCCGGGGGCGGCGCAGGCGCAGCGCAAGGCCAGCTCGCGCGCCAATCGGGGCAAGAACGGCACGCTTAAGTCCATCACGGTCAAGAACCTGGCGAACTACGACGACCGGTGGTTTCACCCGGGCATGTACGTCAGCTTTTCCGCCTCGCGCTTCGTGATTGAGCAGTCGGCGCAGTACATCGCCAACAAGAACGTCACGGCCAATGCCATCTATAGCCCCAGTCTGGGCGTGGGCTTTATTGGCGATGCACGGCTGGGCGGGCCGGAGTCGCCGTTTATCCTGCGCTTTGCGCCGGGGGTAAACTTCCTGACGCGCAAGGTGGAGTTTACACCGCACGGCTACCAGAAGCCCGATTCCATCGTGACGCAGGAAGTGACGTCGACGGTGGTGCAGTTTCCGATTTTGCTGAAGTATCAGTCGGACCGCCGCCGCAACTCGCGTATGTACATGATAGCCGGCATCAACCCCGTGCTGACGGCCAGCAACCGCCGGAGCGACCCGCTGCGCAACCAGCTGCGGGCCGTTGATAGCGACCTGACGCTGGAGTATGGCGTGGGGCTGGACTTGTTTTACCCGCTGTTTAAGCTGGCGCCGGAAATCCGCTTCTCGCACGGGCTGAAAAACCTGCTGGTGCCGCACAACGACATTTTCAGCAACAGCCTGCAAAGCCTCAGCACCAGCTCGGTGACGCTGTACATCAACATTCAAAACTAATTTTCCGGTAGTCGGCATTGGGTAGTCAGTGGTCGGTAACTTCTGGTCTGACTGCTAACTACCCGATGCCGACGACTCTTTTTTGAAAGCATGAAAACCGCATTTATCACCGGCGCATCGTCGGGAATTGGCCGGGCTACGGCGGTGGCGCTGGCGGGGGCCGGCTTCGAGCTGGTGGTGACGGGCCGGCGGCGCGAGCGGCTGGAAGAGCTGGCGGCCCAGCTGGCCCCGGTGCCCGTGCACGTGCTGGCATTTGACGTGCGCGACCGGGCGGCCGTAGAGGCCGCCGTGGCCACGCTGCCGGAGGCTCTGCGCGCCCCCGATGTGCTGGTGAACAACGCCGGCGGCGCCCACGGCCTGAACCCCATCCAAAGCGGCGACCCGGCCGACTGGGACCAGATGCTGGATGCCAACGTACGCGGCCTCCTGAACGTGACGCACGCCCTGCTGCCGGGCATGACGGCCCGCCAGACCGGCTTTATTGTGAACGTGGGCTCCATTGCCGGGCAGGAAGCGTATGCCAATGGCAACGTGTATTGCGCTACCAAGGCGGCTGTGCAGATGCTGACCAAAACCATGCGGCTCGACCTGCTGCCCACCGGCGTGCGCGTGGCCGAGGTGAACCCCGGCGCGGTGGAAACCGAGTTTTCGCAGGTTCGCTTCAAGGGCGATGAGGCACGGGCGGCGAAGGTGTACGAAGGCTTTGAGCCGCTGAAAGCGGAAGATATTGCCGAGGTCATCGTCTTTATGGTGACGCGGCCGCCGCACGTCACCATTGCCGAGGTGCTGGTGCTGGCGGGCGCACAGGGCGCGGCCACTACCATTGCGCGGAAGTAGCAGCCGGAAGAGGCTTACAACTACAAAAAGGGCTCTCCGCTAAGCGAAGAGCCCTTTTTGTAGCCAACGAAGTGGATTAGCTGCTAGCGAGCTTTTCCAGCACGCCCCGGTTCAGTTCGTGCTTGCCGTTGAAAGTGACAAGTTGCGTTTGGGCGGCAAACGCCTCTAACCGTTCAAACTGCTGTTCGGCCTGGGATGAGGGGATGTATTCATCATCGGAGCCGATGACGATGGTAAGTCTGAGCGCATGCAGCAGGGACTGCGCAACGGTAGCGTCCAGGTCTTCGGGGAAGCCACCGGCCCAAAGGATGAGATGAGCGGGCCTAAGCCAGGCCTGCGCCAGCCAGCGGCTGACGGTGGCCGTGCCCTGCGAGAAGCCCAGTACCGTTACCTGCACATCGGGCAGGCATTCGTCGAGCACTTTTTCGGCCAGCTGGTTGAGGAAGTTTACGTGGTCGTCGATTTCGTGCAGGCGGTCGTCGCGCGTCATCCAGCTGGCGCCGACGCGGCCGCTGGTGCCGGTGAGGTAGAAGCGGGAGAGGCCCTCGGGCGCGATGATGACGGTGTGCGGGTCGGCTTCGGCCAGGAAGGCGAAGTGACGGATGAAGTAGGCGGCCAGCTGCCCGTAGCCGTGGCACACGAACCACACGCGCCGGGTAGCTGCCGACAGCTCGCCCAGCTGCTGATAGCGGGCAGTGCGCCTGACGGTGAGGTGACGCTCCATATCGCTTAGGCGGGCGGCAGGTCGTCGGCCGAAAAGTTGAAGGGCATGAGGGCGGCCAGGGTGCTGAAGCGCAGGATGGTGCCCGCCCGGCTGGGCAGCAGCAGCGGGATGGGCCGGGCCTGCCGGCTTTCGTATTCCAGCATTACCTGGCGGCAGGCGCCGCAGGGCAGGGCCGCGCCAAAGTCGCCGGCGGCCGGGCGGGCGGCGACGGCCATGCCCACGATGGGCGCGTGGCCGGGCTGATTGGCCGCCAGGCCAAACAAGGCCGTGCGCTCGGCGCAGAGGCCGCTGGGGTAGGCGGCGTTTTCCTGGTTGGTGCCCCGGAAGATGGTGCCGTCGGCCAGCAGCAGGGCAGCCCCCACATGAAAGCCGGAATAAGGGGCGTAGGCGTGCGCCGTGGCGTCGCGGGCGGCCTGCCAGGTGGCTTGCTCGGCAGGGGTGAGGTCGGTAGCGGAGTCCAGCTCTTCGTAGGCGAGAAGCTGCTGGCGGGAATGGCGGGCCATATGGGCGGGATTAGGGGGCGGCGAAGATAGGCGAAAGTCATCAGCCTTGCCGCATGCCGGGCCAATGGTGCAGTTCCGCTGTCACGGGACTGGTTTCGCGGGGCGCAGGTGCCGCTCGCGGAGCAGGGCCGCGAGCGGGCCGTTGGGGCGGATGAGGGGCAGTAGTTTCTCGTAGGGAATCTCGACTTCAACAGAGCGGTCGGCGTGGTAGGGGCCGGGGCTGCCCAGGCGCTCGTCGTCGCGGTCATCGTAGGCGAAGCGCAGCCCGGTGCCCGTTATCAGAAAGCCGCCGGTGGGCAGCTTGCCGTTGGCACCCACGCCGTCGTAGTAGGCATTCTCCCAAACCGGTTTCAGGCCCTGAAGCAGCCAGCGGCGCAACTGCACCTCATAGCCGGGCGTTAGCAGGTCGGCCAGCCGCAGGCGGCGGCCGGTGCGCAGGTCATAAGTGCTGCTCTGGCTCCGTTCGTGCGTGCCCATTCCTTCGTCCTCGGCCGCCATAAAACGGTCGAACTGCACCACCGAAAAGAGGTAATTGCTGTTGTAGGCCACGTAGGTATCGCCATAAAAGAAGTAGTCGTACTGACCAGAATGGCGGGCGCGGAGCAGCGAGTCGAGGTAGCGGGGCATGCGCGGCGGGGGCACGGGCCGGCCCAGCGCCGCCCGTAGCGGGCGGGTGGCGGCCAGGGGCGAGCGGAAGTGCAGGTAGGCTTGGCGCAGCTCTGCCGAATCGAGCCGGGTGCTGTCGTAATCGTTGCCACGGCTGAATTGCCGGACCTCCCAGGTTTCGGAATCGTAGGCCAGGGCGTCGGCGTAGGTTTCGTGCAGGGCTACGGGGAGGGTGCGGCGGCCATCGGGGCTGTGCCAGGTGCCGGTGAGGGGGCTGCGCAGAGGACCATCGAGCAGGAAATAGCCCGTTGCGGTAGAGACACCCGTTTCATTATCAAAAGCGCTTTCATTGAGCCGGATTTGACCAGATTTCCGGCCTTTAGCCGCTGGCTGGCTGAAGCGTAGGGGCTGGCCGCGCCGGTCGTAGCAATAGCTGCCGCTGAAGCCCCAGCGGCCCGAATCCAGGTCCAGCGTGACGGCCAGCTGGCCGATGGTGCCCCGCCAATGGCGCGGCCCCGGGGCTGCGTAGTGGTCGAAACGGGCGGCGGGAACGGCGCGGGTGCCGGGCTGGCCCCCCGCAGTGGCAGCACTGAGCAGCAGCGCCGACAGCAGCCAGAAAGTGCAGTGCATGGGCAATGAGTGGGGAATAGCTGCCGAAGCTGCCAAGGGAATGGCCGGTAAAAATAGGTGGAAGGAGCCGCCCCGCTGGGCCGGACTCACGGCCGTCGTTTCATGGGCGCGGGGACGCGGACTGCGAAGTCCGCGCTACTTTTGCCCGCATGACTTCCCGCCTTCTGCTCCTCGGGGCCGGCCGCTCGGCCTCGTCCCTCATTCAATACCTGCTGCGCCACGCGCCCACCGAAAACTGGTTTCTGACCGTGGCCGATGCCAACCCCGCCCACCTGGCGCCGGTGCTGGCGGCGCACTCGCAATATGCCCGCGCCGTGCCCTTTTCAACGGAAAACGAAGCGCTGCTGGAAGAGCTGGTGGCCCAGGCCGACGTGGTGATTTCGATGCTGCCGGCCGCGCTGCACCCGCTGGTGGCGCGGGCCTGCCTGCGCCACGGCCGGCACCTGGCCACGGCCAGCTACGTAAGCCCCGAAATCAGGGCGCTGCACGACGAGGCGCGGGCGGCGGGCGTGACGCTGCTCATGGAATGCGGCCTCGACCCGGGGCTCGACCACATGTCGGCCATGCGGGCCATTGCCCACATTCGGGCGCGGGGCGGGGTCATTACTTCTTTCAAAAGCTATTGCGGCGGCTTGCTGGCCCCGGCGGCGGAAGGCGACAATCCGTGGAAATACAAGTTCACCTGGAACCCGCGCAACGTGGTGCTGGCCGGCCAGGGCACGGCCAAATTCCTCGAAAACGGGCACCTGCGCTTCATCCCGTACCAGCACCTGTTTTGCCGGACCGAAACGTTGACGCTGCCGGAGTACGGCGAGTTTGAGGGCTACGCCAACCGCGACTCGCTGAGCTACCGGGCGCCGTATGGGCTGGAGGAAATTCCCACCATCCTGCGCGGCACCTTGCGCCGGCCGGGCTACAGCGCTGCCTGGCACGCGCTGGTGCGCCTGGGCCTGACCGACGACAGCGTGAACCTCGACAACCCCGAAACCATGACCTGGGCCGCGTTGGTGGAGGCCTACCTGCCCACCTCGCTCATTCCGCACCTCGACCTGGCCCAGCGCGTGGCCACCTACCTGGGGCTGAACCCCGCCGGCGAAGAAATGGGCCGCCTGCACTGGCTGGGGCTGTTTTCCGACCGCCCGGTGGGCCACGCCCACGCCACGCCCGCCCAGCTGCTGGAGCGCCTGCTGGCCGAAAAATGGCAGCTGCAGCCCCACGACCACGACCTGATTGTGATGCAGCACCTCTTCGAATACGAGCTGGCTGGGGTGCCGCACCGCCTCACGTCGTCGCTGGCCGTGGAGGGCGACGACGCCACCCACACCGGCATGGCCAAAACCGTGGGCCTGCCGCTGGGCATGGCCGTGCGCCGCCTGGTGCGCGGCGAGGTGGCCCAGCGCGGCGTGCTCATTCCGGTACAGCCGGCGCTGTACGAGCCCATTCTGGACGAGCTGGCGGCGGAGTATGGCATCCGGTTCAGCGAGGAAGAGGTGGCGCGGACTCTGTAGTCCGCGCTACCACGTTCAAACGACCCAAGCCGTCCGTTGGCCGCCCAGCCGGCTTTTCTGATGACCAGTGACGTTTTCGGTTGGGCCGGTCATGTCTTCGATAGCACCCCGGGGCATTAGGGAAGCTTGGCGACTTCCTAGTAAGCGTGGAGGGGACCAAGGTCCACAGTTTCGCCGTTGACCTTTTGCACGTCCTTGTGGATGTTGCCGATGTCAAGCATTATGTCGGCCCCGGCACGTTGAGGGTATTTCTAAGCCTGGTATCGGCCGGGAGAATCTCCTGGCGAATGGGGTCTATCTGGTAGTAGTAAGTCAGCTTGTCGGTAAGGTGCTGCGTGTTGGAACTGCGGCGCATCACATCGAGGCCGTCGGTAGCTAATCAATTCCCATCAGGAAAAATAATGCCCGGCGGCAGGCCCACCCGCTTATGGGTTTTGGCGGAAGCCGTTCGCATTCGGCACGCGTGGGCCTAACGGCCCCCAACCACATCCTGCGCCGTGCGGTGGAAGTGCTTGCGGCGCAGCTTGCGCCGGATGTCGGCCGGAATAGGGTTGCCCAAAGCATATCCTTCGATGATGGCGGCCTCCCGCTCGGGGCTGTAGCGGCTGGCTTTGAGCTGGCCCACGGTGGCGAAGCCGGCCCCGGCCAGGGTATCCTGGCGGGCCTCCTGGGCGGTGGGGCGGCCGTCGGGACGCCGGGCGTAGCGCCTGTGGGAGAAAGCCGTATCGGCCGCAGCTGCGTATGCGGCGCTGCTGCCGCGCTGCTCGCGAAAGAGCTTGTGCACGGCAAAAACCGTGTCGCGCCCCTGGCTGAAACCGGGCAGGGCCAATGCCATAGCCAGGCAAAAACAGCAGAGTAGCCGGAAAGACTTTGGAAGCAGCATTGGCAGGAATGGAATGTTGGATGGCCGCCTGTGCAGACGAACGGGCGGTGACAAAGGTTCGTGCCGTTGGTGCGCCACAATAGCTGCCGTTCGGCCGGCGTTACTTTCGTGCATGATGCCACTCCGGGCCTACCTACACCTGCGCTTCCGCCTGCTCTTGCGCCTGCTGCGTGAAATCGGGCCATTGCGGCTGGCTTTTCTGGGGCCGCTGCTGGTGCTGGCCATTGGGCGCGGGGTGGTGCTGGCGGCCACGCACCCGCCGGCCCAGTGGGCGGTGCCGGTGCTCACGGCGCTGGCGCTGGCCCCGGCCCACCGGCAGCCGGCCGACCTGCGCTTTCTGGCCACGAGTGCCCCGGCGTTTCGGCGCTGGCTGGCGGTGGAATATGGGCTGGCCACGCTGCCACTCGCTGCCGCACTGTCCGGGTTTGGGCACTGGGGAGCGGCGGCGCTCACGGTGGCGCTGGGGGCGGCCGTGGCTGCGCTGCCGCCCGCCCGCGAAAGCCGCAGCAGCCGGCACCGTGCCCGCAGCCCGTTTCGCAGCGAGGCGTTTGAGTGGGTGAGCGGGCTGCGCCTGGGCGGGCAGTGGGCCTGGCCGCTGCTGCTGGCGGGCGCCATCTGGCAGCACCAGGCTTCGCCGCTGGGCACGGTGCTGGCGCTGCTGGGGTGGCTGCTGGTGGTGCTGGGCTGCTACGGCACGCCCGAGCCGGTGGCCATGTTGGTAGTGGCCGCCCGCAGCACCCGGCAGGTGCTGCGGCGGCGCCTGCTGCTGGGGCTGGGCTACGCGGCCCTCACGGCGGCGCCGTTTTTCTGGCTGCTGGCGGTGGGGCCGATAGGCGGGAGCGGCGCCTTGGCGGTGGCGGTGGTCTGGCTCGGGCTGGTGGGGCTGCTGATTCTGGCGAAGTACGCCTTCTATCCCAACGCGGCGCACATTCGCACCACGCAGGGGCTGGTGCTGGCCGTGGCTCTCACGGCAGTTGGCCGGCCCGAATACCCGGTGCTCATGCTCGTGGCGGTGGGCGGCCTCATCTGGCAAAGCCGGCGGCGCATGCGGCAGGTGCTGGGGGAGCAACAGCAGGCCTGAATCCAGATGATAAGCCCATCACGCTTTTAGCTACTAATGCTTGAAATCCTGAACCTGCGCAAAGCTTACGGCCCCCACGTTGTGCTGCACGACGTGAGCCTGAACCTGCTTCCCGGTACCATTCACGGCCTGGTGGGGGCCAACGGCGCGGGCAAAACCACGCTCATCAACTGCCTCTACGGGCTGGAAAGCGACTTTGCGGGCACCATTCGCGACACGGCCGGGCGGGCCGTGCGCGCGCACACCGGCCTGCTGCCCTACGAGCCGTATTTCTACCCGCGCCTCACCGGGCGCGAGTACCTGGAGTTCTGCCTGCAGGCGCGGGGCCGGCCCGTGGTCGACTTTGCCGGCTGGAATCAGCTGCTGGAATTGCCCCTCGACCAGTATGCCGACGAGTACTCGGCCGGCATGCGCAAGAAGCTGGCCCTGCTGGCCCTCCTCGTCCAAAACCTCGACTACCTCATCCTCGACGAGCCCTTCAACGGCCTCGACCTCGAAGCCAACCTGCTGCTGAAAGCCATTCTGAAGCGCCTGCGCGACCGGGGCACGGGCATCCTGCTCACCTCGCACATCCTGGGTGCCCTCACCGAAACCGCCAATGAAATCTCGGTGCTGGTGGGCGGGCGCGTGCAGCGGCACTACGCCGCCGCCGGGTTCGGGACGCTGGAAATGGACTTGCTCGACAGCCTGCACCGCGAGAAGCTGGGCCTGCTAGAGGGGCTTGTGTAGCCGCTTGTAGCACATGCTTTAGCTTGTGCATCGTTCTCCGACACCATCCGGGCACAAGCTAAAGCATGTGCTACAAGCGCGCTACAGCGCCAGGTAAAACCCTGCCAGCAGCGCCCGGAACTCCGCCGAATATTCCCCCTCATCCGCCGCCGTCCGAATCGTCAGCTCCGATTCCGATTCCGACGCCGTGCCCGCCCCGCGCCCAAACCCCACGATGTGCCGCAGCGGCCGGCTGCCGGGCCGGTGCCGCACCACCAGCCGCGTGGCCGGATACAGCCCTGCCACCGCCGCCACGGCTTCAAATGCCAGCATCTCCGACGGCGGCAGCAGCACGGTCAGCAGGCCGGCGGGGACCAGAAACGCCGCCGCAAAAGCCGCCAACGCTTCGAAGGAAAGCGTGTCGGCCGCCTCGTGGCGGGCGGTGGTGCGCGCCGCATCGGGCGAGCGCAGCGACTGCCGGAAAAACGGCGGATTGCAGATAAGGTGGCTGAACGGTGAAGGCTGCGTAGCCGCATATTCGCCCAGACTTTTGCCATAAATGTGAATGCGCCCGACCCACGGACTGGCCGCCGCATTGGCCGCCGCCTGCGCAGCAGCAGCGGCGTCAATTTCTACGGCTTCGATTTCGACGGTGGGGTGGCGCTGGGCGGCCATGAGCGCCAGCAGCCCGGTGCCGGTGCCAATGTCGAGCAGGCGGGTGGCGCCGGTGAGGTCGGCCGCCGCGCCCAGCAGGCAGGCATCGGTGCTCACCTTCATGGCGCAATCACCTTGCTCGATGCGGAACTGCTGGAACTGGAAGTAGTCGTTGGGCAAAACTAGCGCGTACCTGGGTTATAGTAAACGATGTAGGGTGCGGGGCTTGCCCCCGCCCGCCGTTGAACGATTAGCGCAGGGGGGGGCAACGGCGGGCGGGGGCAAGCCCCGCACCCTACACGGTGAGGACGTTAAGCATTATCCTGGCCCTATCCCGTTTCTGAGGACTATGGTTATGCTCAAGACATAAAGAGCCCCTGATAATAGAGCAGCAAGAAAAAGCCCAATCAAAATCGAAAAAACCACTCGATAGATTTTACGAATGGGTAGCAGCTGCCATGCAAAAGGAATGGTCAGCAAGGGCGTGCAGAACATGGCCCACCAAAGCGCCATCCCAACAATATCCAGGAAGCTCACAGCGTGTGGCGTCAGCTACTGGCTTGGGCAATGGCCTCGTACCCCTCGTCCACCAGCAGGCCTTTGCCCAGGGCGCTTTGCACGGCCAGCACGTCGCAGCGCTCGTTTTCGGCGTGGCCGGCGTGGCCTTTTATCCAGTGGAAGGTGACGGTGCGCTGCTTGTAGATGCGCAGGAAGCGCCGCCACAGGTCCTCGTTGGCCTTCTTGCCGAAATCGGACTTCGCGGCCCAGCCGAAGACCCACTTTTTCTCCACGGCATCGACCACGTACTTGGAGTCGGACACGACGCGGATGGGCAGCTCGGGGCGGGTCACGGCTTCGAGGCCGACGATGACGGCCAGCAACTCCATGCGGTTGTTGGTGGTGAGGCGGAAGCCCTGGGTAAGCTCTTTTTCGTGCGGTCCGTAGCGCAGAATGGCGCCGTAGCCGCCGGGGCCAGGGTTGCCGCGCGCCGAGCCGTCGGTGAACAGGTGAATCAAGGGGAATGGGATTAGCAGAACGTCATGCTGAGCGCAGCCGAAGCATCTTGCCCGCAGTCACTAATTAATAATTTACTCGAAGCAACGAAGCAGGCAAGATGCTTCGCTGCGCTCAGCAGGACGTTCAGATGTTAAAAATTTGCTTTGAACAGCTTGATGGCGATGGCCAGCAGGATGACGCCGAACACGCGGCGCAGCACGTCCTCGCCGGCTTTGCCGAGCTGGCGCTCAATCCAGGCGCTGGTTTTGAGCACGGCGTACACAAAAAGCAGGTTCAGCAAGATGCCGACCAGGATGTTGGGCAGCGTGTAGGCGGCGCGCAGCGAGAGCAGCGTGGTCATGGTGCCGGCCCCGGTGATGAGCGGAAACGCCAGCGGCACAATGGAGCCGGTGTTGGCCGTGAGGTCGGACTTGAACAGCTGGATGCCGAGTATCATTTCCAGGCCGATGAGGAAGATGATGACCGCGCCCGCCAGCGCGAAGCTCTCGTTATCGACCCCAAACAGCCGCAGAATGCTCTGCCCCAGAAACAGAAACGCCACCATCAGGCAGCCCGCCACGAGGGTGGCCAGCTCGGCTTTAATCTGGCCCTCGCGCTGCCGAATCTGAATGATAATCGGGATGGACCCGATGATGTCAATCACGGCAAACAGCGTGAGCGTGACGGATAGGATTTGCTGAAAATTGAGCATGGCCTGAAGGGCGTGGTGCGTTACCCCGGGTATTCGCGCGCAAAAAACTGCACCAGCGCCTCCATGGCGGCATCGGGCACGGCGGGGAAGTTGGCAATGCGGATGGTGGTGGCCTTGAGGGGGCCGTAGCCGCTGCCCAGCAACAGGCCGGCTTCCTTGGCTTTGGCCTTGATTTCCTCGATGAGGGCGGCGTCGCCCTGCAAGCCGATGACGGTGGTGGAGCGGGTTTCGGGGTTGCTGACGAGGGGCGTGAGGGGCGTGGCCTGCTCGAAGAAAGCGTAGAGCTTCTCGGCGCGGTCCACGAGGTGCTGGTGCACGGTTTTGATGGGCTCGCGGTCGGCCAGCACGCGGCTCATGAGGTAAATGCCCAGCACGTTGGGCGTGTAGTTGGTTTGGTAGTTCAGCATCTGGGCCAGCATGGCGGGCAGGGCGTTGTAGTGCGCCCGGTCGTTTACGAGCTTGGCCTGGGCCACCGCCCTGGGCGACAAAATCATGACGCCCAGCCCGGCCGGCAGCCCGAAGCACTTCTGCACCGAGCCGTACCAGATGTCGGCCTTGATGTACTTCAGGTTCAGGCCGGCCAGCGAGCTGGTGGCGTCCACGGCCAGCAGGGCCCCGCCGAGGCGGTTGTAGAGGTTCAGGATGAAGCCCTCGCGCAGCTGGGTGGCGGTGCTGGTTTCGTTCTGGGTGATGCAGACGAGGTCCGTGTCGTCGGGGGCGAAGGACAGGCCGGCCACGTCGGGCAGGGCATCGAGGCCAAACCGGAGGCCCGTGCTGGCCGGCCGCAGGGCCTTGGCGTACTTATACCACTTCTCGCCAAAGTCGCCGTTGTAGAGGTGAAACGAGCGGCGCGGGGTGAGGCTCTGGGCCAGAATCTCCCAGCACTCGGTGGCCGAGCCGGTGAAGAGCACCGTGTAGTCCTGCGGCACGTTGAGCTTGGCCTTGAGGTCGGCCACGGTCTGGCGCACCAGGCTGATGATTTTCTCGGAGCGGTGCCCGGCCGAGAGCCAGTCGCCGTCGAAGGCATCGGTGAGGTACTGGCGCACGGCCGGATAAACGGCCGAAGGCCCGGGATTGAAGGTATACATGGGAAGGGGAGTCTGAGGGAAGAAAAGCGCCGCCGGCGCAAAGGTAACGGCTACGCAAACCGCTGAAAGCAGGACGGGGCGGCAGAATTGCCTTGCCAACGCCGAAACCACGCTGCCCATTGCCCTGCCAGCCGTTTCCGGCGGGCAGTTGCCGGTTTCCGGCCGATAGCTGCCAGGTTCCGCCTTCACGCCGCCGACTTCCGGCGGACAGTTGCCGGTTTCCGGGTCTTAGTTGCGGATTTCCGCCCCCGGAAATCCGCAACTAAGACCCGGAAACCGGCAGCTACCAGGCGGAAACCGGCGGCTGTTCTTGCTCACACCCGAAAGCCCACCCGCTTGGGCTGCTGGTTCACGAACCACTGCACGGCCAGCCGGTAGCTTTCCAGCCCGAAGC
Source organism: Hymenobacter daeguensis (assembly GCF_054780555.1). Lineage (NCBI taxonomy): Bacteria > Pseudomonadati > Bacteroidota > Cytophagia > Cytophagales > Hymenobacteraceae > Hymenobacter > Hymenobacter daeguensis. The sequence continues at coordinate 215,978 of NZ_BAAGWC010000005.1, forward strand.
CGCTGATGCTGCCGGCGCAGTGCCGGCCGAAGAGGCTGCGTTGGCGGAAGTCCTCGCGGGCGTGCAGGTTGCTCAGGTGCACCTCCACCACGGGCGTGCTGATGGCGGCCACGGCATCGGCCAGGGCCACGCTGGTGTGGGTGTAGCCCCCGGCATTGAGCACGATGCCGTGGTGCGTGAAGCCGACTTCGTGCAGCTTGTCGATGATTACGCCTTCGTGGTTGCTCTGAAACTGCGTGAGCGTGAGCTGCGGGAAGGATTCTTCGAGCTCGGGAAAAAAGTCGTCGAAGGAGCGGTTGCCGTAGATGCCGGGTTCGCGGCGGCCGAGCAGGTTGAGGTTGGGGCCGTTGAGGATGAAGATTTCCATGCGTAGGGGCGGGATGGGGTATTTTTGTCGGTATTGAACAACGTCTGTCATCCTGAGCGCAGCGAAGGACCTTATCACCGCAGCACGATTGGCAGTAATAACTATCAGCCCGGCGCGAACGTGATAAGGTCCTTCGCTGCGCTCAGGATGACAAAAGTACCCCTGCTCCATCCCCGCCCATGACCTGGCCCCAGGCAATCAAACAATTCGACGGCTACCTGCGCCTCGAAAAATCGCTCTCGCCCAACTCGGTGGAGGCCTACGTGCGCGACATCACCAAGCTCCAGCAGTTTCTCATCATTCAGCGGCTGCCCCTCGGCCCCACGCAGGTGAGCACCGAGGTGCTGCGCGAATTTCTGGCCACCCTGCAGGGGCTGGGCCTGAGCGCCACCTCGCAGGCCCGCACGCTCTCGGGCCTGAAGGCGTTTTTCAGCTTCCTCATCATGGAAGACCTGCTCAAGCTCGACCCCACCGACACCCTCGAAGCCCCCAAAACCGGCCGCCACCTCCCCGATACCCTCAGCTACCCCGAAGTGGAGCAGCTGCTCGCCGCCATCGACCTGAGCACCGACGAGGGCCTGCGCGCCCGCGCCCTGCTCGAAGTGCTCTACTCCTCCGGCCTGCGCGTGAGCGAGCTGTGCGACCTGCGCCTGAGCAACCTCTACCCCGACGAAGGCTTTATGAAAGTAGTGGGCAAGGGCAACAAGGAGCGCCTCGTGCCCGTGGGCCGCCAGGCCCTCAAGCACCTCAACTTCTACCTCAGCGGCGTGCGCGGCCACCTCGACCTCAAGCCCGGCGCCGAAGACTTCGTGTTTCTGAGCCAGCGCGGCCGGCCGCTCTCGCGCATCACCGTGTTCACCACGCTCAAGAAAATTGCCGAGTTGGCGGGCCTGCGCAAAACCATCAGCCCGCACACGCTGCGCCATTCCTTTGCCACGCACCTGATAGAAGGCGGGGCCGACCTGCGCGCCGTGCAGGAAATGCTGGGCCACGCCAGCATCACCACCACCGAGATTTACACGCACCTCGACCGGGACTTCCTGCGCCAGGTCATCACCGAGTTTCACCCGCGCAGCTAGCAGCCAGGGGAGGAGGGAAGGCCGATTGAACGTCAAACTCCCCTCCTTGCCAAGGAGGGGATGTTCGCGCGAAGCGCGGACGGGGGTGGTTGGGGCGTTGAACGGCTGGGTTCTGCTTCATTCAGGCATCGTTCAACGCCCACCCTCCGGTGGCACCACCCCCGTTTCAGCTGGCGCTGAAACATCCCCTCCTTGGTAAGGAGGGGAGTTTTCGTTCCTGCGCCCCGTTTTTGCCCCATCGGGCGTTTCCCGCTTGCCTTGCGTAAATTTGGCCTTTATGCCTCCCTCGAATGGCCGACAATCGTTATAAAAACCCTCCCCCCGGCCCCTCCGCCAACCGCCCCGCCGACCCCCGGCCCACGCGGCGCAACGAGCCGCGCCCCGGCGGCCCGGCCCCCGAGCCGGCC
>NZ_BAAGWC010000006.1:0-207664 GCF_054780555.1 Hymenobacter daeguensis
TTGGATGCCCATTTTTTGGCCTTTATTCACCTCGCCGCAACCGTTCTCTGGTTGCGTGACTGTTAACAACTCCTAGCCCTTTTACCATCGAAGCTCAAGAAAGCAAAAATGGGGGTTGGTTTTATTGCTTTAGGTTCCTTTAACAAAAACGGGACGGTGGCCATAGTTTGTGATATAAGACGAGATATCAAAACTAAGTATTGTCCCTTGAACAGGGGACAATGAGGGGACAAAAAAGTTGATTAAATCAGATATCACCTAGATTTACTCAGACAAGCTTTCACAAAAGGTCATTATACGCATCATTTGAAGGCATTTTATTTACTATCCAAATCCAACTAAGAAGACAGGATAAAGTCCCTGCATCTCCACCGTTTGATTTTCAAACTCATTCAAAAAGCCTCAAATCGTATGATTTGGGGCTTTTTTGTGTTGATTTCTACCAAAGCCGCCCATTATCCGGACCTTGCGCGGGCCCTGGCAGGGCATGCTGGTTAACTGAAGTAGTCTGAAAGTGGCTGTTGAAATAATTGGGGCGGCATCGTCCGGCCTTACAACAGGCGAGGCAGCAGCTTATTGCAAGCCGTGCGTTGACCAGGCCAGCGAAGCGCCCCCATTGGGTGGCCCGGCGTTGAAGCCGCGCCAAAACGATTCGGCCGAGGCGCTGGCATGGCACCTGCCGGATGGCGGCCGGCAGCTCTCGTGGCCAGGCGCATTTACGCCATTCATCGGGCGACGCCTTGCCGGGTGTTGCGGCCAGGCCCGAAGCAGGCTACGGCCTGCCTCCGTGCGGTATATCCAGGCTGCCTCTATTTGCCGTAGGGCTGGTTTCGGCCGTTGTGCAGGGACTTACGTTAAAGCCATTGTTGAGCTGGCTGAAACCAGGTGGCAAGTAAGCTGCCTGCCCTGCTGCCGTCGCCTTTTCTTTTTTTATTGCCTGTGCTTCCCACCCGCCTTTATTTTTCCAACGCCGTCGGCTCGGTCCTGTTCGTGCCCGATGCCTTCATATACCTGCATTTTTCGGGCGAGCCCATGACCAGTCCCGAGCTGCGCGCCCTCTACGTGCACGCTGCCAATCTGCTGGCCCGCCACGGCCTGACCGGCATCCTGGCCGACCACCGGGCCATGCCCGCCGCCTTCGAACCCCCTGACCGCGAGTGGCTGCTGACCGAGTGGCTGCCCGGTACGGTGCCGCCGCCGCCGCCCACCATTCGGTATGCCGTGCTGCCCAATCCCAGCCCGGTGCGCCGGCTGCACACCGAGGACGTGCTGCGCGAGCTGGGCCACTACGTCAGCGTAACGGTTTTCGAGAGCCTGGAGGAGGCCGCGGCTTCGCTGCAATCAGGCCAGAACCTTTCCGACACGGGGGCCGCTGCGCCCGATGCTCCGCTCCGCTAGCCGCTGCCGATGGATTTACCCCTGCTCCGCTGGCTGCGCGCCCGCTTCGATTTGGCCCACGACATGGCCGACCCGGCCGAAATTGTGGCCGATGTGGAGGCGGGCATTGCCTTCAAAGGCACCAACCTGTGGGTGCTGTTCTTCGCTATTCTGGTGGCTTCGGTGGGGTTGAACGTCAATTCGACGGCTGTCATCATCGGGGCCATGCTCATCTCGCCGCTCATGGGGCCCATTGTGGGCGTAGGGTTTGGGGCTGCGACCTCCAACCTCGACCTGGTGCGGCGGGGCCTGAAAAATCTGGGCATCGCGGCCGGACTCAGCCTGCTGGTATCGGCGCTGTATTTCCGGCTCACGCCCCTCACCGATGCCGGCTCGGAGCTGCTGGCCCGCACCACGCCTACCACCTGGGATGTGGCCATTGCCTTGTTTGGCGGGGCGGCCGGGGCCATCGGCTTCACCCGGCGCGAGGTGAGCAACGTGGTGCCGGGCGTATCCATTGCCACGGCCCTGATGCCGCCGCTGTGCACGGCCGGCTACGGCCTGGCCACGGCGCATTGGGCCTTCACGGCCGGGGCGCTCTACCTGTTCTGCATCAACGCGGCCTTCATCAGCCTGGCAATGTTTCTGGTGGCGCGCATTCTGCCGCTGCCGCACCACGAGTTTGAAAACCCGCGGCAGGCGCGGCGGGCCAAGATTTTATTCTGGCTGGTGGCCCTGCTCACGGCCGTGCCCAGCGTGTGGCTGGGGGCCCGCATCGTGCGCCGCACCACGTTCGAGCACAACGCCCAGCGCTTCGTGGACGAGGAGCTGAACCTGCCCGGCGCATACGTGGTAACGCGGCGCATCGAGTACGACCAGCGGGCCATCAACGTGCTGCTCACGGGCCGGGTGCTCACGCCCGCGCAGCTGCGGGCCGTGCGGGGCCGCCTGCCCGAGTATCATTTGAGTCGCGCCCGGCTCACGGTGCGGCAGGGCCTGGCCCAGTTGGACTCGGCCGATGCCCACGCCCTGCGCAGCAGCCTGCTCGAAGACCTGCGCAGCCGCAACGAGCAAACCCTGGCCGGCTACGATGCCCGCCTGGCCCAGCTGCAGCAGCTTCTGACGCAGCAAGCCAGCCCCACCGGCCTGCCCGCCCCCGAGGCCCTGCTGCGTGAGGTGCAGGCCGAGCACCCAACGGTGCGGCAGCTGGCCCTGAGCCAGCTGGCACATCCCGCCGCCGACTCGCTGCGGGCCGACACTACGGTGGTAGTATCGGTGCGGACCGCCCGGCCCCTGCCCGCCGCCGAAGTGCAGCGCCTGTCCCAGTGGCTGCGCGCCCGCGCCGGCACGCGCCAGGCCGTGCGCCTGCTCGTAGAGGCCACCCAATAAGCGGCCGCTAGTGCTGGCTTTCCAGCCGGGCGATGGCGGCTTTCATCTCGGCAATTTCGCGCTCCTGCGACCGGATGATGCCTTCCGAAAGCTTTTTCACCTCCGGGTCCTGCAGGGTGGCCGAGCGGCTGACCATGATGGCCGACGAGTGGTGCGGAATCATGGCTTTCATGTACTGCACGTCGCCTACCGGCGTTTGGGTGCGCAGCAGCGTGAGCGTGAGGGCAAATACCACGACGCTGCCGCCGGCAATCAACCGATTCAGGCGCTGGTTGGGGTACATGTGGCGCATCAGACCCAGCATCACCAGGGCCATGGCCGCCACCATGAGCAGGCTCATGTAGGTGCGCGTAAGGCTGAGGTAGATGTGGTCGGGCTGGTCCACGTTCAGAAACATCACCGTGTACATCACTACGAACGAAATTGCCAGCATCAGGGCGAAGCCGCGGTAAGGGTGCGGCGGCATGGGCGCGTTGGAATTCATCATAGCTGGTCAGGAAAAAGGTTTTGCGGCCCCGAATCGGTTGGGCGGCCCCTTGCGGCATACGCGCAGCGGGGCGACCAAGGTTGACCGCCTCGCGCCTGTGGCCCGATGGGCTGGGCGGGCCAGGCCACGGCCACCGAAGCGCAGCACCTGCGCTGGGAAGCCGACGAACTAGCCTGACAGCCACGACATCAGCGGCATACTGCTACACCCAGCCGGTGAGCTTCCAGGACAGGAGCTCGAAGGCGTGGTGAAATTCGAGCATGCAGCGGGAAAAGCGGGTGAGTAGCTACCCGGCCCGCTGTCGATAACCCGCCCCCGCAGCCGCTCCCGAATCGGGCGCCCCGCAAGTGGCGGTAGCAACAAAAAAGCCTCGGCGGGTGCGGAGGCTTTTTTGGGTAGTTGGTTGACGTCTATCGGCTTTCTGTTGTAAAGCAAATTAGATTCCCGTCATCTTATCCTATATTTTATCGTACCTATATGGCGCGCAGTTATCTATTATTCCTTGTAGTAATAAATATTCACTTCACCCGTGTCCTTCAAATAGCCGTTTTCGACAGCCCAATTTAAATAAAAAAGCGTCGCGGCGGTATCAGGCCAGAATCGGTCAATTTTTTGCCCGTTGTCAATTCCAGATATCTTTTTTAAAGCTCCGAGCCTGCAGTAGTTTACAGTCATACCATAAAACCTAAGGTTGTGAGATATTCTTGGGTCTAGCGCTTTTGTCAACAAGAGTTTAATTGCTGACGTGTCTTTTGCTTCGCCTAACTCATAACAGGCTTCGTCAATCTTAGTCTTGTCGTCAGAAAGCAGGTCTCTTTTATATTTCGCTGCTGGTGTGCAAGAAACAAAAAAGGCAAATCCAGAAAAGAGTAACACAAAATATCGGATGGATGCCATAGCAAAATTAGTTGAGCATAATTTTCTGAAAATCATCGACTAAGCATTAATAACTTTCGCACATTATCTACCCTCTATTAGCGGCAATCTAGACACCAGCAACCACAATCTCCTACTCCTTCCCCTCCACCCGAAACTTTGGCGCCGCGTAGTCCTTGGGCAGGTAATCGGCGGGAATGGTGGTCTGGTTGCCGTCGCGGGCGGCGCGGTAGTGGGGCGACATGATTTCGACCCCCGCCGCGTTGAACTGGTCCTGGATGTGCTGGTGGATGCGCGAGTAAATCAGGGCCTGGCGGCTGGCCTCGCGGGTGTAGGCGTTGAGCTGGTAGCTCACGTAGAAATCGTCGAGGCTGGTTTGGAGCACGAAGGGCGCGGGCTCGGCCAGCACGCCCTCAGCCTGCGTGGCCGCCGCGATGAGCAGCCGGTGCACCTGCGCCCAGGGCACGTCGTAGCCGATGGTGACGGTGGTGTGCAGCACGAGGCCCAGCGTGGGCGCGGCGCTGCTGAAGTTGGTGGTGTAGGAGCTCATGATGGAGGAGTTCGGGATGGTGATTTCCTCGTTTTTGATGGTGCGGATGCGCGTCACGAGCAGGTTTTTCTCGATGATGTCGCCCGTCACGTCCCCGATTTTCACCCGGTCGCCGAGCTTGTAGGCCCGCATGTAGGTGAGCACCAGCCCGGCCACGATGTTGGACAGCGACCCCGCCGAGCCAAACGTGAACAGAAACCCCAGAAACACCGACACGCCCTTGAACACCGGCGACTCGGAGCCCGGCAAATACGGAAAAATCACCACCAGCAGGAAGGCAAACACCAGCACCCGCACAATCTGGTAGGTGGGATTGGCCCAGTCGGGATAGAAGCCGTCGATGGTGAGCCGGCCCAGCCGGATTTCCTCCTTCAGAAAATGCACGCCCCGCAGCACGTAGCGAAACACCGTGACAATGACCACAATGGTTATCAGGTTGGGCAGGAAATCCCAGAGCGCCAGCCCGATTTTCCGCAGCGGCGTCAGCACGTAGCCCAGCAGCGTATCGGCCACGCCCTGCGTGCCGGGGAAGATGCTGAACAGCAGCGGCAGCACCAGCGAGATAACCAGGAAAATGACCACCCAGCGCAGCACCGTGAGCAGCAGCAGCGCCGCCTCCAGCCCCCGGCGGGGCGTGAACAGCTCGTAGTTGTTCAGGCGCACGGCCCGAAACCAGGTGGTTTCCTTGGTGAGCAGCTTGTGGCGCACCCAGCCGAAAAGCCGGTTCATGAGCCGCACCACGAAGTAGAACGCCACCAGCACCAGGAGCACCAGCCCGATTTCCTTGAGCACGTTGCCGAAGCGGTGCGCCTCGCGGTAGCGGGCCACGGCCTGCACGATGCGCGCCCGGTACTGCCGGGCCAGCGCGTCGCGGGGCTGGCCGGCCCACAGTGCATCGGTTTCCGACACGCTCTGCACCACCAGCTCGCCGTACATCAGGTCGATGGTTTGCTCGGCTGGGTAGAGGCGCAGCGAGTCGGGCCGGAAGTTGACGTTGGCTTCGAGGCGCTGTACTTTCTCGGCGATGAGGGCGGCCCGCTCACGGGGTGAAAACGGCCCCAGCTTGGTGTAGATGCGGAACAGCGTGTCCTGCCGCAGCACCACGGGGAAGCCCTTGGTGGTGGGCCGCAGCGCGTCGATGTGCTGCCGGGCCTGGGTGAGCCGCAGCGAATCGGCGCGCCGGAGCAGGGCCGCGGCGCGGGCCGAATCGGTAGAAATTTTAGCCGGAATTTGGGCCGCCGCCGGGCCACCCGCCAGCACGGCCAGCAGCGCCAGCCAATGGAAAATAAAATGACGCATGACCAAGGCAAACAGGCCCGCCGGCACGGTTCCGGCGTAGGGATGAGCCCAACAAGGTAGACGCTTTTCACCCAATCCCCACGTAAAAGTCCCGACCTTGCGTAAAAATACGGACCACTGGCCCGTTCCCCTAAACCCTCCTGAATGCCTGATTCCCCGTCCCGCTACACCCGCCTCCTCGCCTGGTTCGACCACCGGCTGCTCCGCCGCCTCTACACCGACCGGGTGCGCCGGCTAATTCTGCAGAGCTTTCCGTTCTGGTTTGCGTCGGTGGTGGTGGGCGGGGTGGCGGTGGGCTACGAGCGGCTGTTTGCCTGGGCCGAGCAGCTGAGCTTTGTCTGGCTGCGCCACCAGCCGCTGCTGGCGTTCGGGCTCACGCCGCTGGCGTTTTTCGTGTCGTGGGTGCTGGTGCAGCAGTTTGCGCCGGCCGCGCGGGGCAGCGGCATTCCGCAGGTGATGGCGGGCATCGAGCTTTCCACCCCCAGCCAGCACGGACGCACGGGCTACCTGCTGAGCCTGCGCGTGGCCATTGTGAAAGTATTAAGCAGCGTGGCCCTGCTGCTGGGCGGCGGCGTGATTGGTCGCGAGGGGCCGACCATCCAGATTTCGGCGGCCATTTTCCGGGCCATCAACCGCCTGCAGCCGGCCGGCTGGCCGCAGCTCTCGCGCCAGATTGCCCTGGTGACGGGCGGCGCGGCCGGGCTGGCGGCGGCCTTCAACACCCCGCTGGGCGGCATTGTGTTCGTGGTGGAGGAGCTGACCCAGATGCACATGGCCCGCTTTCGGATGGCCGTGTTTTCGGCCGTCATCATTGCCGGGCTCACGGCGCAGGCCTTTCTGGGGCCGTACTTGTACCTGGGCTTTCCGAAGGTGACGGCCCACGTGGGCTGGATTCTGGCCACGGTGGCGCTGGTGGCGGTGGTGTGCGGCCTGGCCGGGGCGGTGTTTGCCAAGACTCTGCTGTGGCTGGGCAGCTACCGCAAGCGCTTCGCCGGCTTCGGCCCGCAGGCGGGCTGGGTGCTGGGCTGCGGCCTGCTGATGGCCGGGCTGGCCTACCTGGTGGGCCAGGAAGGCGTGGGCACGGGCAAGCCCATCATCAACCGCCTGCTGTTTGAGAATGACGGCCAGACGCCCTGGTACCTGTTTCCGGCGCGCTTCGCGGGCATGGCCCTGAGCTACAGCGGCGGCGGGGCGGGCGGCGTGTTTGCCACCTCGCTCAGCGCCGGGGCCATTCTGGGCGACGGCCTGTGCCGGCTCGGCGCGGTGCCCCTGGAGGACCGCAACCTGCTGATTCTGGTGAGCATGGTGAGCTTTCTGACGGGCGTGGTGCGCTCGCCGTTCACGGCGGCCATTCTGGTGCTGGAAATGACGGACCGGCACTCGGCCATTTTCCAGCTGCTGCTCAGCGGCCTCATGGCCCAGGCCGTGGCCTCGCTCCTCGACCCGCACTCGCTCTACGAGCACCTGAAAGTGAGCTTTCTGCGCGAAGCCCTGGACCAGCCGGCGCCCAAGCCTACCACCCGCCCGGCCGAAGTCACGCCTTAGAGCGGATTCGGGGTCAAGGAGCAGCGCAGGCAGTAGCGCGACTCCGAAACCGCTCCAGGTGGTGCTGCGCGTGCAGGTCAACGGCAAATCGTATTGATTTGAGGCACTTCTCGGGTTGGTGGGGCCTGTTCCCGGGCGGCGGGCGGCAAGCTCTGGGACATGCGCTTACGGGCGGGCAAAACGGTCAAATTATGCAAGTCTGCGGCGGTATTTAGTACCAGCCCAGCCATTCGGCAGCCGTTCCTTTGCAGTGGTGGTGATGAGCAGCGGCCGGCTGGCCGCCAAGCCCACGCGCCGCCCTTACGCCCCTCGCCATGGAACCCGCCACCCGAACCGAAACCCTCGCCATCGAAGGAATGACCTGCGCCTCGTGCGCGGCGTTCGTCGAAAAATCGCTCAGCCGCACGCCGGGCGTGCAGCGGGCGCTGGTCAACTTCGCCACCGAGCAAGCCACCGTGAGCTACGTGCCCGCGCAGGCGTCGCCGGCCACGCTCAGACAGGCCGTCATCGATGCCGGCTACGGGGTGGCAGCGCGCCAGCCCGCTACCAGCGCCGCCGAGCGCAGCGCCGAAACCGACCGCCAGAAGGCGCTGGCCTACCGGCAGCTCAAGCGCCGCTTCGGAGTGGCGGCGGGCCTGGCGGCCGTCATCATGGCCCTAAGCATGCTCATGCTGTGGCCGGCCCTGATGATGCGCGTGAGCGAACCGGCGCTCAACTATGGCCTGCTGCTGCTCACGCTGCCGGTTCTGCTCTACAGCGGGCGCGAGTTTTACGCCTCGGCCTGGAACGGCATCCGGCACCGGACGGCCAACATGGACACGCTCGTTGCCGTGGGCACCGGCGCGGCCTTTGGCTACAGCCTGGCGGCTACGGTGGCACCGGGCTTTTTCAGCAGCCGGGGCCTTGCGCCCGCCGTGTACTACGATACCACGGCCACCATCATTGCCCTGATACTGCTGGGCAAGGTGCTGGAAATGCGCGCCAAGGCGCAAACCTCGGCGGCCATGCGCAGCCTGCTGGGGCTGCAGGCCAAAACCGCCCGCGTGGTGCAGCCCGATGGCGCGGAGGTGGATGTGCCCATCGGGCAGGTGCAGCCGGGCGACGTGGTGGTGGTGCGCCCCGGCGAGAAAGTGGCCACCGACGGCCTCATCACGGCCGGCAGCTCGGCCCTGGATGAGGCCATGCTCACGGGCGAGAGCCTGCTGGTGCCGAAGACGGTGGGCGACCCGGTGTTCGGGGCCACGCTCAACAAAACGGGCTCCTTTCGCTTCCGCGTGACCAAAGTAGGAGCCGACACCGTGCTTGCTCAGATGGTGAAGCTGGTGGAAGATGCCCAGGGCAGCCGCGCCCCCATTCAGCGGCTGGCCGACAAGGTGAGCGCCGTGTTCGTGCCCGCGGTGGTCGTTATTGCCGTGCTGACCTTCGGGCTGTGGCTGGTTTTGGGCCCGGCCGGAACGCGGCTGCCGCTGGCGCTGGTCAACTTCGTGGCCGTGCTCATCATTGCCTGCCCCTGCGCGCTGGGGCTGGCCACGCCCACGGCCATTATGGTGGGCACGGGCAAGGGCGCGGAGCACGGCGTGCTGATTCGCAACGCCGAAGCCCTGGAAAAGGCTTATCAGGTAAACACCGTGCTGCTCGATAAAACCGGCACCATTACCCGGGGCGAACCCGCCGTGACAGACCTCTGGACGCTGCCCGACCAGCCGGCCCGGCAGCTGCTGCCCATGGTAGCCGCCGTGGAGCGGCAGAGCGAGCATCCGCTGGCCGAAGCCGTGGTGCGCCACGCCGAGGCGCAGGGCGCAGCCGCCCTGACGGCCACCAACTTCCGGGCCATAGCCGGCAAAGGTGCCGCCGCCACCGTGCGCGGCCAGGCCGTGCTGATTGGCAACCGCCGCCTGCTGGCCGACGAGAACGTGCCCCTGCCGCCGGCCCTCACCGCCCGGGCCGACGGGCTGCTGCGCCAGGCCAAAACCGTGCTCTACGTGGCCGTGGACGGCCAGGCCGTGGGCCTGCTGGGCGTGGCCGACACCGTGCGCGACACCTCGGCGGCGGCCATCAAAAAGTTGCAGGCCCTGGGCATTGAAGTGGTGATGATGACCGGCGACAACGCCGAGACGGCCGCCCAGGTGGCCGGGCAGGTGGGCATCGGGCGCTACTTTGCCAACGTGCTGCCCCAGGACAAGGCCGGCAAAGTGCAGGAGCTGCAGGCCGAGGGCCGCACCGTGGCCATGGTGGGCGACGGCATCAACGATGCGCCGGCGCTGGCGCGGGCCGATGTCGGCCTGGCCATTGGCGCGGGCACCGACGTGGCAATGGAAGCGGCCGGCATCACGCTCATGCGCTCCGACCTGCACGGGGTGGTGACGGCCATTGCGCTGTCGCGCCGCACCATGCAAATCATTCGGCAAAACCTGTTTTTCGCCTTTCTCTACAACTCGCTGGGCATTCCCGTGGCGGCCGGGCTGCTGTACCCGTTTTTCGGCATTCTGCTCTCGCCCATGCTGGCGGCCGGGGCCATGGCCCTGAGCTCGGTGTCGGTGCTCACCAACTCGCTGCGGCTGCGCGCCTTCAACAATCAATAAAACAAGACCAGCTTACTCAGCCGACTTCGGGGCGCGTGAGCTGGAGCAGCAGCTGGCAGAGGTCGGCTTCTTCGAACGGCTTGGTGACGCAGCCGTTCATGCCGGCGGCCAGGTAGTGCTGGCGGTCGGTTTCGAAGGCATTGGCGGTGAGGGCAATGATGGGCACCTGCGCCCGGCGGGCAGCAGGATGCCGGCGAATGGCCTGCGTGACTTCGACCCCACTCAGGCCCGGCATCCGGATGTCGAGCAGAGCCGCGTCGAAGTCGTGGGCGGTGAGCAGGGCCAGCGCCTCGGTGCCGGTGCCCACGGCCTGCACCTGCACCCCCCAGTATTCGAGCAGCGAGCGGGCAATCCATTGGTTCACCGGGTTGTCTTCGGCCAGCAGCACGCGCAGGCCCCGCAGGGCTTCGTAGCTGGCGGTGCCCGGTGGCGGGCTGGCGGGCGGCGCATCGGCCGCCACCGGCAGGGCCAGGGCAAAGGAGAAAGTGGTGCCCGCGCCGGGCTGGCTGCACAGGCGCAGCACGCCGCCCATCTGCTGCACCAGCTGCTCGCTGATGGCCAGGCCCAGGCCCGTGCCGCCAAAGTGCCGGCTGGTATCGGAGCTGGCCTGAGCAAAGAGCTCGAAGATGTGCTCCTGCTGCTCGGGGGCAATGCCCAGGCCGGTATCCTGCACCCAGAAGCGCAGGCTGACGGCCCCGGCGGCCGTGCCCAGCCGGGTGGCGCCCACCCGAACGCTGCCGGCCTCGGTGAATTTGAGGGCGTTGGAGAGCAGGTTCAGCAGCACCTGGTGCAGGCGGTACGCATCGCCCAGCACGCGGGGCAGCGGCAGCAGCGGCACTTCCACTTCCAGGCCGATGCCCTTCTGGCTGGCCAGGGCGGCCATGGTTTGGCTGGCACTGTGCAGCAGCACGGCCACATCGAAGGGCGCATGGTCGAGCTCGAGGTGATGAGAGGTGATTTTGGCCAGGTCCAGTACGTCATTCACCAAGGTGAGCAGATGCTGGCCGGCGCGCTGCATGGTGGCCAGGTACTCCTGCTGGGCCGGGCTGAGCACCGTTTTTTGCAGCAGCAGCGCCATGCCCAGCACCCCGTTGAGCGGCGTCCGGATTTCGTGGCTCATGCGGGCCAGGAAGGCTTCCTTGGCCTGGGCATTGGCATCGGCAGCCTGCTGGGCGCGCTTGAGGTCGGTGATGTCGGTGCCCACCACCAACACCTCGCGCTCGCCGTTGGCGCGGTTCAGGAGCCGGAAGTGCAGGTGCAGGTAGCAGGTTTCGCCCGAGCTCATGGTCAGGGGCAAATCGGCATCCAGCGGCTGGCGGGTGTTCATCACCTGCTGGCGCCAGGCCACCAGCTGGGCCACCTCCGCCTGCACCGGCGCGGGCTGGTGCTGCGCGGGCTGCCGATGCACGCTCCGGGCGGCCAGGGCATCGAAGGCCGCGTTCTGAAAAGCCACCTGCCCCTGCTGGTTTATCACGTACAGGATATTGGGCAGGGTGTCCACAATCAGGCGGATAAAGTCCTGCTGCTCGCGCAGCAGCGCCTCGCTCTGGCGCTGGCGCTCCTCGGCGGCGTAGCGGGCCGTGATGTCGATGCCCGAGCCCACCACCAGGCGCAGGGTGTCATCGGCGGCAAACACGGCCCGCAGGGTGCGCAGCACGCGCTTGGGGCCCTCGGGGCCGGGCAGGGTTTCTTCCCACGACACGTCGGTGCGCGTGTGTACGGCCTGCCGGAAATACTGCTCGCGCTGGGCCCCCAGCACAGCCGGCCGCTGCCGCAGCGCGAAGTATTCGGCATTGGTCAGGCCAATAACCTGCTGGCGCAGGGCGGGGTCGGCAATCGAGGACGGGTTGATGAACAGGTGGCGGTGGTCGGCATCGAATACGGCAATATCCACCGGCAGGTAGTTGAGAATCGACTCGTAGAACTCCCGCTGGCGGGCCATCTCCTTCTCCGCCTGCCGGCGGTCCGTAATGTCAATGCCTGACCCAATCAGGAAGCGCAATTCCCCGTCGGGGCCGAAAATGGGCCGCAGCTGGCGCAGCAGCAGCTTCTCCTCGGGGCCGTTGTAGGACCGTTCTTCCCAGTTCACTTCCCGCCGCTCGCGCACGGCCGTTTCGAAGCCGCGCCGCCGTATTGCCGCAATGGCCGGAGGTATCTGCCGGAAGGCACAGGCCTCTTCGTTGGTTTTGCCCATCAGCCAGGCGCGCACTTCGGGGTTGGGCTCCACAGCCGGGTTGGCGTACAGGTAGCGGTAGTCGGCATCGACCACTGCCAGGGCAATGGGCACCTGCTCCAGAATGGTTTCGTAGAACATGCGCTGCTCGGTGAGCTGCCGCTCGGCCCGCCGCCAGGCCGTAATGTCGGTGAGGTATAGCGTCACCAGGGCTTCGCCGGGCAGGGCCACGGCCGTGCACAGAAAGTGCTGGCCCGCAATGGCCAGCTCCTGCTGGTGCTGCCGGGCGGTGTGCAGGGCCGCATCGGCCAGCTCCGCCAGGTGCTGCTGCCACGCGGCGGGGGCGGCGGCGGCCAGCGAGTGGGCCAGGGGCTCGGCGGCGGGGTTGGCGTGCACCACCCGCCCGGCGGCATCGAGGCGCAGCACGGGGTTGGGGTTCTGCTGCGGAATAAAGGAAATGGTGCGCTGCTGCGCGGCGCGGCGGTGGTGCGCGGTCACGTCGCGGTAGCAAATAAGGCGGCTCGCCGGCTCGCCGGCTATCACCAGGTAGTCGAGGGCAACCACGCGGCCATCGGCCAGCGCAAACTCTTCCTGCAGCACGCTCTGGCCCTGCTCGTGCAGCGACCACGCCCGGGCGGCAAAAGACGCGGGGTCGCGAAAGCAGTGGTCTATTCTCAGCGGGGCGGCTTCCCCGTCCGGCTCGTCGGGCAGGCCAAACAGCTCGCGGAACTGCGCATTCATGAGCTGCGGCTGGCCGGTGGCGCTCACCAGCAGCAGGCCCATGGGCAGGTTGTCGGCGAGCGTGGCCAGCTGCTGCTGGCTGCGCCGGGCCTGCGCCTGAGCGGCGGCCAGCTGGCGCTCCAGGTCGGCTATGCGGGCGGTGGCGGCGGCCAGCGCTTCCTCGTGCGGCGCACCCGCGCCGGCCGCCGGTGGCACGGCGCCAGCATCGGGCGGAAGTGGCGGAAAGACAGGCATCGCAACGCGGGCATCAGATTGTTAACCAATAACCTCAGCAATAATCCAACGAACTTTTCGGGGCAGGCCGTCGCTACCGGGCAGGTAGGCCGGCAGCCGTGCTAAAGGTAGAAGGAAGTCGGGGGATACAAGCCGCGGCGGCGGCTACATCAGCACTACACTACGAAGAATGTAGCGTCGGGTGTTTGGCTTTGATGGCCTGCCGGGCTACGCGCAGCCGGCCCGGCCCCACCAGGCGCACCCGGGCCTGCGGATGGCGGAAAAAATAAGCGCCGTCTTCCACCACCAGCTGGCCGGCAACCACGATACGGGCGTTGGACAGCAGCTCCAGCGCGCCCCCTTTTTTTATCACCAGGCGGGCGTGCGGCCCAATGTAGAGCGCCGCTTTTTCGGCGGGCGCTTCGGCAATGGCCAGGGCATTGTCGGCCCCCACCACCACCTGCGCGGCCACGCCCCGGCCCGCTGCTCCGCCAATGACCAGCCCGCCCGGCACCGCGTGGCGGCACGCCGGGGCCAGCAGCTCCAGCCGGCCCGCCACCCGCAGGCCGGCCGCCGCGCTGCCGAGCACAAAATCGGTGGGGGGCCGGCTGGCGAGGGGCTGGCCATCGCGCACCACGGTGGTGCCGCTGAGCACCGCGCCCGCCAGCGTGTTGGCCGCCCCCAGCGGCGGCCGGGCATAATCGAGCAGGAAGGTGCAACTCCGGAAATGGAACCAGTCGGCGGTGTCCCGCGCCGCCGGCCGGGCCTGCACGAGGTAGCTGCGCGTGCCCACAAACCGGCACCTGCTGAAGCTCATGCGGCGGGCAACGGAGTCGGAATACAGCGTGGCCGGGCCGTAGGCCGGCTGCCCCCGGTAGGGCCGGTCTTCGAACGTGCAGCCCACGAAACGCGTGGCTTCGGCAGGCGTACTGGCCTGGCAGCCATGAATAAACGCGCCGTAGATGCGGCAATTTCGAAACAGAAAGCCCGGCTGCGTCACCCAGGCCGACCAGTTGCTGGTGCCCCACAGCAGGCAGCCCGTGGCCACCACATGGCCCACGGTGGCGGGCCGGTCGTTGCCCGGCCGGTCCGACACGATGCCCTGGCCGGCATTGTCCACGAAGCGACAGTTGTCGAGGCGCACGTTGGTCACGAAATTATCCTGCGGCTCCAGGTCGATGCCCGCGCCGGGGTTCGAGAACAGGGGCTTGCCGGTGGCCGCCACCGGCACCCGGCCGGTGTGGCTGAAGCTGCAGTTCGTGGCCCGAAAGCCGTTCACGCCCGTGAGCGACAAGCCCTGGCGGCCGTTGTAGTCGCAGGTCGAGTTTTCGAGCACGATGTCGTCGCGGCTGGGGTCGTCGAGGCTTTTGGCCCGGCCGTTGAGCACCTGCATCCCATCGCGCCCGAAGTGGTGAATGGCCAGCCCACGCAGCCGAATCCGGCGCGAGCCGGTGATAAAAACCCCATCGAACCCCAGCTGAATGCCGGTATCGCCCCAGTGCCCGCCCACCAGCAGGTGCGGGCTGTTGCCGTTGAGGTTAAGCCCCGCAACCTCCACGTTTTCGCAGCCCAGCAGGGCAATGCAGGTCTCGACCGTCGCGGCGTAGCTGCGGTCCACGAAGTAGGCGGTGGGGGCCTCGTAGGGCAGGCGGGTGGCGGGGTCGAAGGCCCCATAGCGCAGGCCGGCTGCGTAGCGGATTTCGGTGGTGGCGCTGTCGTCGCCCAGCACTTTCAGATTGCGGCAATTGTTGAGCAGCAGCACATTGCCTCCTTTGCCAGTGCTGTCCTGCCGGCCCACCAGGTACACGCCCTTCGGAATGCGCAGCTCGGCCGGGCCGGCCCCGGCCGGGGTGGCGGCCCGCTGGTTGAAAAACGCCGCCGCCCGCTGAAAAGCGGCCTGGTCGTTGGTTTTGCCGTCGCCAGCGGCGCCGAAATCTTTCTTCAGGTCTTTGCGGAGCACGGCCTGCCCGTGGGCCGTGCCCCCAGGCATCAACAGCCAGCAGCCTGACAGCAGCAGCCTGACCGTGAAGCGTACCATCATGTTCTGCCTCCCCTTAAAGCACCAGCTGGCCAAACAGCCGGGTGAGCGCCGCGCCCGCATCGGTGCAGCGGCCGGGGTGCACCGCCGAGCACTGCACCACCGTGCTGCGCGTGGCCGTGAGCCAGCGAAACCGCTCGGCCACGGCCAGCTGGCCGATGACGCCCCCCGTGGCGCGGCCCCGGCAAATGCGCTCGAACGCCTGCAGGCGGGCGGCAATTTCCTCCAAATCCAAATCGGGGGCCACGGCCAGCAGCCGGGCCTCGGGCAGCACGAAGCGCGTTTCGAGAAAGCCCAGCGCGCGGCAGTACACGATAACGCCCACGTTCAGAAATTCTTCGCGCTCCACGCGGGGCACCACGCGCAGCACGGCGTACTCAAATAAGTGCATGGCGGGCATCCTGGGCTTCCTGAACAAAGGTTTCTGAGGCGGCGAGGCGGGCTTCGAGGAAGCGCACGTAGTCGGCACGCTGGGCTTCAGCCGGCTGGTCGCCGTTGGTCAGCCACTCGTCGGGCACCAGCGCCACAATGGCGCGGAGGACGTCGGGCGTGAGGCGGGCCCGGTACTCGGCATCCACTTCGGCCAGCTCGCTGGCCTGCGGCAGCAGCACGTGGGTTTTTATCTGCGGAAACGGGCGCGGGCGCGGGGCGGCCCACTCGGGGCCGGCGTGGTGCACGTAGAGGGCCGCGCCGTGGTCAATCAGCCACAGCTCTTTGTGCCACATCAGCATGTTGGTGTTGCGGGCGGTGCGGTCCACGTTCAGCGTCAGCGCATCGAGCCACACAATCTGGGAAGCCAGGCGCGGCGCCACGGTGGTCACCAGCGCATCGTAGGTGATGGCGCCGGAGAGGTAGTGCAGGGCCAGGTTGCGGCCGGTGCTGCCCTGCAGCAGGTCCTGGATTTCCTCGTCGGGCTCGGTGCGGCCGAAGCTTTCGTCGAGCTCGCAAAACACGAGCTCGGGCACGCGCAGGCCCAGCACACGGGCTATTTCGCCCACAATGAGCTCGGCAATCAGCGCCTTCACGCCCTGGCCCGCGCCCCGGAACTTCACCACGTAGAGAAAGCCGTCGTCGGCCTCCATCAGGCCGGGCAGGGAGCCGCCTTCGCGGAGCGGCGTCACGTAGCGCGTGAGCACCACGGTGCGGAGGTCGGGGGCAGCAGTTGCCGGCATAAAAGTGGAGCAAGAGGAATGGAAAGCGCAAAGGACGGACATAGCCGGCAGTTGCGCACAATGCCGGCTTGCCGGTACTGGCACCGGCCGCCCGGCCGGGTGCCGGTGCCAGTGCCGCCCCGGTTTGCCCCCCCTTGGCTCCGAAAAAAGCAGTACCGGTGCTGCCCGCAGCGCAGCTTCGGCGGAGCTTATTTAGAGGGTCTATAAATATTAATTATCAAATATTTTATTTAATAAATTTAATTACATTTGAATAGGGTTTGCCGTGGTGACAGACCCATCCGAATTCCCACTTTAACCACAACCAAACACATGGAAAACAAGGTATTCATCCTTGGAGCCTGCGGGCGTCCATCGTTTCGGGAAACCGGGCTGCTTCGGGCAGCCGTGCGTTTCTTTCTGCTCTGTTGCGTGCTGGCGCTGGCACTCCCGGCCCGGGCCACGCACTACCGCTACGGCAGCCTGACGTGGCAAACCGTGCCCACCGACCCCACGGGCCGCACCATCAAGTTTAAGGTCACGCAGTCTTACCGCGAAGACTATCCCTGGCCGGTGCCACCCGTTGTGGGCGGCACCGAAAACCCCGGCAATCTGGATTTCGGGGACGGGGCTTTCGCACCCATCAACCTGGTGGTTACCTCGGTGAACCTGGCCGAAAACTCCTTTTCCGGCGAAGTCGAAATCACCCACACCTACGCCACCATCAGCACGTTCACGGCCTTTTTTACGGGCAGCAACCGGCTGAGCCCGCCGCTGCAAAACAACGCCGACCAGCCCTGGTACGTGCAAACCAATGTGCGCACGGGCTCCATGAACAACTCGCCGGTATCGAACCTGCCCGCCGTGGTGAACCTGGCCGTGAACCAACCGGCGGCCACCTTCACGGTGCCCGCCTCCGATACGCAGCCCCTCACGTTTTCGCTCGCTACGCCGGCCGATTTCCCGGTGCCGTTCGTCAATGCGCCGGGGCTGGTGATTACGCCCACGGGCACGGCCACTTTCTCGACGGTGGGCAAGGCGGTGGGGAATTTCTACAACGCCATTGTGAAGGTTTCCGATGGCTCGACCACCATCATGGTCGATTTCCTCATTCGCATTGTGGGGCCGTCGGCCAGTCCGGTGTTTGACTACAGCACGGGCTTCACGCCGGCCAATGCCAGCACCCGGCAGGTGGTGGTGGGCAACCCCGTCTCCTTCATTGTGAAGGCTTTCGACCCCAATGCCGGCGACGTGGTGAGCCTCAGCGGCAGCGGCCTGCCTCCGGGCTCCACGTTTGGCATTCCGACCCCGGCCAACCCGGTGCAAAGCACCTTTGCCTGGACGCCCACGGCCGGAGCCGTAGGCCCGCACGTCGTCAGCTTTGCGGCGCAGGACCAGGTTGGGGTGCAGGCCATTACGTCCGTCACCATCAATGTGATTCTGTGCAATACGCAGCTGAGCACGGCCGTGACCAACGTGAACTGCAACGGCAAGCGTAACGGCAGCATCGACCTGACCGTGACCGGCGGCACCGCGCCCCTCTCCTACGCCTGGACCGGGCCGGGCGGCTACACCTCGGCCGGGCAAGACCCCACCGGCCTGGCCGCCGGCACCTACTCCGTGACCGTGACCGATGCCAACAACTGCCGCGCCACCACCCAGGCCACCGTGACCGAGCCGCCGCTGGAAATGCCCCAAATCAGCTGCCCGGCCAGCATGAGCGTGGCCAGCGATGCCGGAACGTGCGGCGCAATAGTGACCTACACCGCCCCGGTGGGCACGCATAGCTGCCGCAACGTGAGCACTGCGCTGACGGCCGGCCTGCCCAGCGGTGCCCTGTTTCCGGTGGGCATCACCACGGTGGCCTATACCGTGACCGATGACGCGGGCAACAGCAGCTCCTGCAGCTTTGCAGTGACGGTGAGCGACCTGACCCCTCCCACGGTGCTCACCCAGGACGTGACCGTGACGCTGGCGGGCGGCACGGCCAGCATCACCGCCGCCCAGGTCGATAACGGCAGCAGCGATGCCTGCGGCGTGGCCAGCCTGAGCGTAAGTCCTTCCACCTTCACCTGCGCCAATTCCGGAGCCAATGCCGTGCTGCTGACCGTGACCGATGCCAACGGCAACTCCGCCACGGGCCCGGCCACGGTGACGGTGCTGGGCGGCAATCCTTCGCCGGGCATCACGGTCACCAAATCGAGCGCCGTGTACACCGGCGTGGGCCCCAACACGCTGGTGCTGGGCTACGGTGCGCAGTCGGCCACGCTCACGGCCTCGGGTGGCGTGAGCTATGCCTGGAGCCCGGCCGCTGGCCTGAGCAATGCCAGCATTGCCGACCCCGTATTCACGCCCACGGCGGCCGGCACCTACACCTACTCGGTGCTGGTGACGAATGAGTACGGCTGCGCGGCCACCGCCAGCGTGACCCTGACCGTGATTGAGGCCCGCTGCGGCAACAAAAACGACAAGGTGACGGTGTGCCACAACGGCCACGAAATCTGCATCTCGCCCAATGCCGTGGACGCCCACCTCACCGGCCACCCCGGCGATGTGCTGGGGGCCTGCCCGCCGAGCGCCTGGAGCAAGATGGCAGGCGCAGCCTCCACGGAGCTGAGCATCTACCCCAATCCCTCTTCCGCACTCACCACCGTCTCGTTCCGGATGCCGATGGACGGCCAGGCGCAGGTACGCATCTACAACCAGATGGGCCAGCTGGTAAGCACCGTGTTTGAGGGCGCCGCCAAGACCGGCGAGGTGCGCACCGTGGCGCTGGACAGCCAGCCGCTGCCCGCTGGCGTGTATCAGTGCCGCCTCATCACAAACACGGCCACCGAAACCACCCGGCTGGTTGTGGAGAAATAGGCGCTTCGCCGCCCTGCATTCACGAAAAAAAGCCCGACCAGTTTTGGTCGGGCTTTTTTTATTGGCTCAGCCCCAGCCCGCTACTTACGCTTGCGGAAATACACGTCGTTGCTGATGGACTCCAGCTTGAGCAGCGGGCCGCTGCCGCTGAGGGTGCCGTGCAGCTGGTAGCCCACCACGGGGTTCTTGCGCTGGGTGGTGCTGAAGGCAATGTCCTGGTCGGTATAGACCTCGCCGGTAACGGTTTTGAGCGCCACCTCGGCCCCCTGGCCGGACGGCCACGCCACGTCCACGAAGCCGCTCAGCGACTTGGCCTCGATGGTGCCGCTGAGGCCCACAATGTCGATGTTGCCGCTGTAGCTGAACACGCGCAGGGCCACGTCGGCGGGCAGCGTGATTTCATAGCCGATGTCGTCGCACACCTGCTGGCCGAACCACATGTTGTGGTCGCCGGTGGAGTTGGGGCAGTCGCCGGAGCGGGCCTGCTTCAGCAGCTCCTTATCGAAATCGGCGGTTACCCGCAGCTCGTCGGCGGTGGGGTCGAGGGCTAGTTGCAGGGCATCGTTCAGGCGGTTGGAGTTGATGCTGACGGTGGCTTTAAGCGTCAGCTCGCCGGCGGCCCCGGGCCGGATGCGGATGTTGCTGGCCTGCTTCAGGTTGAGAAACACGCGCTGGCCGGCAGCCAGGCGGGCGGTTTTTTCGATGATTTTCTGGGCCGAAGCCGGCTGGCGGCCAGCGGCGGCGCACACCAGCAACAGGAGAATAAAGAACCGGCGCATCTTTCAGGGGTTAGGGGTTAATGATTAACGGTTAATTCCAACCGAAAAAGGCCGTCGTGCTGAGCGCAGCCGAAGCAGCGCCACCGCTTCGCTGCTTATTAGTCACTCACCAACCCAAGCAGCGGGTTTTTCAGCATCCATTCGTTGCAGCGAATGGCTTGCCACTGCGGCAGAGCTGCTTCGACTGCGCCCGGCACGACGGCCTGAATCGGACGCGCTATTTTGCCTTGCGAACGTAGATATCGCCGCTCACCGTCTTGAGCGACACGGCGTTGCCGCCGCCGTTGATGTTGCCATCCACCACCTGCCCGCCGATGTGCCGCATGTTGTCCTGGCTTTTCAGGCTCAGGTCGAAGTCGGTGTAGATTTCGCCCGACACCGAGCGCAGCTTCAGGGTAGCTTTGGTGCTGGCGGGCATGCTCACGTCCACGTCGCCGCTCACCGTCGAGATGGAGCTGGGGCCCTGGCGCATGGGCGCAAACCGCACCAGAATGTCGCCGCTCACGGTATTGGCCACCACGGGGCCGGCCACGTTTTTCAGGCTGATGTCGCCACTGGTCATGCTCACTTCCAGGTCACCGCTCACGTCGCGCACCTGCAGGTCGCCGCTGCCGCTCCAGCCGGCCTGCTTGTACTGCACCGCCGCCGCGCGCGGCACCCGAATGATGTAGCTGGCATCCTTGCGCGAGGCCCGCGTGATGCGGACCGTGTTGCCGTCCTGCGTCACCGAAAGGCCCATTTTGGTGTTGTCCACGGCCGAGTTGTAGATAGGGCGCAGGCCCTCGGCCCGCTTGGGCGGCTCCTCGAAGCCGTCGCCCTTTATCACCAGCTCGTTGCCGTCGATGCCTTCCACCACCACGTCGCTGCCCTGCATATCGACGACGATTCTGGGGTCTTTGCTGCTGAGTTTGGTTTTGAATTCCTGGGCGTGGCTGGCGTGGGTCAGCAGCAGGCCCGCAAAGGCGAATAAGAAGATTTTATGCATGGGATTGGAGGATATTAATCAGAGAAGAAAGGCAGCCGGCCGTAGGGCGCGGGGCTTGTCCCCGCCCGTCGTTGCATGGGCTGCGGCTGAATCGTGCCGGCGGCGGGCGGGAACAAGCCCCACGCCCTACGCCAGACCAGAGAAAGTGCTTAAATCAGTTTGCCGATGCCGGCCTCGGCCTGGGCCCGCACCACGGGCAGGGCATCGGGCTTTTTGGCAAGGCGCTGCAGCTGCGGCACGGCGCGGTGCACGCGCAGCGATACCACCATGTCAATCAGCGCAATCTGCACGTTGGGGTCGGTTTGAATGGGCAGCGAGTTGGCCAGGCCTTCGCGCACGCCGGGGGCATCGCGCAGGCGGTAGAGGGCTTCGCAGGCGGCCAGCCGCACGTTGGGGTTGGGGTCGAAGTTGAGGGTATTGAGCAGCACCTGCACCGTGTTGTCGTCGGCCTCCGGCGCTTTGGTGGAATTGGTCACCAGCTGAATCCGGTCGCTGGCCGAAACGGACTGGCCGTTGCGGCCGGTCAGGGCCTTGGCCAGCTCGACGCGGCCCGGTTTTTCGGGGCTGGTGGCGGCCAGGGTGCCGCTGTCGGCGCTGCCCCAGTGCAGGTTGCGGCCCAGAAACACGCCCGAGGCAATCAGCACGATGCTGGCGGCCACGCGCAGCCAGCTGCTGGCCGCGGCCGCGGGCCACATCGACACGACTTTGGCTTCGGGCCGGGCTTCAGGCTGAGCCGGGGCAGCAACCGGCGCCACGGCGGCGGCCTCGGCGTTCAGCAGCTGCTTTTGCTGCTCCAGCATGGCCATGAAGTTGGCACGCAGGGCCGTGCGGGGGATTTCGGGCAGCTCGGCGTCCAGGTCGTCGGAGAGGGCGCGGAGCTGGGTTACCTGCAGCTGGCAGCTGGGGCACTGGGGCAGGTGGGCGGCCACGCGCGCGGCCTCGGCGGCCGGCAGGCTGCGCTCGACGTAGGCCGGCAGCAGGGCTTCCAGCTCGTGGCAGGCAGATGGTTCGGGCGTTTTCATATCGTTAATTGGCGAAATAGATTTTGCGAAGCGCCTGCAGGGCCCGGTGGGCTTTTACGCGGGCGGCCTCGGCGGTGCAGCCCAGCAGCTTGCCGATTTCCTCGTAGCCGAAGCCCTGGAAGCGGTTCAGCACCAGGATTTCGCGCTGCGGCACCGAGAGCAGGCTGAGGGCTTCGTGCAGGTCGTCGTGGCTGCCGCTGGCCTGCATGTGGGAGAAGGCCGCGCCGCGCAGGCCGCCGGTGCGCTCCACTTCGTCCACGTCGGCGGTGCGCAGCTTCTGCTGGCGCTGCCAGTGGTCGGCGTGCACGTTGCGGGCCATCTGGTACACCCAGGCCCGGAAGGGCTGGGTGGGCTGGTAGCTGCTGCGGTACTTGAGAATGCGCTCGAACACGGTCTGGGTGAGGTCTTCGCTGATTTCGCGGTCGTTGGTGAGGCGGGTGAGGTAATTGAACAGGGGTCCGTGGTAGCGCTCAAAAAGCGGCACCAGTTGGTCGAGGTCATCGGCCCGGACGGCGGCCATCAGTGCTTCGTCGCTCGTGGTTTCCACGGAAGGTGTTTAGGTAGGGGGTTGGAATGAGAGGAGTACCCGGACAAAGGTCATTCGTTACAGCCGCTTCGAAAAAAAATTCGGGAACCCTGAAAAGCAGCCCGTCAGATTCGGTAATACGCTGGAAATGTTAAGGTAATGGCGTCCGGATAGTTTTGCCCCCTGATTCATCAAAACTTCACCTATGCCCTTGAAAACTACTTTTTTCCGTTTCAGCGCAGCTTTCGCACTCGGCTTGTGCGCGGCCGGCACTACGGCCCGGGCCCAATCGGTGGCCCAGGGCTTCGAAAGCGCCGCCGCCGATACCTGGAGCTTC
Organism: Hymenobacter daeguensis; assembly: GCF_054780555.1. Taxonomy (NCBI): domain Bacteria; kingdom Pseudomonadati; phylum Bacteroidota; class Cytophagia; order Cytophagales; family Hymenobacteraceae; genus Hymenobacter; species Hymenobacter daeguensis. Next base: position 22,936 of record NZ_BAAGWC010000006.1, read on the forward strand.
ACCCCCACCCCGGCTACTTACAACGACCTCGCCGCCACCGACCAGTGGGGCGTGCTCACCACCATTGGCACGGCCGGCACCGGCCTCACCGTAGCCACGCCCCCGGCCGGCGCCAACCTGTGGGGCGGGCGCGATTTGGAAGGCCCGCTCACCAGCAACCTGAGCATCTGGCATTACCTCGACTTTGCGCCCGTGGCCATTGCCACCGGCAGCACGGCGGCCAATACGGTCACGTTCAAATACTTCAGCAACGCCCTCGACGGTCCCGACTCGCTGGCCTACGTGGTGCGCTTCGACAACGGCACCACCTGGCCCGTGCCGCGCACCTACACCCAGCTCAATAAGGACACCCAGGCCTGGACCACCATCACGGTGCCCGTGCCGGCCGGCAGCACCCACGCCCGCCTGCGCCTGGCCGTGCGCCAGAACGGCAACGACGACTGGGTGGCCTTCGACGAAATCAGCCTGAGCCGCGTGGCGACGGCCGTGACGCCCGACCTCGGTTTCACGGGCAGCACTGCGCCCATCATCGTGAATGAAAACGCGGGCAGCGTGGCCATTGCGCTCAGCATTCGCAACGCCAATACCACGGCCAGCACGGTGCAGGCCATCGTAGCCCCGCTGGGCACGGCCACGGCCGGCGCTGATTTCACCTTCGCCACGCCTCAGACGCTGACGTTTGCGCCGGGCAGCACCACGGCCACGCTCACGCTGCCCATCCTGGACGATGCCACGGCCGAAGCGGCCGAATACTTCACGGTACGCCTCCAGAACCCGACCAACGCCACGCTCACGGCTGGCGCCACCGAGTTTCTGGTCTTTATTAAGGACAACGACACGCCGGCCCCGGCCCGCACCGGCAACCTGCGCCTGAACCTGCTGGGCAGCTACCAGAACGGCGTGAGCGGCACCAATTCGGCCGAAATAGTGGCCCACGACCCCACCACGCAACGCCTGTACGTAGCCAACTCGGTGGGCGGCAAGCTCGATATTCTCAACTTCAGCACGCCCGGCGCGCTCACGGCGGTGGCGTCCGTCAGCATGGCGCCCTATGGCGGCATCAACTCGGTGGCGGTGCGCAACGGCTTGGTGGCCTGCGCCGTGGAAAACACCAACCCGCAGGCCGATGGCAGCATCGTCTTCTTCGACCAGAACGGGGTGTTCATCAAGCAGGTGACCGTGGGCGCCATGCCCGACATGATAACCTTCTCGCCCGACGGCCTGAAGCTCATCACCGCCAACGAAGGCGAGCCCAACCAGGCCTACACCACCGACCCGCTCGGCTCGGTGTCGGTCGTGGACCTGACCGGCGGCATTGCGGCCGTGAACCAGGCCCGCGTTACGACGCTGGATTTCAGCGCTTACAATTCGCAGGCGGCCGCGCTGCGCACGGCCGGCATCCGCATCTACGGCGGCCCGGCCGGCACGCCCAGCAGCGTAGCGCAGGATTTGGAGCCCGAGTACGTGGCCGTTTCTTCTGATTCGCAAACCGCCTATATCGGCCTGCAGGAAAACAACGCCATGGCCACGCTGAACTTGGCCACGCTGCAGTTCACGGCCCTGCGCCCCATCGGCTACCAGGACCACAGCCAGCCCGGCTTTTCGCTCGATGCTTCGGACCAGGCGGCTGATGTATTGATGGCCAACTGGCCCATCCGGGGCATGCGCCAGCCCGATGCCATTGCGCATTTTGAGCTGCCGGCCGCGCTGGGCGGCGGCCGCTACCTCATCACGGCCAACGAGGGCGACGCCCGCGAATACACCGGCATGAGCGAGGTAAACCGCCTCGGCGATGCCGCTTACGTGCTCGACCCCACGGCTTTTCCGCAGGCCGCCCTGCTGAAAAACGCCAGCGCCCTGGGCCGCCTCAACGTGACCAACAAGCTGGGCGACACCGATGGCGACGGCGACTTCGACCAGATTTACGCTTACGGCGGCCGCTCGTTCAGCATTCTGAACGCCGGCACCGGCGCGCTGGTGCACGACAGCGGCGACCTGCTCGAACGCCTCACCAGCACCGATGCCACGTTTGGCAGCATCTTCAACGCCAGCAACACCACCGGCAACCCCGTCCGGAAAAACCGCTCCGACGACAAAGGCCCCGAGCCCGAAGGCACCACCATCGGCATGATTCGCGACACCGTGTACGCCTTCGTGAGCCTGGAGCGCCAGGGCGGCGTGCTGATTATGAACGTGAACGACCCGGCCAACCCGCGCCTGGTACAGTATATCAACAACCGCAGCCTGACCACCGGCGCCGGCGACCAGGGCCCCGAAGGCCTCGTGTTCGTGTCGGCGACCAACAGCCCCACCGGCTCGCCCCTGCTCATTCTGGCCAATGAGGTGAGCAGCACCGTAGCCGTGTATCAGATTGGCCTGCGCGGCGTGGTGACGACCACCAAAAACGGCCTTGCCGCGCCCGCCGCCCTCTTCTGCTTCCCCAACCCCGCCGCCCCCGATGCCGCCGTGCGCCTCAGCCGCCCCGTGGCCGGCACCCTGCTCGACGGCCTGGGCCGCGCCGTGCGCCAGCTGCCCGTGGCCACCGACCAGCTCGACGTGCGCGGTCTGCCCGCCGGCCTCTACCTGCTGCGCGCCACCGACGGCGCCACCAGCCGCCTAGTGGTGCGGTAAGCGGGCTCCTCACGGGCCAAACCACCTGGCTTAAGTGAGCAGCGTTGAAACCCTGACAAAGAGAAAGCCCTCGCCTGACAGGCGAGGGCTTTCTCTTTGTGCCGCCAGCAAAAAAATATTCCTAAAATAACCGGCGTATGTGCTACGGCTTAACGGCCATTATTCTCCGCCACACGGCCCGCGCTGCCCAACCGTAACAGGCCACGGCTTCTTCTTAAACAAGCCTTTCCGCAAAGCAGCCATCATATAGAAACCTATGAGTATTAATGCAGCAAACGACTGTGTTTAAATACATTACTTGTCAGAAAGCCCGTATTTTATTGTAACCACCGAGGGAAGTTGGCGCGTAAGGATTTCTGCAGCCTTGCCGCGCTGCACTTCGCGAGCTACTTCCACTCACATTTTCAGCCTCCGTATCATGAAAGCTTCCAAAATTTTCCTTGCCTCTTTGCTAAGCATCGGCCTCAGCAGCACCGCCTTTGCCCAGACGACACCGACCGGCACGATGCCCGGCAGCACCATGGGTACGCCCAGCGGCACCGCCAACCCCAATGGCTCCATGGCCAACCCCAATGGCTCTATGACCAACCCCAACGGCACCACTGCCACGCCCCGGAGCACCATGGATATGCCCAGCGGCACCATGGCCACCCCCGGCGGCACCATGACCACGCCCAGAACCACCAACGGCCGCACCACTACCCCCGGCACGAAGAGCAGAAGCCGCTCCTCGAACACCAGAACCACTACCAGCCCCGGCACCACGCCGGCAAACTAACCATTTGTGCGTCAAATCCGTATCCGGATACAAGCCGGCTGTTTCTTCCGAAGCAGTCGGCTTTTCTTTTCCCTTTTCTCTTCTCCCGCCATGAAACTGAATCTCTTACTCGCCGGCCTGCTGTTTGCCGCCACGGCCCAGGCCCAGACCGTTCCCTTCGACCCTTCGGCCCCGGTGCGGGGCGGCAGCCAGGGCCAGACCACCGTGCCCCCCGTGAACCCGGCCCTGAACCAAAGCACCATTCAGGGACCGCCCGATATGCAGCGCACGCCCACCAACCGCGACGCGCAACCCAGCCGCCAGGTGCAGGACCAGGGCTTCTCGCCGGCCGCCACGCCCGAAGTTTCGCCCAACGCCGTGCCCGACATCCGCGAGCAGCCGTTGATTAAGGACGGCCGCCGGCGCCAATCGACCGACGTGGTGCCCAGCCGCTCGCGCCGGAGCAGCAGCAGCAACGCCCTGCAGAACTAACTCCCGCTCCGGCTTTGCCCTTACGCCAAAAAAGCCCCGCTCATTGAATGAGCGGGGCTTTTTTTTGACGATGAACAAGCCCGTCGGCGGGCCGGCTACTGCGGGGTTTTGGCGGCATGGGCCAGCAGGTCGCCGCCGTGGCGGCGGAGCAGGTCGGCCAGCTCGGTGAGGGGCTTTTTCAGGTCGGCGGCGGCCGTGGCGGCGGCTTCGCCGGTCTGGTCGCCCAGCATGGTGAGGGAGTTGCCGAGGGCCGTGGCGCTCAGCGTGCCGCTGGTGAGCAGCGACTGCAGGTTGCCGATTTCGCGGGCAATATCCTGCAGGCCGGGCTCGCCGCTTTGCAGAAACTGCTGCTGCCAGGTTTCGGTGTTGTCCATGGCCGAGCCCAGGGGCAGGCTGGTCAGACCGTTTTTGAGGGCGCTGATGGTGGCGAGAAGGTGGTCGGAGGGCATGAGAAGTGAGCGTGGTGAAATAGTGAAATGATGAGGCCGCAATGTGTTTACAGCGCCTCGCTTTTGCCTGTTAACTCTTTGCGGGGGCGTTTTGCTTTGGCGGGGGCGCCGGGGTCGCGGGGCAGCGTGAGCGGCGGAATGGGCATGAGGGGCGCCGGGCCGCTCAGGCCCAGCGCCCGCAGCATGGCTACGGCGCGCAGGGCGCTGGTCTCTTTGTTTTTGATTTCCAGCATGATGTCGAACTCCAGGCCGTGCAGGTGGGTCAGAAACTCGCGAAACGAATTGTCCACCAAATCGTCGGTGTGCTTGCCCTTACGCTCGCCCAGGGCCTGGGAGCTGTAGTCCATCATGGGCACGCCGTCGGCGGTGGGGTGCCAGGTGCCGGCGGCCAGCTTCAGGGCCTCGTGCATGGGCTCGCCGTGGTTGAGGCACTCGTGGTGGAAATTGTCGAAGAGGATGGGCACGCCGGTTAGCTCGTGCAGCTGCAGGCAGTCGCGCAGCGAAAACAGCCGGTCGTCGTTTTCCACCACCAGACGGGCTTTCACGGCTTCCGGCAAGGTGGCATATACCGTCGCAAACCGGCTGATGGCCAGCTCCCGCTCGCCGTACAGCCCGCCGACGTGAATCTGAAGCTTGGCCGTGCCGTCGAGGCCCATCAAATCCAGCATCGAGCCCTGGTACACCAGCTCCTGAATGCTGCGGCGCACAATGTCGGGGCTGGGCGAGTTCAGCACCACAAACTGGTCGGGGTGAAAGCTCACCCGCAAGTCGTTGGCCCGGATGTAGTCGCCAATGGCCCGAAAATCGGCCGCAAAATGCGTCTGCCAGGGAAAGGTGTTGATTTCGTGCGAGCCAAACGGCACAATGCTGGAGCCTATCCGAAAAAAAAGCAGGCCTTGGGCCACGTTCCACTCCAGCATGCGGCGCAGGCAGGCCAGATTGGCTGCCACGGCGGCTACCAGCCGCTCATCAGAATAGGAAGCCAGCCGGAAGGTATTGCCGGAGCTGCAATCCATCGCCTCGTTCACGCAGGGATACCCGATTTTCATACTTCGGGCTTACGCTTATAAGCAGCGAACAGTTATCCGCGAGCCGTGAGCAATAGCTGACCTGGCTCTATTGCTCACGGCCCGCGGATAACTGCTCGTTGATAATCATGGCTGGTAGCCCCGATTATCCAGAAAGGCCTTGTTGTACTCGGCCCGGGCCTTGCGCAGCTTTTCGGCGCGCTGCTCGGCTTCGATTTCCTCCATCTTGCGGCGCTGCTTGCCCTCGCGCGAGAACTGGTCGTAGAGCAGGCTCACGGGGCTGGCGATGGTGGGCACCGGCTTTTTGGGAGCCGTGGAATCGACGGCGAAGAGGGGCTTGGGCTTGGCAGGGCGCTTGGCGCCGCTCACCACGGGCGGGGCGGGCCGCTTGATGTTGCGCAGGGCCCGGTTGATGGCGGCCCGGTCGGGCCGGTCGCTGATGACCTGCACCTCGCCCAGGCGCACGCTGTCGCGCACCAGCTGAATGCGCACCACCAGCTGCGACAGCCCCATGCCGCCCAGCGGCATGCGCTGCGACTTGTAGCCCAGCGCCCGAAACAGAATGGTGTCGGTGGGCATGGCTTCGATGCTGAAATCGCCGGTGGTGCTCGTCACCACGCCGCGCCTGGTGCGCACCACCTGCACGGTAGCGCCTGGAATGGGCAGTCGCGTGCGGGCCTCCGACACGGTGCCGCTCACCTGCGTGGGCAGGGCCTGCGCGTGTGCGCCCGTGCAGGCCAGCAGCCACACGGCCAGCAGCCCCAGCCCCCGGGCCAGCACCCGCCAAGACGCACGCAGATAAGTTGTTACTTCGAAACCCATTAATCCTTTAAACGCAAGCAACTACAAAGTAGCAACCCAACGAGGCAAAAAAAGCCCACACCGTTGCAGGTGTGGGCTTTTCGGCGACGGTTTGGCCGATTGCATCGACCAACACGTTAGTTTTTCGTTTTGTTGCCGTCGGCGTCTTTGGTTTTCACCTTGCCGTTGTCTTTAATCTTGATTTTGCTGCCGTCATCGGCTTTGGCTTTCATTTTCGACACGTCGGCCCCCATGGCGCTGGCGCTGTTATCGGTGGTCGTGGTCGTCGTGCTTTCCGTGGTGGTCATCGACGAGGAAGGGGCCATGGAGCTGGAAGCCGTGTCCGACATCGACGTGCCCGACATGTTGTCGTCGGCATAGTTGCTGTCGTCGTAGGTCGAGCGGCTCGACTCGTAGGCCTGGTACTGCGTGGGGTCCGTGAAAATGGTCTTAAACTCCTGGTCTTCGGCCATCTGCGCGTCGCGCATCGAGGCGGCCATGCCGGTGGTGTCGGTGGTGTACTTGCTGCGCAGGTCGTTCATGCGCTTGTAGCGGTTCACGTACACGGTGCGGATTTTGGTCTTGGTGGCCTCGTCCGTGATTTTCATATCAGCCACCATCTTGTCGGCAATGCGCTGGGCGCGGGCCTCAATCTGCGCATCGGTCAGGGGCGTGGTAGTGGTGGTCGTAGTGGTGGTGGTGGCGGCGCCATCGGTGGCTACCGTCGTTTCAGACGTTTTCTCCTGCGAGCAGGAAGCCAGTGAAAGGGCAGCAGCGCCCGCGAGAATCAACAGGGAATTTTTCATGAGAGGGGGAGGTGAAAGAAGAACCTGAATTGGTTTGGGGGCGCTTTACGCGGCCATGACTATAGAGGTTTCTTTATCCCTGAATTTAAGCCCGTCCTGCTTCATCTTGCGTCCGCGAAGCCGGAGCCTCTCTGCCGCGCAAGTAATCCATTCAAAGTAATCCATTCATACGTGTCACGCAATGGCTTGCGGCAATGGCGTAGGGGGCGGGGCTTGCCCCCGCCCCCATTCGGGCCCGACCAACGCTTCCGGGCAACGGTGGGCGTGGGCAAGTCCCGCCCCCTACAGCGCAGCGAGTAGCGCTGCTTCGGCCGCACGGACGCAAGACGAAGCAGGACGTTCCCTGGCTATCCGAGCTCTTAAGCGCGACGCAGCTCAAATACCGTGATTTCGGGCAGAAACCCCACGCGGCCGGGGTAGCCCAAAAAGCCCAGTCCCACGTTCACGTACAGCTTTTGACGCCCTTTGTTGTAGAGGCCGGCCCACTGCTTGTAGGCGTATTGCACGGGGCTCCACTTGAGGAAGGGCAGGTTTACGCCGAACTGCATGCCGTGGGTGTGGCCGCTGAGCGTGAGGTCGATATCGGGGTATTTCACGATGTGCGACTCCCAATACGAGGGGTCGTGCGAGAGCAGAATTTTGAACGGCGCGTCGCCGCTGGCGGCGTGGGCTTTGGGCAGGTTGCCGTAGGTGGTGAAATTGAGGTGCGAGCTGCTGTTCTGAATGCCCATGATGGCAATCCGGTCGCCGCCGCGCTCGATGAAGTGGGTGGTGTCGTTGAGCAGCGTCCAGCCCATCTTGGCGTGGTTCTGCATCAGGCGCTCCAGGTTCTGGCGCCACAGGGCGCGGTCGTCGCGGAATTCCTGCACGTAGTCGCCGTAGTCGTGGTTGCCGAGGCTGGAGAAGATGGGCAGGTCGGACTTGATTTTGGACAGGGCCGGAATGTGGGGCTCCACTTCTTCGGCACGGTTGTTCACCAGGTCACCGGTCATGAGGATGAGGTCGGCGCCCTGCCGGTTTATCATGGCCACGGCCCGCTCCAGGGGCTCCGTCGAGTTGAAGCTGCCGGTGTGCAGGTCCGAAATCTGCAGCACTTTGAAGCCGTCGAACCCGGCCGGCAGGTTCGGGAATTTCAGCGTGACGCGGCGCACGGTGTAGTCGGTGCCGCCCTTCACCATGCCCCACAGCAGGGCCGCGCCGGGAATGGCCCCCACCAGCAGCACGGCTTTGGCCAGGAACTCGCTGCGCGGAATGGCCGGGCTTTCGGCACCGGCTGGCCGCTGGCTCAGGCCCACCGCCCAGCGGCCCAGGCGGGTAACGTCTTCCAGAAACAGCGGCACGAGCATCACCAGCTTGCCGGCCAGCAGCAGCACGGGCAGGCTCATGAGGTAGCTTTTGAGCACGGTGCTGCCGTTTTGCCGCGTCGAGCCGGCCCAGATGGCCACGGCCCACGCCGCAACCGTCAGCAGCCAGTAGCCCATTGCCACTGCCCGCCGCGCCCCCGGCGAAAAATGCTGGGCCGCCGTCCGCACCGCCTGATACCCATACCACTCGGCCAGCACGATGACGGCCAGCACTACCAACAAAACCAACGGATTACGCATAAATCAAACCTGAATCAAAAGAGCTTCGCCTGCTAATTAATGGCGCGGCTTCGATGCTTAAACGCGCCCGGGCTGCTTTTGCTTTACATTTAACGCACTTTTTACCGTCTGCCCCCGCCGCGCCCCATGCAAGCCCCTGACCAGCTGCCCGATTCCGCCGCCCCTGCCCGGCCGGATACGCCCCCACCCTACGCCGCGCCGGCCGTGTCCGGCATCAAGAGCTGGGCCGAGGACGACCGGCCCCGCGAAAAGCTGCTGGCCAAGGGCCGCGCCGTGCTCTCCGATGCCGAGCTGCTGGCCATTCTCATCGGCTCGGGCACCACCAGGCTCTCGGCCGTGGACGTGGGCAAGCTCATGCTGCAAGGCGTGGGCAACGACCTCAACGCCCTGGCCCGCGAGAGCGTGCAGCAGCTCTGCCGCCACCCCGGCATCGGCCCGGCCAAGGCCATTACGGTAGTGGCCGCGCTGGAGCTGGGCCGCCGCCGCAAGGAAGCCGACGCTGCGCCGCGCAACACCATCACCTGCTCGCGCGACATCTATAACCTGATGCGCCCGCACCTGCTCGACCTGCCGCACGAGGAATTCTGGGTTATTCTGCTGAACCGCGCCAACGTGGTGATGCGCAAAACGGCCATCAGCCGGGGCGGCGTGGCCGGCACCGTGGCCGACCCGAAGATGATTTTTAAAGAAGCCCTGGAGCAGCTGGCCAGCAGCATCATCCTGGTGCACAACCACCCCAGCGGCAACCGCAACCCCAGCGGGGCCGACATTCAGCTCACCAAAAAGCTGAAGGAAGCCGGCAATTTCCTGGATTTGCCCATTCTCGACCACCTCATTTTTGCCGAACAAGGCTACTACAGCTTCGCCGATGAAGGGATTTTGTAAGGCGCTGCCGCTCCTTGGCGCGCTGTGGACAGTGCCGGGCCCGCCCGCTCAGGCGCAGCTGGCGCTTCATGCCGCGCCCGTACACCTGACCGATAAAAACAAGGATTTCGCACTGCAAATCCCGAAAGGGCACGCGCTGAGCGTGGCCGCGCAGGGCCTGGAGCGCCCGCGCTTCTTCGCCAAATCGCCCGACGGCCGGCTGTTCGTCACCGACATGCACAACCGCGACGACAACACCCAGGGCCGGGTGCTGATTCTGGACCAGTGGAGCGAGGCGGAGCACCGGTTTCGGCGCGTGGTGCCCTTCATGGAGCGCCTGCACAACCCCAACCAGATTGCCTTCCACACGGCCAATGGCAAAACCCTGCTGTATGTGGCGGAAACCGATAAGCTGCGCGTGTTCGACTACGTGCCCGGCTCCGCGAAGCAGGCCGGCGAAGGCCAGGTAATTGCCACTTTCCCGGCCTACGGGCTGAGCTACAAGTACGGCGGCTGGCACCTCACCCGCAGCCTGGCCATTCATAACAACAAGCTGTACGTCAGCATCGGCAGCAGCTGCAACGCCTGCCTGGAAAAGGAAACGCTCCGCGCCTGCATCCTCGAAATGAGCCTCGACGGCAGCAACCAGCGCCTCTACGCCACCGGGCTGCGCAACGCCGTGGGCCTGCAATGGATTAACAATCAGCTCTGGGCCACTAACATGGGCCGCGACGGCCTGGGCCCCGACGAGCCGCAGGACATTCTGACCACCGTGAAGGACAAGGGCTTCTACGGCTGGCCCTACTTCTACCAGTACCGCCAGCGCATCAAGGCCGACGAATACTTCGTGGACTCCGTGCGGACCACCAGGCTACCGGTTGAGAAACCGGGCCTCGTTGGTTTCCTGGGCCACTCTTCGCCCCTGGGCCTGTGCTACTTCACGCACTACGCCGATACGCTGTTCAACCAGCGCATGCTGGTGGCCCTGCACGGCAGCAACATGCCCGGCCGCTACCGGGGCAACGAAGTGGTGATGGTGCTCGGCAAGGATAAATACGTGCCCGTCGTCACCGGTTTTTTGCAGGGCAAAACCGAAGCCCAGCGCCTGGGCCGCCCCTGCGACGTGCTGCAGTGGGACAATCACTCGTTTTTCGTGAGTGATGATAAGAACGGGGTGATTTATTACGTCTGGAAAAAGTAGCCCCGGTCCGGTCACCGCAGGTGGTCCGACCGGTTAGTGGCTGGCTGATGACGCGGCAACGACAACCGGTCGGACCACCTGCGGCGGCCGGGCCAGCAACTGCTACTTCGCCGCCTCTATCGCCGCTACTGCTTCAGCTACCAGGGCCGTGGCCCGCGCTGCATTGGGCCGTGCCGCCTGCCGCGCCTGCACCTGCCGCAGCAGCCTGGTAATGTTGCCAATACCCGAGGCATCGATGTACGGCTTGAACTTCACCGTCAGGTCTTTGATGCGGGTAATTCCCTGGTTCAGCACTTCTGCGTCATCGGTGCGGCCGAGGTATTCGCTCAGGCCGTCCAGCATATCGAAGCGGCCGTTGGGGTCGGCGGCGTCGTATTTGGCCAGCATCAGGGGCCAGTGCGGGGGGCCGCCGGCCTGGCCGTACACGGTGACCAGCGCGGCGGTCAGGGGGCTTTTGTTATCGGCTTCGAAGGCCGTGGCGCGGGCCAGCGCCTGGGCCGGGTCGAGGGGCAGCAGGCCGGTGAGGGCCGCCGCCTGCACCCGGTACGACTGCCCGGCGAGGGCCTTCGCAAACAACGGGCGGTAGCGCTTGTCCTTCAGCCCGCCCAGGGCCGCGAGGGCTGCCGCCTGCACCAGCACCGACGAATCGGTGGCGGCCAGCTGCGCCAGCAATGGCTCGGCGGCCTTGCGTAAAGCGGCATTTTTGAGGTCGAGCGCTTTCACGGCCACCAGCCGCAGGTCGTATGATTTGTCGCGCAGCCCCGCTACCAGCATTTGCCGCGCCAGCGGGTCGGCCACCTGCGCCTGGGCAGCGGCGAGGGCTTCGCGGCGGTCGAGGTAGCGCGGGGCGTGGCGGTATTGGTAGGCGAATTCGGCCAGGGATTTGTGGTCCTGCTTCTGCCAGACCAGCGCTTTTTCCGCGTCCACGTTCACCAAATCGGGCCGGGTGGGGGCCCGGAAATACAGCGTATCCACGGCGTGGCGCAGCGTGGCGGGGTAGCGCCGGGCGCGGCCGTTGGCATACACATCCACCCGCAGCGGCAGCACAAACGGCTCGCCTGGCTGCGTCTGGCGCACCACCACGGCCTGCCGCCCACGGGCCACATCCCACTGGTAGTCAATATTTACTACCGGATGGCCGGCGCGGTAGTACCATTGGTTGAAAAACCAGTTCAGGTCGCGGCCCGAGGCTTCTTCCAGCGCCAGCCGCAGCTGGTGCGGCTCGCCGGTGCCGAAGGCGTTTTGCTTCAGGTACAGCTGCAAGCCTTTGAAGAAGACCTCCTCGCCCAGCTCCGCCCGCAGCATGTTCAGGATGCTGCCGCCTTTCTGGTAGGTTACGTTATCGAACATATCCTCCTTGTCGGCATACGCGAAGCGCACCAGCGGCTTGGCGTGGTTGCCGGCGTTGCGCAGGTAGGTGCTCAGGCTGCGGTAGGCCTGGGCCGCGCCGGCATCGGCGCCGTGGGCGTGCTCGGCCCAGAGCACTTCGCTGAAATTGGCGAATGACTCGTTGACGGTCAGGTTGCTCCAGCTTTCGCAGGTCACGTAGTCGCCAAACCAGTGGTGGAACAGCTCGTGGGCAATTTCGCGCTCCACGCCCGCGTATTCCCAGTCCAGAAGCTCGCGGGGCGTGCCCTGGGCCTGCTCGCCAAACAGCGAGGCCGAGGTATTTTCCATGGCGCCGGCCACGTAGTCGCGGCACACAATCTGGCTGTACTTGTTCCACGGAAAATCCACGCCGAGGCGCTGCGAGAAAAACTCCAGCATGGCGGGCGTCCGGCCAAAAATCTGCTTTGCCTGGGCGGCGTAGCGCGGTTCGAGGTAATAGTTGACCTCTTTGCCGCGCCAGGCATCTTTGGTAATGCGGAAGCTGCCCACGGCCAGCATCACCAGGTAGGGCGCGTGGGGCTCGTCCATTTTCCAGGTATCGGTGCGCAGGCCGGGGCCGGCGGGTGCCTGGCTCGTCAGCCTGCCGTTGCTGAGCGTGACGTACTTGGCCGGCACCGTGAGGCTGATTTCGGTGGTGGTTTTCTGGTTGGGCTTGTCGATGGTGGGAAACCAGGCCGAGTTGGATTCCGTCTCGCCCTGCGTCCAGATTTGCACGGGCTTGCCGGCCACCGCGCTATCGGGATTGATGAAATACAGGCCCTTAGCCCCACCGATGGCGTCGCTGCCCTTGGCGTTCAGCTCATCGGGTTTGGCGATGTAGCTGATGCGAATAGTGTATGCTTTACCGGCCGGAATTGCGCTCAAAAGGTTCACGACCAATTGCTGACCATTGTAGCGAAAGGGTAAGGTGAATGTTAGTTCCAAATGCGAAGGGTCGCTTACTATGCCGACCGACTTGATATCCATCCCCTTGGCATCAAGCCGCAGCGAATCAGTTGGAACTCCGTGCGGCTTCAAGGTCAGCTCGGCCTCGCCGTAGAGGTAGCGCTTAGCGTAGTCGAAGCGCACGTTTAGCTTGGTATGCACGAGGTCGTTCACTTTGCGCTCGGTGGCACGGTACGGGGCAGCGGCGGGCTGCTGGGCCATAACGGCCGGCGCAACGCAGCTCAACGCGAGGGTCAACAACAGGGATTTTTGCATGAGGCCGGCAAGGTAAGCGAGCAAGCGACAGTCGGTGCCCGGTGGCCTGATTCAAAAACGCGCCTACCAGTTGTCTCGCCAGCCTTTTACCTTCGTGCGGTGATTAAGAAAATAGCACTGGCGGCGGCCGTAATCGGTATTATTCTGTATGCCATAAGCAGCAGCCTCGATGCCGAGCAGACCACTTACCTGCGGGAGCTGCAGCGGTTCCGGCGCGATAAGAACCGCGCCTTTCGGCAATCGCCCAACTCGCCTTTGCCGGAGGCTCAGAAAGCCCGCTTCGACAGCCTGAGCTACTTTCCGCTGGGCGACCAGTGGGGCCGGCCCACCGGACAGCTGCGGCGCAGCCCCCGCCCCGACACCCTCGCAATGATGATGAGCGACGGCAAAATGGAGCAGTACCTGCGTTTCGGAATCGTTGAGTTTGAACAAGCCGACCCGACCCCCGATTCACCCCAGCGGCTCACGCTGTTTCTGAGAGCGAACGGCACCGACTCCACGCTCTTCGTACCCTTCACCGACCTCACCAACGGCCACGAGAGCTACGGCGGCGGGCGCTACCTCGATGTGCCCCTGCCCGCTAACGATGCCACTACCATCGAACTGGATTTCAACCGCGCCTACAACCCGTATTGCGCCTACGGCAGCAGCTACAGCTGCCCCGTTCCGCCGGCCGAGAATCGGCTGTCCGTCCATATCCGGGCCGGCGAGAAGGATTTCATTCACTAGCTCCCCGTCGGCCCGAACCGCTCGGTGCGAATAGCCGCATCCGGCAGCCCCTGCGCCTGCAGCAGCGTGGCCGCGCTTTCCACCAGGCCCGTGGGGCCGCACACGTAGCACTGCGGCGGGCCGGGCAGGTGCGCCACGGCTTCGGCCAGCATGGCGGCGTCGAGGCGGCGCTGGTAGCCGGCCCAGCCGGCCGGTGCCTGGCGCGTGTAGGTGAGCAGCAGCGTGAAAGCCGGGTCGGCCGCCGCCAGCGCTTCCAGCTCCTGCTGGTAAATGACTTCTTCCGGCGTGCGCACGCTGAACAGCAGCACGGCCGGATTGCGCAGGCCCGCGCGCTGGCGGTGGCGCAGCATGGCCATCAGCGGCACCACGCCCGAGCCGCCGCCCACGAGCAGCAGCGGCGCAGCGGGCGGGCCGGCGGGCCACACGAAATAGCCGCCGATGGGGCCGCGCACCTCCAGCTGGTCGCCCACGGCTACTCCTTCGAAAAGGTAGCCCGATACCTCGCCCTCGGCAATTTCCTCCACCGTCAATTCGATTTCGCCGGTTTGCTCCGGGGGCGAGGCCACGGAGTAGCTGCGCTCGGCCTGGTAGCCGTCGGGGGCGGTGAGGCGCAGGTCGTAGTGCTGGCCGGCGCGGTGGGGCGTGAACTGCGGCAGGCTGAGGGTGAAGGTTCTGACGCGGGGCGTCTCGTTGCGAATGGCGGCCACGGTGGCCACCTGCCAGTCGAGCCGGCTCACAGGCGGAAGTGGGCCTGGTCGGGCGCGTCGGCATCGTCGCTGCGGTAGCGCTGCTCCTTCCACGGGTCGCCGTACAGGCTGTAGCCGTTGTCTTCCCAGAAGCCGGGCTCGTCGTCGGCCATGAAGCGCAGGCCCTGCACCCACTTGGCGCTTTTCCAGAAGTAGAGGTGCGGCACCACCAGCCGCGCCGGGCCGCCGTGCTCGGCCGCCAGCGGCTTGCCCTCATACTCCAGGCCGATGAAGGCCTTGCCGTCGCGCAGGTCGGCCAGCGGCAGGTTGGTGGTATAGCCGCCGTAGGAAAACGCCATCACAAACTTCGCTTCGGGCTTAAGCTGAACGTGTTCGAGCAGGGTATCGAGGCTGACGCCGCGCCATTTGGTGTCGAATTTCGACCACTTCGTAACGCAGTGAATGTCTGGGTTGAACGACTGCATCGGCAGGGCGTTGAACTCGTTCCAGCTCCACTTCACGGGGTTTTCCACCAGGCCTTCGAGCCGAAACTCCCAGTTCACCAGCGGAATGCGCGGCGTGGGGCCGGCCGTGAGCACCGGAAAATCCTGGGTTTCGTACTGGCCGGGCGGCAGCTTGTGGGCGCCATCGGTGGGCCGCTTGGCGTGAAAGCCTTTGTTGATGAAGGGCATGATGCAGAAAAAAGAAGAAGGGGAATAATTAGCTTTTTAGCTCCCGCAAAGCCAGACGAAAGCCCGGCAGCACAGGCTCGCCGCTCAGCTCATTATCGAAGCCCTGCACGGTTTGCATAGGCTGGCCGGGTGCGTACACATAGGCCGTTTCGGTTTCGGTATCAATCAGAAAGCCCAGCCGGACGCCGTTGCGCAGCCATTCCACCATTTTGGCTTGCAGGGTGGGAATGCGGTCAGAAGGCGATTTTACTTCGATGACAAAATCGGGGCACAGCGGCAGAAATTTCTGCAGCTGCTCAGGCGTTACAGTCGCCAGTCGCTCCGGGCTCACCCACGAAGCATCGGGTGAGAGCACCGACCCATCGGGCAACAAGTAGCCTACCGACGAATCTAATACCCGGCCCTGATGAACCTGACGGCACCATATAAATAACAGACCCGCTGCCGACATACTGGCAGCGCTCGATTCGAATCCGGCGGGCGGCATAATGATGATTTCGTGGGTCGCCGTGCGCTCGATGCGCGCCAAGTCGTTTTCCTGGCAAAAGCGGAAAAATTCGTCGTCGCTAAACCCGGTCACGAACGGGCCGCGCAATACAGTTGCTTCGTCGGGAATGCTGGGGTACATGGCAAAAGTGTTGGGGTGTGGTAGCAAGATACGCAAGTGGCTTCGTTTTCGGCCGTTGCGGCGCGCTGTACCTTTGTCCCGTCGTCCGTGGCCTGACAACGGACAACCAACAACCGACAACGACCGATGCGCATCTCCCTCGACTGGCTTAAAACCCTCATTCCTACCGATAAACCCGCCGCCGAAATCGGTGCCCTGCTCACCGGCTCGGGCCTGGAAGTGGAGAGCACCGAGGAGCTGGAAAGCATTCCCGGCGGGCTGCGCGGCGTGGTGCTGGGCACCGTGCTCACCTGCGAGCGCCACCCCGATGCCGACAAGCTCAGCCTGACCACCGTGGACGTGGGCGACGGCACCCCGCGCCAGATTGTGTGCGGCGCCCCCAACGTGGCCGCCGGCCAGCGCGTGGTGGTGGCCCTGGAAGGCGCCACGCTGCATCCCGCCAGCGGCGAGCCGTTCAAAATCAAGAAAAGCAAGATTCGGGGGGCGGCCTCCGAAGGCATGATTTGCGCCGAAGATGAAATCGGCTTGGGCCAGTCGCACGCCGGCATTATGGTGCTGGATACCGAGTTGCCCAACGGCACGCCCGCCGCCGATTACTTCGGCCTGGGCTCCGATACGGTGTACGAAATCGGCCTCACGCCCAACCGGGCCGATGCCGCCTCGCACTACGGCGTGGCCCGCGAGTTGCGGGCGCTGCTGCAGCAGCCCTGCCACCTGCCCGACGTGAGCGGATTTTCCGCGCCTTCTTCGGCAGAAAAGAACATCAGCGTGACCATTGAAGACGCGGAAGCCAGCCCGCGCTACGCCGGTTTGCTGCTGGAAAATGTGAAAGTCAGCCCCTCGCCGGAGTGGCTGCAGCGCCGCCTGCGCAGCATCGGCCTGAGCCCCATCAACAACGTGGTGGACGTGACCAACTTCGTGCTGCACGAGCTGGGTCAGCCGCTGCACGCCTTTGATGCCGACCAGATTACGGGCGGCCGGATTCGCGTGAAGCGCGCCGAAGCCGGCGAGAAATTCGTGACGCTGGACGGCATGGAGCGCAGCCTGAAAGCCGAAGATTTGGTGATTGCCGATGCCCACGGTGCGCCGATGGCGCTGGCCGGCGTGTTCGGCGGCAAGACCTCGGGCGTGAGCGACAGCACCACCCGCGTGTTTCTGGAAAGTGCCTATTTCAGCCCCGCCGCCGTGCGCAAAACCAGCCAGACGCACCAGTTGAAAACCGACGCCTCGTTCCGCTTCGAGCGTGGCACCGACCCAAACATGGTGCTGGTCGCCCTGAAACGGGCGGCGCTGCTGCTGCAGGAAGTGGCCGGCGCTATCGTGGCCGCGCCCATCGTGGACGAGTACCCCGCGCCCATCGAGTCCATCATCGTGCGCCTGCGCCTGCCCCGCGTGGAGCGGCTGGTGGGCCAGTACATCGAGCCCGAGCGCATTCGGCAGATTCTGACGGATTTGGATATTAAAATTGCCGAGGAAAGCCGGGACGAAAACGGGCAGGAAACCTGGCAGCTGCTGGTGCCGCCGCACAAGGTGGATGTGACCCGCGAGGCCGACGTGATTGAGGAAATCCTGCGCATCTACGGCTACAACAACGTGGCGCTGCGGCCCAACAACTCGGCCTCGTTCCTGGCCAGATTCCCGAACCCTGACCCCGAGGTGACGCGGGTAAAAATTGCCTCGCTGCTCAGCGGCCAGGGCTATTCGGAGATTCTGACCAACTCGCTCACCAACTCGCAATACTTTGATAAAGAGGGCGAAGCCGATGCCTCGCTGGTGCGCATTCTCAACTACAACAGCATCGACCTGAACGCCATGCGGCCCTCGCTGCTGCAATCGGGGCTGGAGGTGATTCGCTACAACATCAACCGCCGCCAGCGCGACCTGAAGCTGTACGAATTCGGCAAGGTGTACTCGCAGAACGAGAACGGCAAGTACCAGGAAAAGAACAAGCTGGTGATTTACCTGACCGGCAACGCGGCCGGCGAAACCTGGCAGCACAAGTCGGAAAAAGCGGCCTACCACGACCTGGCCAATGCCGTGCAGCAGGTGCTGGCGGCGCTGGGCTTTGGCGGGGCGGCCTCGCAGCCGGTGCAGCATCCGTACCTGGCGGGTGGCCTCACGCTGCTGGTGCACAACCAGCCGCTGGCGCAGCTGGGCGCCGTGTCGGCCTCGGTGCTGAAAAAGCTGGACGTGACGCAGCCGGTGTGGTATGCGGAGCTGGATTGGGACGCGCTTTCGAAGAAGTACAAGCCCACGCTGGTGGCCCGCGAGCTGCCCAAGTTCCCCGAAGTGCGGCGCGACTTGAGCCTCGTGGTGGATGCTTCGGTGACGTTCGACCAGCTCCAGCAGATTGCCCGGCGCACGGAAAAGAAGCTTTTGCAAAGCATCAACGTGTTCGACGTGTACGCCGGCGAAAACCTCGGCGCGGGCAAGAAGTCGTACTCGGTGAGCTTCACCCTGCAGGATTTCAGCCAGACGCTCAGCGAGCAGGCCATCGACCAGGTGATGCAGAAGCTGATTCAGCAGTTTGAGAAGCAGGCCGGCGCGCTGATTCGGAAGTAGCGACTTGTTCGGGACTGTTTGAAGGCCCACCGCCTGTCATCCTGAGCGCAGCGAAGGACCTTATCACCTTAGAACAGCTTACGTTCTTCGGTGACAAGGTCCTTCACTGCGTTCAGGATGACAGATGGTGGGCCTTTGCATTTTTATCCGGCGCCGACGTAACGCCGACGCAACCCCGGCGATGCATCCTTTGCCCTTGCTCCGCAAGCCCAACCGTAGCCGCTGATTACATTTCGCGGCGTTAAGTTGCGGTCCAATTACCCGTCTGGTTTCCTATTCCTTCACCTTTTTCTTCAAAAATGAACCTTCGTTTCCTCTCCACATTGGGCCTGGCCCTGATGACTACGGTGAGCTTTGCCCAGCAAAAACCCGCTACCAAAGCCCCGGCCGCCAAAACCACCGCTCTAGCCACCCTGCCCAGCGGCACCAAGCTAGTCGAGAAAGTGACCAAGCAGCCCGGTCAGCTCGTCATTCCCTACGAGAAGTACGTGCTGCCCAACGGCCTGACGCTCATTGTGAGCGAGGACCATTCCGACCCGCTGGTGCACGTCGACGTGACCTACCATGTGGGCTCGGCGCGCGAGCAGATTGGGAAATCGGGCTTTGCGCACTTCTTCGAGCACATGATGTTCCAGGGGTCCGACCACGTGGGCGACCAGCAGCACTTTAAGCTGGTGACGGCCGCCGGCGGCAACCTCAACGGCAGCACCAACCAGGACCGCACCAACTACTTCGAAACCCTGCCTAGCAACCAGCTCGAAACCGGCCTCTGGCTGGAGGCCGACCGCATGGGCTTCCTGCTCGACGCGGTGAGCCAGAAGAAGTTCGAAATCCAGCGCTCAACCGTGAAAAACGAGCGAGGCCAGAACTACGACAACCGCCCCTACGGCCTGGCCAGCGAATACATCTCGAAGACGCTGTACCCGTACGGCCACCCCTACTCCTGGCTTACCATCGGCTACCTCGAAGACCTGGACCGTGCTGATTTGCAGGACCTCAAGAACTTCTTCCTGCGCTGGTACGGCCCCAACAACGCCACCCTGACCGTGGGCGGCGACGTGAAAACGGCCGAGGTGGTGAAGCTGGTGGAGAAGTATTTCGGCCCCATCAAGCGCGGCCCGTCGGTGGAGAAAACCAAGCTGCCCGCGCCCGTCCTGACGGCCGACCGCTACGTGAGCTACCAGGACAACGTGCGTTTCCCCATGCTGCAGGTGGTGTTCCCGACCGTGCCCCACGGCCACCCCGACGAGATGCCCCTCGATGCCCTGGCCCAGATTATGGGCGGCGGCAAGAACTCGCTGCTCTACAAAAACCTGGTGAAGAACCAGAAAGCCGTGCAGGCGCAGTCTTACCAGCTGAACTCGGAGCTGGGCGGCTTCTTCGATTTGATTGCCCTGCCCTTCCCCGGCAAGACGCTGGACAGCACGGAGGTAATTGTGCGCAATACGCTGAAAGAGTTTGAGAAGCGCGGCGTGACCGATGCCGACGTGCAGGAGTTTAAGGCCCAGACCGAGGCCCAGACCGTGAGCGGGCTGGCCAGCGTGCAGGGCAAGGTGAGCCAGCTGGCCGCCAACCAGACCTTCTTCGGCAACCCGAACTACATCACCGTCGAAACCAAGCGCCTGCAGAGCCTGACCAAGGCAGACATTCAGCGCGTGTACGACAAGTACATCAAAGGCAAGCACGCCGTGATTCTGAGCGTATTGCCCAAGTCCGGCAGCGTGGCCGCTGCCAAGCCCGACAATTACACCATCGACAAGTCGGGCTACAAAGCCCCTGACTACGGCTACGAAGGCCTGAAATACATCAAGGCCACCGACACCTTCGACCGCAACAAACAGCCCGCTTCCGGCGCCAACCCGGTGGTGAAAGTGCCGGCCCTGTACCAGGAAACGCTGCCCAACGGCCTGAAAATCGTGGGCACGAAAAACACGGAAATCCCCTCCGTGACCATGCGCCTGAGCATTCGCGGCGGCCACCGCCTGGAGCAGACCATGCCCGGCAAAGCCGGCATCGCGGAGCTGACCGCCAGCATGGTAAACGAAGGCTCGGAGAAATACACCGGCGAGCAGCTGTCGGCCGCGCTCGATAAGCTGGGCTCGGACATCTCGGTGTATGCCGGCGACAACGAAACCACCGTGTACGTGCAGAGCCTCACCAAGAACCTGCCCGCCACCATGGCCCTGCTGGAGCAGCGCCTGCTGCACCCGCGCTTCGACGCGCAGGACTTTGAGCGCCTGAAAAAGCAGCAGCTGGAGAAAATTGCCAACTTCGCCAATCAGCCTTCGGTGATTGCCGACCTGACGTATAACCGCCTGATTTACGGCACGAACAACATTGCCGGCACGGCCGTGGCCGGCACCACGGCCTCGGTGAGCAGCCTCACGCTCGATGACGTGAAGAACTTCTACAACACCTACTACGCGCCCAACGTGAGCTACCTCGTGGTGGTGGGCGACGTGGACCAGGCCACCCTCGACGCCAAAACCGGGTTCCTGAAAAGCTGGGCCCGAAAAGACGTGACCGTTCCGACCGACGTAGCCGGCGTGCAGCCCGAAAAGACCACCATCTACTTCGTGAACAAGCCGGGCGCGGCGCAGTCCGAAATCCGGGTGGGCTACCTGCCCAACCTGCCCTACGACGCCACCGGGCCCTACTACCGCGCCTACCTGGCCAACTACCTGCTCGGCGGCGCCTTCAACTCGCGCATCAACCTGAACCTGCGCGAGAACAAGGGCTACACCTACGGCGCCCGCTCGGGCTTCGGCGGCACGCGCTACGCGGGGCCATTCACCGCCCAGGCCGGCGTGCGCGCCGATGCCACGGCGCCCTCGGTGAAGGAATTCATGAGCGAAATCACCAACTACCCCAACGGTATCTCGGATGAGGAGCTGGCCTTCGTGCAGTCGTCGGTAGGCCAGAGCGACGCCCTGAAGTACGAAACCGGCCAGCAGAAAGCCGGCTTCCTGGCCCGTCTGGTGGAGTACAACCTCGACCCGAGCTACGTGAACCAACAGACTGACATCCTGAAAAACCTGAAGAAGGAGGATGTGCAGGCTTCGGCCAAGCAGTACCTGCCCGCCGACAAGATGTACATCGTGGTGGTGGGCGACGACAAGCAGCTGCCCGCCCTGCAGGCCCTCGGCTACCCGGTGGTGCAGCTGGACATGGAAGGCAAGCCCGCTCCCGAAGCCATGGTAAAGATGCCCACGCCCACCCCAATGGCCAAGCCCGCCGAAGGCGCGGAAAAAGTGAAGCAGAAGGTGAAGGATGAAGACGGCAAGCTGAAGTCGAAAATGAAGCCGGGCAAGTCGTAGGCCCACCCGGCACGGTGACGTGCCACCGAACGCCCTGCCGAGCGAAGTTGAAGCGGCTCTACTGTGCAGCTAATCCTAACTAGTGGATTACTACTGCGGTAGCGCTGCTTCGACCTTGCCCGGCAGGGCGTTTGTGGTTTTGGGCCGGCGGCTTTCCATTTGCGGCGGCCGGTGCCTGAAAATCAAACCGGCCTGAGATACAAGCTGCGAGCAAGCGCCGGATAAAGCGTAGCTTTCGGCGCGTCGCGTTATCTTCACCCAAAATTTATTCGCCCGTGGCCTCTTCTCAACAGCTTGCGCAACTCGACCGCCTGGAGCGGCAGATTACCACCTTAGTGGCTGCCTATCAGCAATTGCGCGAGGAGCTGGCCGATGCCAACACCACCGTGCAGCAGCTGCGGGCCGATGTGCGCGAGAAAGACCGGCTGCTGAAAGAGCGCCAAAACCAAGAAAATATTGTTAAACTTGTACACACCATAGCTGGGGAACCCACCCACGCCAACGAACTTAAACTGCGCCTCAACGAATACATCCGCGAACTGGACAAGTGTCTTGCCTATTTGAGAGACTAAACCGAACGACCCTCACCCCCCAAAGCCTAATTATCGCCGTATGAGCGAACTAGCCATCAAAATTCGTATTGCTGACCGGGACTATCCCATGCGCGTTGACGTGCAGGACGAGGAACGGCTGCGCTTGGCCGGGCGAATGCTGAGCGACAGACTGCGCGAATTCAGAGAAGGCTACGGCATTCAGGACAAGCAGGACTTGCTGGCCATGGTTGCGTTGGCCACCATGGCCGACCAATTGAAAGTGAGCAAGGAAAAGGATGGCACCGATGCGGCGCTAACCGAACGGCTGGCTCGTTTCGACGAGCTACTATCCGGCGTAGTGCTGGCAAGTTGAGTAGATAGATATAAGTAACAAGTAGCCAGACAACGTGCTACTTAGCCAGATGGAGAGCTTCGGCTCTTAGTTCCTGCTACTTACCTCTTGCTACTCACTCGCCGCACGCACACAATCTCGTTGGCCCGGCTGGGCGGCGCGGCAATCGGCCGCCTCCGTCTGGCCCGGGCATCTTCGTTCTACCTGGTTATGGTTTTTTCACCCATCCAAAAACCATAATTACATGTCACCCATCATATTATATTGTATACTCACTGCGGTGGTCGCCCTTGTGGCGGGCTTCGTGGTTGGTAAACAGCTGGCCGGCAAAGCCCGGCTCGACCATGAGGGCGAGGCCCAGGCCCGCGCTCAGCAAATCCTCCGCGACGCGGAGGAAAAAGGCAACCGCCTTCGCGACGAGAAAATCAAGCAGGCCGACGAGCGGCTGGAGCAGAGCAAGAACAAGTTCAAGACCCTGCGCAATGAGTTCGACCACGAAAGCCGCCGCCTGAAAACCGAGCTCGAAAACGAGCTGACCCAGCGCCGCCAGGGCGTGGTGGAGCAGGAACAAAGCATCAAGCTACTCACCGAAACCACGCAGCGTCAGCTCGAGCAGCTGCAGAAAAAGGAAGCCGACCTGGAGCGCCAGCGCGAGAAAAACCAGGCCGACACGCAGCAGCTCCGCGACAAGCTCGAAGCCCAGGCCGAGAAGCGCCGCCTCGACCACGAGGAAGCCATGGCCGAGCTGGAAGCCAAGCAGCACGAAGCCGATGAGCAGCTGCACAGCGTGCAGCGCCAACTCGAAACCATTGCCAACCTGACCGCCGCCGAAGCCCGCGAGCAATTGGTAGAAAGCCTGAAAAACGAGGCCCAGATTCAGGCCAGCTCTTACGTGAAGGACACCGTGGCCCAGGCCAAGCTGACGGCCACCAAGGACGCCAAGAAAATTGTGCTGGAAACTATCCAGCGCACTGCCTCGGAGCACGCTATTGAGAACTGCGTGTCGATTTTCAACATTGAAAGCGACGACGTGAAGGGCAAAATCATCGGCCGCGAGGGCCGCAACATCCGGGCGCTGGAAGCCGCCACGGGCGTTGAAATCATCGTGGACGACACGCCGGAGGCCATTATCATCTCGGGCTTCGACCCGGTGCGGCGCGAAATTGCCCGCCTCTCCCTGCACTTGCTGGTGAAGGACGGCCGCATTCACCCGGCCCGCGTGGAGGAGATTGTGGCCAAAACCCGCAAGAACATCGAGGAGGAAATTGTCGAAATCGGCGAGAAAACCATCATCGACCTCGGCATTCACGGCCTGCACCCCGAGCTGATTAAGATGGTGGGGCGGATGCGTTTCCGCTCCAGCTATGGCCAGAACCTGCTGCAGCACAGCCGCGAAGTAGCCAACCTCTGTGCCACCATGGCGGCCGAAATGGGCCTCGACGTGAAGAAAGCCAAGCGCGCCGGCCTGCTCCACGACATCGGCAAGGTGAGCACCGAGGAGCCCGAGCTGCCCCACGCCATTCTGGGCATGGAGATGGCTAAGAAATGGAAAGAGCATCCCGACGTGGTAAACGCCATCGGCGCTCACCACGACGAGATTGAGATGACGGCCATGATTTCGCCGCTCGTGCAGGCCTGCGACGCCATTTCGGGCTCGCGCCCCGGCGCCCGCCGCGAGATGATGGAAAGCTACATCAAGCGCCTCAAGCAGCTGGAGGAAACGGCCAACGGCTTCAAGGGTGTGAACCAGTGCTTCGCCATTCAGGCCGGCCGCGAGCTGCGCGTGATGGTGGACGCCGAGAACGTGACCGACGAGCGCGCCGCCGAGCTCAGCTTCGAGATTTCGCAGAAAATCGAGAAGGAGATGCAGTACCCCGGCCAGATTAAAATCACCGTCATCCGGGAGATGCGCGCCGTGGCGTATGCGAAGTAACATCCTGCACGCGCATTAGCGCGGGCACCTCGAAGCAACCAAAAGCAGCCTTCGCGACTCTTGTTGCGGAGGCTGCTTTTTTGCTGCCTTCGGGCTCCTTTCCACTGATTCCTTCCCCCCTGCCTGTGATGAGAAAACCGCTACTTTTTGTGCTGGGCTGCGTTATCGGTCAGGTCCTGGCGGGCTGCGTGGTGTATATGCCCATGCAGTGCGCTGCCCCGCAGATTACCGATAAGCAGCAGGGCGAAATTACTGGCAGCACCTACTTCAACGGCCGGGTGGAAATAGCGGGCACCTACTCGCCGGTGCGGCACCTGCTGGTGCGCGCCTCCTACAGCACGCTTGGCAACGATTCGAAGGACAGCACCTACTACCGTGGGCACCAGTATGACGTCGGGCTGGGTACCTACTGGCGGGTGGGCGACCAATGGCTGGTGGGCGGGCTGGCCGGCGTGGGGCAGGCGCACAGCGCGGCGGCGTTCAACAGGCCGGGAATTATTTTCCCCTCCACGCACTACGAATACGACGCCCGGTACAACAAGGTATTCGGCGAGCTGTATGGCACTTACCAGGCCAGCAGGGCGGTGTCCTTCGGGGCGGCTTATCGGGTAACGCAGGTGAGCTTTACGTCGCTGACCAACCAAGCCGTCCCCATCGACCTCAGCCAAATGACCCGCAGCGAGCCCATGTTTTACTTTCGGGTGCGGCTGGGCGATGGCCCCACCGAGAGCCGCCCGGTGCAGTTGCAGGCGGCCTGGGGCACCTCGGCCACGTTCGGATACGATGCCAACGACCCCGGTACCACGTATTCGTCGGGCGTGCGCGACCTGAAGCAGAGCCGGGGCTATACCACCCTCGGCATTACGTTGTTTCCACACTGCCTGTTCAAAAAGGCACCGGTCGCTCCCGAGTCGCATTGATGGCGTAGCCCGGCCATCCCTTTTCCGCATCCGATGCTGGAGTTCACCGCCGTAATTTCACGCCGATGAAAACCCGCCTGACCGCCGGCCTGGCCCAGTTGCTGGCCGCCGCAAGCCTTGTCGCCTGCGTCACCCAGAAAAATCCCTACGCCGCCACCAACAAGTCGTACAAAGCGCAGGCGAAAGCCTACGCCAAGTCGCTGCGCATCACCCCCGTACCAAACCCCGGCGGCGACAGCCTGATGGCCGGCAAATACTGGGTGGGCACCACCAACTTCAACCTGCGCAAGCCCAACTACGTGGTCATTCACCACACGGCGCAGGACTCCACGGCCCAGACGCTCAAGACGTTTACGATGGTCAGCACGCAGGTCAGTGCCCATTATGTGATTGGGCGCGATGGCCGGGTGTACCACATGCTGAACGACTACCTGCGGGCCTGGCACGGCGGCGTGGCCCGCTGGGGCAATACCACCGACATCAACTCCTCGTCCATTGGCATTGAGCTGGATAATAATGGAAAAGAACCATTTAGCGAGCCGCAGATTGCCAGCCTGCTGCAGGTGCTGGGCAGCCTGAAAAAGACCTACGGCATTCCGGCGGCCAACTTCATCGGCCACGCCGACATTGCCCCCACCCGCAAAAACGACCCCAGCGCCCTGTTTCCGTGGAAGCGGCTGGCGGGCGCGGGCTTCGGCCTGTGGTACGATGCCGGGCCGCTGCCCAGCCCCTTCGGGCCCGATAGCGCGGTGACCCTGGCCGGCCGCCTGCTGGCCCCGCGCCCGCTGGAAAGCGACGAAACCCCACCCGCCGAAGCGCAAACGGACACCACGCTGATTGACCGTCAATTAGCCCGCCTCAACGGTCCGATAACGGTGTTCAGTCAGCGCGATGCCTTGCGCATTATCGGCTACGACACCAGGGATTTGCCGGCGGCTATCCGGGCGTTCAAGCTTCACTTCATTCAGCAGAATGTGAGCGGGCCGCTCTCCGAGGCCGACAACCGGATTCTGTATAATCTGTATAAGAAGTGCCTATAACCGCCTGCGGGCGGCTATATTTAGCCAAATTGAGGAGGGCGCTGCGGCAATAGCGGCGCTGGCCGGGGGTTTACTATTATTCTATGTTAGAAGTATCCAAGCGCGGGCAGGCCATGCCCGTTTCGCCTTTCCGTAAGCTGCTGCCTTTTGCCGAAGCCGCCCGTCAACAGGGCAAAATCGTTTACCCCCTCAACATTGGCCAGCCCGACGTGCTGACGCCGCCCGAGATGCTGGCCGCCGTGCGCAACGCCGACGTGAAAGTGCTGGGCTACGCGCCCGGCGCGGGCACCGAGAGCTACCGCCGCAAGCTGGAAGCCTACTACCAGCGCGCCGGCATCCCGGCCCGCTTCAAGGACATTATGGTGACCACGGCGGGCAGCGAGGCCATTCTCTTCGCCATGCTCACCTGCCTCAACCCCGGCGATGAGGTGATTGTGGCCGAGCCCTTTTACGGCACCTACACCGCCTTTGCCATTGCAGCCGGCGTCAGCATTGTGGCCGTCACGGCACACATTGAGGACGGCTTTGCCCTGCCGCCGCTGGCTGACTTTGAGGCGGTTATCACCGCCCGCACCCGCGCCATTCTCATCTGCAACCCCAGCAACCCCACGGGCTACGTGTACACGCAGGCTGAGCTGGAAGCACTGTTGGGCCTGTGCAAAAAGCACGACTTGTACCTCCTTTCCGATGAGGCTTACCGCGAATACTGCTACGACGGCGCCCGCGCCACCAGCGCCCTGAGCCTGACCGGCGGCGAAAAGCACGTGGTGATGCTCGACACGATTTCGAAGCGCTACAGCGCCTGCGGGGCGCGGGTGGGCGCCCTCGTCACGCGCAATCCGGACGTGTGGCAGGCGGCCTTCCACTTCGGGCAGATGCGCATCTGTCCGCCGGTGCTGGAAATGGTGGCCGCCGAAGCCGCCGCCGAGCTGCCGGCTTCCTACTTCGACGGCACCCGCGCCGAATACCAGGCCCGGCGCGACCTCACGGTGGCGGCCCTGCGGGCCATGCCGGGCGTGGTGTGCCCGGTGCCGGGCGGGGCCTTTTACGTGGTGGCCCGCCTGCCCGTGGACGATGCCCAGAAATTCGGCCAATGGCTGCTCGAAGAGTTTACGCTTGATAACCAGACGCTGATGCTCTCGCCCGCCAATGGCTTCTACCAGACGCCGGGCCGGGGGCAGCAGGAAGTGCGCCTGGCCTACGTCATCAACCGCACCGATTTGGCGGCGGCGCTCAACTGCCTGGCTCACGCGCTGCGCGAGTACCCCGGCCGCGTAGAACCTGTGGCCGCCACCGCCGTAGAAGCCGCCACGGCCCTCACCGTCTGACAACCCTATCCCCCGTCGCTGCTATGCCCGAAGCCATTGCCCCCGCCGTCGAAGTACCCATCAAGGATTACCGTGGCACGCTGCGGTTCTGGCACTGGGCCAACGCGCTGCTGATTAGCCTGCAACTGATGACCATTCTATTTCAGAAGGTGATTGTCAAGTCCAAGTCGGCCGTGACGGAGCTGCAGTCGTCGGCTTCGGGCAAAGAGGTTTCGGTGCCGCAGGCGCGTGAGCTGGCCCACATCATCAGCGAGCGTATCTGGGCCTGGCACATCTATTTCGGCTGGACGCTGGTGGCGCTGTGGGTATTCCGGCTGGGCCTGCAGCTCACGGGGCCTTCAGAGCTGCGCTTCTCGGCCCGGCTGATGGAAATTCTGCGCCGCTACCGCCTCGCGCCGCCCGCCGGCAAGAGCGAGGCCGGCAAGATTCTGTTTGCCAAAACTACCTACGCGCTGTTTTACCTCTTCATCACCATCATGGTGGCCACCGGGCTGATTCTAATTTTCGAGGACGTGTCCTGGCTGAAAGGCATTCACCACCTGGCCGAGGAAACCCACAACGTAACCATGTTCCTGATTATCGGCTTCATCCTGCTGCACGTGGTAGGCGTGGTATGGGCCGAGATGAAAGAGGACCACGGCCTGATTTCGCGCATGGTGGGCGGGGAAGCACCGAATATCCGGAAGGCGTAATCATCTGCCGTCAATCTCACCCCCTTGCCCCCGAAAAATGCTTGAAGCGCATTTCCAAAAAAGAGGAGGCACCGGAAACGCTTCATCCAGAAACACTCAACAAAAAAGCCCGCAAATGCGGGCTTTTTTGTTGAGTGTTTAATCGTTGCAGCCGGGCCGGTGCCCCTAGGGGGTGCGGTGAACGTGAGGCTACTGGCCGCTGCCCACGGGCTTCTGCTCCAGCTTCTGCAGGGGGCTGGCCGAGGCTTTGGGCTGCAGCTGCATGGGGTTGGGCAGGGCCTGCTGCTGCTGCTGGAACAGCTCGAAGCGCGAGGCGGCGGGCTGGCGCGGAAAGGCGTTGTTGCTCAAATCCGTGTCGGCCGTTTGCTGGAAGGGGTCGAGGACGAAGCTGATGACGGGCTTCTTGGTCACGATGACTTTGGTGACGTACTCGTTGTTTTTGCGCCAGATTTCGGCCGGAATGGTCTGGATTTCCTGCGTGTTGTCGGCGTAAGTCATTTGCAGCACCACGGGCATTACCAAGCCGCCCACGTTGTGCAGGCTCAGCTCGTAGAAGTTCTGCGAGTCGCCGAGGCGTTGCTTTTGCGCCTCCGTGAGGTTGCTCATCAGGGCGGCGTAGCGCTGCTGGTCGGCGGGCGTCACGGCCAGCGGGTTGTAGTCGTTGTAGAAGTCCTTCAGTTCAGGCTTTTCTTCCACCAGCGTTTGCTTGATGTCCTGGGCGTTGCGCTGGGCCGTGATGGACTGCGGCGCGGCAGCTTTCTGCTGCTGCAGACGGGCATTCTCTATCTGCGGGTTGCGGGTGCTGGCGCTGTAGCTCTTCACCGATTCGAGGGCCAGGTCGGTGTGGTCGGTGGTGTAGAACCAGCCGCGCCAGAACCAGTCGAGGTCCACGGCCGAGGCGTCTTCCATGGTCCGGAAGAAGTCGGCGGGCGTGGGGTGCTTGTAAGCCCAGCGGGTGGCGTAGGTCTTGAAGGCGTAGTCGAACAGCTCGCGGCCCATCACCGTTTCGCGCAGGATGTTGAGGGCCGTGGCGGGCTTGCCGTAGGCGTTGTTGCCGAACTGCAGGGCCGACTCCGAGTTAATCATAATCGGGGTTTGCAGGCTCTTGTCGGTGGCCATGTAGGCCGCAATGTTGCGCGGCTCGCCCCGGCGGCTGGGGTAGTTGCGCTCCCACTCCTGCTCGGTCAGAAACTGCACGAAGGAGTTCAGGCCCTCGTCCATCCAGGTCCACTGCCGCTCGTCGGAGTTGATAATCATGGGGAAGAAGTTGTGGCCCACTTCGTGAATAATCACCGAAATCATCCCGTATTTCCGCTCCGGCGAGTAGGTGCCGTCCTTCTCCGGCCGCCCGCCATTGAAGCACAGCATCGGGTATTCCATGCCGCCCACCGGGCCGTGCACCGAGATGGCCACCGGGTAGGCGTAGGGAATGGTGAACTTGGAGTAGGTCTTGATGGTGTGGGCCACCACCTGCGTCGAGTACTGGCCCCAGAGCGGGTTGCCCTCCTTGGGGTAGTAGCTCATGCACATCACGGGCTTGCCGTTCTGCATCACGCCCATGGCATCCCAGATGAACTTGCGCGAGCTGGCCCAGGCGAAGTCGCGCACGTTTTTGGCCACGTAGGTCCAGGTTTTGGTGCCGGTGGCGCGGCTGCTCTCGTTCTTCACGGCCTCGTCCTGGCTCACGATGAGCACGGGCTTCTTGGCGGTTTTGGCCTGCTCGAAGCGCTTCTGCTGGGTGGCGCTGAGGACCTGGGCGGCGTTCTGGAGCGTGCCGGTGGCGCCCACAATGTGGTCACTGGGCGCGGTGATGCTCACCTTGTAGTCGCCGAAGGGCAGCGTAAACTCGCCGCTGCCCAGGAATTGCTTGTGCTGCCAGCCCTGGTTGTCGGAATACACGGCCATGCGCGGGTAGAACTGCGCGATTTCGTAGAGGTAGTTCTTGTCCTCCGGGAAAAACTCGTAGCCGCTGCGCTCGCTGATTTTCAGCTGGTCGTTGATGTTGTAGTGCCACTTCACGTTGAAGGCGAAGACCTGGCCGGGCCGCAGCGGCACCGGCAAATCCACGCGCATCATGGTGTGGTTGGTCACCGTTTTCAGGGCCTTGCCGTCCTTGCCGGTCACGCTCTCGATTTTGAAGCCGCCGTCGAAGTCTGACAGCAGGCCTTCCACCGCCTGGAAAGACATTTTATCCTGCAGCTGGCCCACCTGCGTGGCCGTCGTCATCGAGTTTTTGTCCAGAATGTTCTGGTCGAGCTGCACCCAGAGGTAAGGCAGCGTATCGGGCGAGCGGTTGGTGTAGGTGATGGTTTCGCGGCCCGAGATGGCCTGCTTGGCATCATCGAGGGTGACTTTGATGTCGTAGTCGGCGCGCTGCTGCCAGTATTCCGGGCCGGGCGCGCCGCTGGCGGTGCGGTAGCTGTTGGGCGTGGGCAGCATCGTTTCGAGCTGCGCGAACTTGTCGGTGCCGGAGTTGGTGGTTTGGGCGTTGGCGGCCGGCTGGCCCGCTGCCGCCAGCACCAGCCCGGCGAATAAAAGACGACGCATAGAGAAAGCGTTAGTGAGAAATCAGAAGAAGCAGAAGCTGGGAAAGTCGCTAAAGTTACGGCAAGGTTGCGAAGAGGCTGGTGAAACAGAACGTCATGCCTCGGCTACGCTCGGCATGACGTTCCCTGTAAACCCGACGGCCCTCCTCCCCTACGGCCACAGCTGCTGCATGAGCAGCACCGTGGCAATGCCCAGGGCCGCGCCGCTGGTGGTCAGCAGCCAGTCGCGCCGGGCCACGCGCAGGCTGCCCAGCAGCACCGCGCCGGCCAGCAAAATGACCGTCACGATGAGAATTTGCCCCAGCTCCACCCCAACGTTGAAGGCCAGCAGCTCCTGCACCGGCCGGCTGTTCGGCCCCAGCAATGCCCGCAGGTAGTTGGAAAATCCCAACCCGTGAATGAGGCCAAAGCCGAGCGCCAACGCATTGGGCGCCGCCGCCAGCACGGGCGTGCGCCGCGTGAACACGCGGCTGGCCCCGCGCATATTCACCAAGGCCGTGACCATAATGGTAACCGGAATCAGCGCCTCGATGATGGCCGGCCGAAACGCCACCACGCCCAGCGTGGCCAGCGCCAGCGTGAGCGAGTGCCCGATGGTGAAGCTGGTGACCAGCGCCAGCACGCGCCGCCAGTCGCTCAGCACGTAGGGGGCGCACAGCGCCAGCAGAAACGTGAGGTGGTCGGCCGCGCGCGGCGTGCAGATGTGCAGGAAGCCGAGCTGCAGGTAAGTGACAAAAACAGACATCTGGAAGAGGCTACCCGCCGGGTATAGCGGGAAAGCACACGAAGGTCGGGGCTCCGGCGAAAACACTCGGTAAGCCACACATTGGGGCTGCTATGAACCGATGCGACGAGGAAAGGAATTCGAAGCGGTGCGAAACTATAATTGTGTCATCACGGGACTTTACACAGCCCTGGCCAAGTCAAAACATCATGCCTTAATTTATTAATCAACAGTGATATACAACTTAGCACCAAACCCATAAAAAGGATTTTACAGCATACACCCCGCTATTTGGCAGGCCGCAATCAGGCCTCTTACTTCGCCTCATCAATCACCCACATTCACACCCCACTTGCCATGCTACGCCACGCCCTTTTTCTGCTGCTGCTCGCCGGCCCCGTGTCGGCCCAATCGGTTACTGCTACCTCGGGTTCGGCCGATTCTGTTCGGGCTGCCGCTCCCGCCCGCTACACCTCCGCCGATACGGTGCGGGCCATCCACCGCATCTATACCAAGCACCGGCGCGTGGGCAATTTCCTCACCTTCGGAGCCCTCACCGCCAACATTGCCCTGGCTGGCATCTCGGCCGCCGCCGAAGGCTCGCCCAAAAGCTCCGGCGGGGGCTATGGCTGGGGCGGCGGCGGCATCCAACTCGGCTTTGGCGGCTATGCCGTGATTTATGGCATTATCGCCGCACCGGTTATGGGCGTGGGCATCCAGCAGCTTATCGCCTTTGGCCCCAAACACGAGGCCAGGGTGATTGCGCGATACGAAGCAACGGGCCAGTTACCCGCTAAAATCCGCTGGCGCCTGCGGAAAAACCTGCGCTAGTTCCTCCAATTGGTGCGCCTCAACCGACGCCTGGCTAGCAGAATAGCTCGCACACACTCAGGCGCCAAGCCTGTGCCGCAGGGACTGGAAACTGTGAAAAAGTCCGGCTAACTTGCCGGACTTTTTGCTCTACCCAACTTTTTATGCTGCACCGCTACCTGCTGGCTTTCCTGCTTTTCCTCGCCCTGGGCACGGCCCACGCCCAAACGCCCG
Source organism: Hymenobacter daeguensis (assembly GCF_054780555.1). Taxonomy (NCBI): domain Bacteria; kingdom Pseudomonadati; phylum Bacteroidota; class Cytophagia; order Cytophagales; family Hymenobacteraceae; genus Hymenobacter; species Hymenobacter daeguensis. The sequence goes on from NZ_BAAGWC010000006.1 coordinate 55,884, forward strand.
CACCAGCCGCCGTGGGCTGGGTGCCCTTCACCCTCACCCGGCAGGATACAGCCCGCGCCGTGCACGAGCTGTTCAAGAGCCGGCGCGGCGGCGGGTTTGGCTGGCTCGCGTTTGGCGGGGCGGGTATGGCCGCATCCATCATTCCGGCCCAGCAAAGCACCAGTGCCGGCGTCTGGACGCCGGGCGTGGTCATTGGCTCGGGGCTGGTGCTGCTGGGCACCAAGAAGCTGCTGCAATTTGGCTGGGGGCGCGAGCGCCGCGTGCTGCGCGACCTGGCCGCCACCGGGCACCTGCCGGCCAGCATCCGGCGGCGGCTGCGGGGCAGCTTCACGCCCCTGCACAGCACCTCATCGGCCGATAATCCACTTATGGCCAGGGGCGTGGCCCCGGCAGATGCCCCGCCGCCCGTCATCTCACCGGCACAGCAGCAGGCCGATGCCCGCCAAGATACCCTCGATGCCATCCAGGGCTATTTCAACGCCAAGCGGCTGGGCGGGCAGCTGCCCTTGCTGCTGGCCCTGCCCGGCCTGCGCCTGATGACCGGCGCCACCACAACGAGTACTTCCTCCTCGCCCTACGGGCAAACCCAGAGCAGCGACCCGCCCGCCGGCCAGGTGGCGGCCGGCCTGCTGCTGGCGGCCGGAGGCGTGACCTATATGTTCGTGCACAACGCGCCCTATTCCAACGCCAGGTTTCGCACTCTGCGCGACAATTACCTGGCCGGCAGCCCGCTGCCGCCCTCGCTCCGTACCCGGCTCAAGCCCCAGCACCTCACGGCCGGCCGCAAATACCGCGAGCGCATGGAGCGCAAAGCCGCCCGCCGCCGCTAAGCCGCCCTTTTTTTGCTGCCTCGGGCCGCAAGCTCGCCCAAAGCATTGGCGCACAATTTAGTAACACCCTCAATTTCACCCTCTTTACGCAGGCCACCTACCCGGCCTGTGTGTTATCATGAAGAAACAATTATTCGTTTTAGGCCTGATGCTAAGCACGGGCATTCACTCGTATGCCCAGCAGTCGGCATCCACAGGCGCCGCGCTGCACGCCGATACCGTGCAGGCGGTTCACCGGATGTTTGGCAAGCACCGCACCGGCGGCATTGTCTGGACAATTATTGGCGCTGCTTTTGCCGGGCGCATTGCGGGCGCTTCGGCTGGCGGCTCGGGCAATGGCAGCGGCACGGTGGTAGGCATTGTTGCTTTGGGCGGCATCCCGGCGGGCATTGGCGTTGGCAAACTGGTGCGGTTCAGCGCTGGCCGCGAAGACGCAGCCATTAGTGCCTACGAGCAGGGCAAAGCGCTGCCTCACTACGTACAGCGCCGTTTGAAAAAAGCAAAATATTTCAGGGATTAGCTTTTCTGATAAATAATAGGAAAGCCCCGTCAGCAGTTACTGACGGGGCTTTTTGATGCATGTGTACCGCCGCCGTGGCTGCCGCGGCGGGGGTGGCGGGAGTTTCTAAAAATCGTCCTGCCGCAGCATATTTCAAAAAGTTGGTCCGATATTGAACCTTTCCTTCTCAAACGCTGTAAGGTCCGTTACGATGACGCAATAGGCGTTGTCAACGGTCTGCGTGTCGTCACGCGTTTCGTCTTGGTGGATTGCGGTAAGCGCTAAATGGCCCTTGTTGAAACCCCTGGTTGTTGTTGCATTCTGGTTAGGCTTGCACTTCTTCTTCGCTGAAGTTGGCAAGTTCGTTTTAGAGCACACCTGGGAACTCATCAAACCATTAACAATTATCATCATGCATAAAATCAGTCACTTAACATCGTTGGATTTCTCGAGCATTTACCTGGCGGAGTCGTAATGTCTAGCTCGGGAAGTTTAGAAACATGTGATAAACGACACCGGGGCAGAGAGGTAAAACCCTCTGCTCCGCCTCAATAACAAAAGCCCCCGCTTTAACCAGCGGGGGCTTTTGTCTTTATTAGCATTAACGGATGCTTATTTCAGTTCTTCTAAAGCCTAAGTGTGTCCATCTTCTAAACACAAGAAAGCCCCGCCAGCACAACGCCAGCGGGGCTTTCCCATTCAAATCCGACGCAATAACTACACCGCTGGCATTTCCACGTTCTCAAACTTCACCGCGCCGTCTTCCAGCACGGCTTCTACCACGGCATCTTTCGAAACGCGGCCCGAGAGAATGTCTTTCGACAGCTCATTCAGAATCACGCGCTGCAACACGCGCTTCAAAGGGCGGGCGCCGAACTGCGGGTCGAAGCCGGATTCGCCCAGGTAGTCGAGCACTTCGTTCGTGGCCTCCAGTTGGATGCCGGCTTCGGCCAGGCGCTGCTGGATTTGCTTGAACTGGATGTCGACGATGCGGCGGATTTCCTTGCGCTTGAGGGGCTGGAACATCACGATTTCGTCGATGCGGTTTAGGAACTCGGGGCGCATGTGCTGCTTGAGGCGCTCCACCACTTCGTCGCGGGTGCGGTCGACGACCTCCTCGTGGTTGAACTCGTTGAGGTCCTTGAAGTTCTTCTGGATGATGTCGGCCCCGGTGTTCGAGGTCATGATGATGATGGTGTTCTTGAAGTTCGCCACCCGGCCTTTGTTGTCGGTGAGGCGGCCGTCGTCCAGCACTTGCAGCAGGATGTTGAACACGTCGGGGTGCGCTTTCTCGATTTCATCGAGCAGCACCACCGAGTAGGGCTTGCGGCGCACGGCCTCCGTGAGCTGGCCGCCTTCGTCGTAGCCCACGTAGCCGGGAGGCGCGCCGATGAGGCGCGAGGTGGCGTGGCGCTCCTGGTACTCGCTCATGTCGATGCGGACCATGGCGTTTTCGTCGTTGAACAGGTACTCGGCTAAGGCCTTGGCCAGCTCGGTTTTGCCCACGCCGGTGGTGCCCAGGAAAATGAACGAGCCGATGGGCCGCTTGGGGTCTTGCAGGCCGGCGCGGGAGCGGCGCACGGCATCGGAAATGGCCGCGATGGCTTCGGCTTGGCCGGCCACGCGCTTGCCCAGCTCGGCTTCGAGGTTGAGCAGCTTCTCGCGGTCCGATTGCAGCATTTTGCTCACCGGGATGCCCGTCCACTTGGCCACCACTTCGGCGATGGACTCGCTGGTCACTACTTCCTGGAGCATGGCGCCGCCGTCTTTGTTGGCGTTGGCTTCGTCCTGCAGGGCTTTCAGCTTGGCTTCGGCTTCCTGAATCTTGCCGTAGCGCAGCTCGGCCACGCGGGCGTAGTCGCCCTGGCGTTCGGCCTGCTCGGCTTCCAGCTTGAACTGCTCGATGGCTTCCTTCTGGGTTTGAATGCCGGTGAGGACGCCTTTTTCGCTTTCCCAGCGGGCTTTCAGGGTGTCGCGGCGGTCGTTCAGCTCGGCCAGTTCTTTGCTGAGGATGGCTTCGCGGTCGCGGTTGTCTTCGCGGCGGATGGCTTCGCGCTCGATTTCGAACTGCATGATGCGGCGCTGAATCTCATCCAGCTCCACGGGCATGGAATTCAGCTCGATGCGGAGCTTGGCGGCGGCCTCGTCCATGAGGTCGATGGCCTTGTCGGGCAGGAACCGGTCGGTGATGTAGCGGGCACTCAGCTCCACGGCCGCAATCACGGCGTCGTCGGTGATGCGCACGCCGTGGTGCAACTCGTACTTTTCCTTGATGCCACGCATGATGCTGATGGCGTCCTCAATGGTCGGCTCGTCCACCATCACGGCCTGGAAACGGCGTTCGAGGGCCTTGTCCTTCTCGATGTATTTCTGGTATTCCTTGAGCGTGGTGGCGCCGATGGCGTGCAGCTCGCCGCGCGCCAGGGCGGGCTTGAGCAGGTTGGCGGCGTCCATGGCGCCCTCGCCCCCGCCGCCGGCCCCGATGAGAGTGTGCATCTCGTCAATGAAGAGCACAATCTGGCCGTCGGAATCGGTCACTTCCTTGATGACGGCCTTGAGGCGCTCCTCAAACTCGCCCTTGTACTTGGCCCCGGCCACGAGCAGGCCCATGTCGAGGCTCATGATGACTTTGTCGCGCAGGTTTTCGGGCACGTCGCCGGCCACGATGCGCTGGGCCAGCCCCTCCACGATGGCGGTTTTGCCCACGCCGGGCTCGCCGAGCAGCACGGGGTTGTTTTTGGTGCGGCGCGAGAGGATTTGCAGCACGCGGCGGATTTCCTCGTCGCGGCCAATCACGGGGTCCATCTTGCCGGCGCGCACCTGCTCGTTGAGGTTGCGGGCGTAGCGGTTCAGGCTCTGGTACTGGTCTTCGGCGCTCTGGCTGGTGACTTTGCGCCCGCCGCGCAGCTCCTTAATGGCGGCCTTCAAGTCCTTGTCGTTGAAGCCGGTGTCTTTGAGCAGCGTGGCCACGGCGTCCTTGCCGCCGAGGATGCCCAGCAGCAGGTGCTCGACGGACACGAACTCGTCGCCCATGTCCTTCATGGCCGTGTTGGCGCGCTGCACGGCGGCGGCCGCGTCGTTGGCGAAGTAGGGCGAGCCGCCGCTCACCTTGGGGTAGGCGGCCACCAGGGCATCGAGGCGCGGCGTGAGGATGTTGAGGTTGGCGCCCAGCTTGTTGGCCAGAAACGAGAAGACGCTTTCGTCGCTCTGGAAGAGGCCCTTCAGCAAATGGCCCGTTTCGACGGCCTGCTGCTGGTTGCCCCCGGCTATTTCGGTGGCCTTCTGCACGGCCTCCTGTGCCTTGATGGTGAAGTTTTTAAAGTCCATGTTGGTTAGTTTCTGGGTAGGAACTTCGGGTTAGGAAGTTTGTACGAAGGGACTAGCAAACGGGGTGCGAGAGTGGTTTTTCGGACTTTTTGGCGGGGATTCTATTTTCTAAACCCTAGAAACAAGACAACATTACAGTCACTTCTGTCTTATCTAACCTCCTTTCTCATTCAACACTTGTTGAAGTCAATTGAAAGATATGTTGACTTTATATTTTGAACTTAGGTATTTGAAAAAAGCATTACTTATCCTCTTACCTAACTCAGCAAATTCATTGGTATCCATATTAAATGGAGCAGAAGAAAACGTTGTTCCAACTATTTTACCCCATCTCTCATAAAATGGAAGCATCGTACTATCATACACATTTTTTGTGTAATGATAGTATGTCATTGACAGAAAGTATGTTTCAACTAGCAAGTAATTATTTATGCCATCCTCCAACTTCAAAGGCTCAAATTGTCCTTCCTTAAACATTTGAACCAGAGTTCGTTTCACCTCGCGCCCACCTCTCTGCATCATAGCCAGAACTACTGCCCTAAGATGTTCACAGTCATCTCCTCTACCACCTCTTAAGCCTTCCGCCGCAATCGCAAGCCTAATTCCAAATTCTGTAAGCAATTGCATATCGACATAATTACTGAGTTCGATTTGCATTATATTCATTGTATTAGACAATAAATATGCCTCTCTACTTGTAAAAGCAGGCGTTGAATTATTTGCGTTAGAAATAAACGCATCGTAGATACTCTTGAACTCATCTAATGCTTCGGTTCTAAAACCAGAGTCAAGATTATCCAGAGCATTATTGATTGATACATTTAAGTTCATGAGAAAATTAATTAAGTTTGAGAAGCAAATCAAAAAAAACAGCAAGAAATAATTAATTATTTCTTGCTTTGATATTATCTAAAATCTTTTCAACCTGCTTCTGCAATGACCAGTAGTACTCCTGTGTATCGTCATTAGTAACATCGTCTTTCCATGAACCGTTGATGCCTTCTTCTATAAATTTCAAATCTTTCCGAAAGTCTTGCAACGCCGCCGTCTCATTATTAAATGTATCTAACCTGAATCCTTTAGCCAAAATAGCTTCGTCATTTTCTTTTTTCATATTCAACACCGCATCTAACAAATTGTCAATGCCCTTTTGCGATTGCAAATGTTTGATAAATTCCTTGGTTAGAATTCTCAGTTCCATGTCTTTTTCAAAAATTCAGTAAGCTGGTGCTCACTGGTGGGAGGTTATTTTCTCTGGTTCAGTTCAGCAAGCTACACAGAAGCTCCCGTTTCTTTAGCGGCGGGGGCGGCGGGCGGGGGGTGGTTGGGGCGGCCGTGGGGTAGAAGCTGGGGTATCGTGCCAGCGGCGGGGACAGTGGGCGGGGGCGTTATTTATCCCCGTAGTGGAAGCGGCAGGCAGCAATGCACAATCCGTCCTCGGAGGCTTTGTAAACCAAACGGTGCTCATGATTTATACGCCGCGACCAGTAGCCGCGCAGGTCGCCATTCAGCGCTTCGGGTTTGCCCGTGCCCGCAAAAGGGGTGCGCTGGCATTCCTTTGGTAGCGTGTTGATTTTGCGGAGAATGGCGCGGTCAGTTTCCTGCCAATACAGGTATTGCTCCCAAGCGGCCTCATCCCAAATCAGCTTCATGCGTCGATGAGGTCGTGTTGCACGCCTTTACCACTCTCCAAGCGCTCAATGGCATCCCGCAAGGCTTTCGCGTTGGCGGGGTTGCTCAACAGGTACTCCGTTTCGTCCTGCGGCTTGGCTTTCGTGCGGGCCGGGGTGGCTTTCACAAACGGCAGGCTTTGCAGCAACTCCATCATGAAGGCCGCTTTGCTATCAGGAATTTCCAGCGTGATTTTCATACTATTCAAAACTACAAAGATTCCGCTTAGTTCCTGATGCCTGCTTGCCGCTACATAGAAGCTGCCGTTTCTTCAGCGGCGGGCGGCGGATAGCAACGACAAGGGCAGCGGTACACGCGAAGCAGCAGCAGCTCCTCGGCGCGAGCCGCAGCCTTGCCTCAGGCGCGGCTGCTTTCTACGCCCGCCGATGGCCCGTAGCTGCGCTGGTGGCGCTGGCACGGCGGAACAGCAGCCCCGCAACGGCCCATAGCGCGGCAAAAAAACCATTGGCGACCAGCACATTCAGCATAGGTACCTGGGGTTCGGCGGCAGGGCCCGTGGGCTTCCACACAAACAGCGCCACCGCCGTGACCAGCACGTAGGTAAGCGCCGCCGCGAACATGGCGTTGGACATGCCCAGCGGCCGGAAGCGCGCCACGAACGCCCCCAGCAGAGCAACGGCCGGTACCCCGCCGTACAGCAGGTTGGCGGGGTTGTGCTCGCTGCCGATGAGCCCAACGGCCAGATTGCCCCAGATGAGCAGGAGCCCGGCCGCCACTGCCACACCGGCCGCCACGCGACAGGTACCATTGCCCCCCATGCGCGCTACCAACGTGTAGATAAGCCCCGAGCCAAATAGCAGAATGCCCGCAGCAATAAAGTCGTTTAAATTCCAGATTACTTCTTTGGTAAACTGCATCGCGACCAGAGGTATCAACAGGAGAAGCGCCGTGGCCAGGGCAATGCGGGCAATGCTTTGAGGGAGCGTCATGAGGATGGGGGGCTAGGATGCGTAGGATGAGTAGTAACGACACAAATAAAACAAAAGAACTTTGCATCTCAAAGCATAGTGTGACAAAACTCATTCATCCCGCTTCTGTGCGCGCCCGCTGTCAGGCGGCCCCGGGCCAACCAACGGCAGGCTTGCACCGAGTCGTATCTACAACGAAGGCATTACCGGCCAAATCGTTATCTTGGAACCCTTCACCCCAACCCCCTTCCCACCCATGCCAACACGCTTACTTTGGGCCTGTGCCGTGCTGCTGCTCTGGCTGCTGGGCGGGCGGCGGCCCGCTGCCGCCACGCACCTGGTGGGCGGCGAGCTCACCTACCAATACCTCGATGCCAACGGCGGCCCGGCCACGCCGTTTCGCTACCGCATTACGGCCCGGGTGTACTTCAATAAAGAGTCTGATTCGCGGTTCCCGGATGGGGTGACGGAGATTACCATCGGGGTATTTAGCCAGGCGGTGGGTGGCGGCCGGCTGCTGCAGCAAACGGTGCCGCGCGCATCATTTACGGAGATTACACCGGCGGCCGTGCCGGGCTGCCCGGTGCTGGTGCCCCGCGTGACGCTGGCCATCTACACAACGACCGTGAGCCTGCCGGCCGTAGCCGAAGGCTACCGAACCGAGTTTAGCCTGGGCAACCGCAATTTTGGCATTGCCAATCTGGTGAATTCCGGCAGTGAGTCCATGACGCTGGCGGTGAGCATGCCGCCGGGCACGCTGGCCAACACGTCGCCGGTTTTTTCGGATGATGCCGTGGCCGTTATCTGCCTCGGCGACACCATCTCGGTGCTCAACAACGCTTATGATGCCGATGGCGACCGGCTCAGCTACCGCTTCGGCACCCCCAATGGCTCGTCCGTAAGCACTGCGGTGAACTATGTGAACGGCTACAGCGCGCAGCGGCCCTTCGGCCCCACCGGCTACGCGGCCATTGATGCCCGCACGGGCCTGGCCCGCTACCTGAGCCGCAGCCAGGGCACGTTTTTGCTGGCCATCGACGTGGATGAGTTTCGCACCGTCAATGGCCGGGAAACCTTGCTGGGCACCACGCGGCGCGACATTCAACTAGTGGTGCGGGCGTGTTCCGGCGGGCCCAACAACCCACCGGCTTTCACGGCTGCCACGCTGGCCCGCCGCGATTTCCAACTGGAAGAAGGACAAACCCTGGCCTTCAACATCACCGCCACCGACCCCGATGCGCAGCTGCTGACCATGACCGTAGGCAGCGCCCTGCTCGACGGGCCCGGCCCGATAGATGCGACCGTGAACGGGCAGCAGGGCTCTGCCGGCACGGCCTCGGTGGGCAATGTGCAAACGACGGGCACAGGCTCGGTGACCGGGGCCTTCCGCCTGCTGGCCGGCTGCGGCCTGGCGCGCCCTTCGCCCTACGACGTGGTGGTGACCGTGACCGACCAGGCCTGCAATCAAAAGAGCATTGCCGGCGTGTTTCGCATCACCGTGACCAAACCGGCTGCGCCGGTGAGCATTCGGGGCGACTCGGTGCTCTGCCTTCAGCGCACCGCCACGTACACCACGCCCCCCAACCCGCTTTATACCGGCTACCGCTGGACGGTGCGCGGCGGCCAGCTGCTGGGCGCTGCCACCGGCCCATCGGTGCAGGTGCTGTGGACCAGCGCCGGAGCCCGCACGGTGGCCGTGCGGGGCCTGTTTGCTACCGGCTGCCCCACCGATTCGGTGGTGCGGGCCGTGCAGGTGCAGCCGGGCCCCGTGGTGAGTGGCCCGCTGGCCTACTGCCGCAAAGCCAGCACCGGCCTGCGCTACACCGTAGCCGGCCCCGCCGCCCCTTACCAGTGGACCGTGACCGATGGCACGCTGGTGGAGGGCCAGGGCACCAACGCAGCCGTGATTAACATTCCGGAGGGCAGCACGGCCACGCTGCTCGTCACCAACCCGGCCCTGCCCTGCCCTACCACACTGCGCGTGGGGCCCGATAACCGCTGCCTGTATTTCTACAACGTCATCACGCCCAACGGCGACGGCCAGAACGACGTGTTTGCCATCGAAAACGTGGAGCGCTACCCCGGCACGGCCCTGACCATTTACAACCGCTGGGGCCGCCACATCTACCATTCCGACGACTACCACAACACCTACGACGGCGCCGGCATGGGGCCGGGCGTCTTCTACTACCTCTGCCAGCTGGCCGATGGCACCCGCTACAAGGGCTGGTTCGAGGTGGTGCGCTAATGCGACAGCACTGCCCGGCACGCAGGCCGGCAACCCGAATTGAGCAATGGGCCTGGCCCAGCTGGCAAGCTGGTTTACATAGTGCCAGCGCACCGCTTCGCAGCAATAAGCAAGGGCACAATCGTTTTATCTGTTGAATACAGGCCATATGGCCTAATCCTTGCTGAGTTTTGCCGCAGCATTGTTCAAGATGCTGACCTGCTTTTACCCAGTAGGTCAGCATTATCCCGGCCCGACCACCCTCCTTCCTTTCCACTTATGCTCAATATTTTACGATGCGCAGCCATGTTCCTGCTATTATGGCTTGGCCAGGGCATTGCCCCGGCCGAGGCCAACCATGTAATGGGCGGCGAGATGACTTACCAGTTTCTTTACACCAGTGGTAACTACTCCGCGTATCAGCTCACGGCCAGGATATATTTCAACAGCGCCACCTCTTACATCGGAGAGGGAGCGGTTGTTTTTGTCGTGAACTCGAAAGCCCCTGGTAACCCGGAGGTGTTTCGGCAGTTGGTGCCGCGCAGCACGTCCAGCAATGTGCAGCAGCCGGCCCAGGGCTGTGTGCCACTGCTGAATGGCGTAACGCTCGCAACTTATGTCTCTACCGTCACGGTGGCCAATGTGCCCGAAGGATTGGTTGCGTCGTTCAACCTTCGGGCGCGCAATGCCGAAGTCATCAACCTGGCCGCGCCGTTGAACGAGGACGTGTTGGTATCAACAGACCTGGCCCCGGCTTCCATCCCGAATACGTCGCCCACTTTTTCCAGTAGCCCGGTGTCGCTGGCCTGCATGGGCGACACCACGTATGTACTCAACAACCGCGCCTTCGACGCCGATGGCGACCGATTGAGCTACAGCTTTGGCACCCCGGCAAATAATGGGCCGGGCCGGGCCGCTATTTATGCGCCGGGCTATAGCGTTACCCAGCCTTTCGGGGCTGGTGGGTATGCATCGGTTAACCCTGCCACTGGCCTGATGCGCTGCCTCAGCACCCGGCAGGGGTCGTTTGAGCTGGCCGTTGATGTAAAGGAGTACCGCATGATAAACGGCCAGGAGGTACTGCTGGGCACCACCCGGCGCGACATCCAGATAGTTACCCGGACTTGCATGGGCAGCAATCAGCCTCCGGTTTTTACACCGGCTACTCTGGCCGCCCGCTCCTTTCAGGTTGACGAAGGCCAGACGCTGAATTTTTCCTTTGCGGCGACCGACCCCGAAAGACAGCTTTTGAGCATGAACGTGAGCAGCGTATTGCTCGATGGGCCTGGCCGGATTGAGGCAACCGTCAACGGCAATGAAGGCAACGGCAGCCCCACGGTGCCGGTCGGAAGCGTCGGATTCACATTTGCAGCCACCGCTACCGGCACCTTTCACCTGCGCACCACCTGCGGAATGGCCCGCGCTACGCCCTACGATGTGGTGGTGACGATGATAGACCAGGGCTGCATCAGCACTACGGCGGTTGCTGTTTTTCAAATCATGGTGAACCGACCAGTGGGCCCTGCCCGCATCAGCGGCGACTCGGTGGTGTGCGTGGGCAGCACGGGCACATATACCGCAGTGGGCGCGGCTGCTGGCCAGTACCAATGGGCCGTGCGGGGCGGACGTGTGCTTGGCCCCACCACAGGGCGCACGGTGCAGGTGCAGTGGAACAGCGAAGGCACTGCCGGTGACCTGGCCGTGAACGGTGCACTGCCCGGCAACTGCGCGACATCGGCGGCATTTAAAGCCGTGGCCGTAGTGCCGGTGCCGGTGGTATCGGGCGCATCCACCTATTGCCGGGCAGCCAGCAAGGGGCTTACCTACACGGTAGCCGGGCCGCCGGCAGCCTACCGCTGGACCATTGCCGATGGCACCATTCTGAGCGGCCAGGGCACCAACAGCGTGCAGATAGACATTCCGCAGGGCCGCACGGCTACCCTCACCGTCGGGCTTCCGTCGTTGGCTGCCTGCGCCTCAACCATACGCATCAGCTTAGATGACAGGTGTCTGGCTTTCTACAACATTGTCACGCCCAACGATGATGGCCAGAACGACCGGTTCATCATCGAAAACGTGGAGCGCTATCCCAACACGGCGCTCACGGTTTATAACCGCTGGGGCCGCCAGGTTTACAAAACCGCTGACTACCACAATACCTACGACGGCCAGAATGACAGCCCCGGCGTGTATTACTACCTCTGCCAGCTGGCCGATGGCACCACTTACAGAGGCTGGTTTGAAATAGTGCGCTAGCCCGGGCAGCGCCCACTACCGCAGCCGTCTGAAGCCACTCGGGCAACACATTTTGCACAGCATCTGGCGCGACGATTAGCCGGCACCCTCGAACTTGCGGCTGCATCCACACCAAATACAACGCTTTTACTCGGCAGTCTATTTGGCATTTTTTCCTTTCACCTATTTTCCTTTCCGATTGATGCCTGGTTTTTTACGTGCAATATTGCTGTTCTTACTACTGTGGCTTGGCCAGGGAGCTCTGCCGGCTTCGGCCGTGCATTTGCTGGGTGGCGAGATGAGCTACAAGTTCCTTGATGGCAACGGCCCTGCCGACAAGCCGTGGCGCTACGAGGTGACCATGCGGTTCTACTTCAACCCCCTCACCGACCCGCCCGAGCAGCCGCTGCTCATGCAGGTGTACACCGGCAGTACCAGTCTGTATGGCCTGCCGCTGCAACGCATAAGAGTTTCCCGGGCCAGCGTCACGGAAATTACGGCCCCTACGCTGCCGGGCTGTGGGCAGGCAACGCCGCGGATAGCTTTGGGACTATACGTCGCGACGCTGGAACTGCCGGCCAACACCGATGGCTATCTGGTGGTCTGTGGCACCAGCAATCGGATAGCGGGAATCACCAATTTGGCCAGCTCCGTTGACCAGGGCATTGGGCTGGAAATAAGACTCCAGCCGGGCAATATTGCGAACTCTTCGCCGGTTTTTTCCGACATTCCGGTGGCACTCATTTGCGCCGGCACCAACAGCTTCGTATCCAACAACGCTTACGACCCCGACGGCGATGAACTGGTGTACTCCTTAAGCGTGCCTTCCAGCACTTTTTCGCCGGTGAGGTATGCTACCGGGTATAGTGCTGCCCAGCCCTTTGGAACGGTGGGCGCGGCCAGCGTCAACCCCGTTACAGGCATTTCAACCTACCTGAGCCCGGCGCAAGGCATTTTTCAGATACTGATTGACGTGAAGGAGTATCGAACTATCAACGGTGTGCGCCTGCTGCTCAGCACGTCCCATCGCGACGTGCAGGTGATAGCGCGCACTTGCATGGCATCGACCAGCCAGCCCCCCGTGTTTACGCCGGCCACCTTGGCGGCTCCGCAAAACATTCAGATTCGGGAAGGCCAGACCGTTCAATTCAACGTAGCCGCCACCGACCCCGACGGCGACCCGCTGACCCTGACGGCCACCAGTGCGCTGCTCGATGGGGCCGGGGGCCTTGATGCAACTTTCAATGGCCTGCCCGGCGAGACAATAGCGGCCAATCCGGCGGGCAGCGTTTCGGTGCGGGGCGTGGGCGCGGTAGCGGGCACCTTCCGGCTGGCGGGTTGCGGCATGGGCCGCCTGCTGCCCTACGATGTAGTGATAACGGCCACCGACGAAGCCTGCAACCGCCAAACAGTAGCCGCTACCTACCGCATTACGGTGGTCAGGCCGCCATTTTCTGCCACCATACGGGGCAACACCCAGGTATGTGCCCAAAGCACAGCCACGTATACCGCCACTAGCAATTCCGGCGCGCAGCCCTTGCAATGGACGGTGGTGGGCGGCGAGATACTGGGCCCCACTACCGGCCCAACCGTGCAGGTGCTCTGGGGCAAAGGCGTAGGCGCACAAGTGCGTGTAAGCGGCACCACCGACTTGGGCTGTCCTACGCAGTTCGTGGCATTGCCCGTAGGCATTGGGCCGGGCCTGGCCGTGCAGGGACCGATGACGTACTGCCGAACGGCAGCCAACAAGCTGCGCTACACGGCGCTGGGGCCGTCGGGCACCTACCAATGGACGATAACCGATGGCGCCATCGTCAGTGGGCAGGGCACCAATACAGTGGAAGTAGACATTCAGCCGGGGGCTATGCCGCTGCTGGAAGTATCTAATTCGTATTACAGCCAATGTGTTACCACACTGCACATTACTCCCGGCAACAGCTGCCTGTATTTCTACAACGTCATTACCCCAAATGGCGACCGGCAAAACGACTTCTTTGTCATCGAAAACATCGAGCGTCATCCCAAAACGGCTCTAACTATCTTCAACCGCTGGGGCCAGAAGCTGTACCATTCCGACGACTACCGGAACACCTACGACGGCGAAGCCGCCGGTGCCGGCACGTATTATTACCTCTGCCGGCTAGACGATGGCACCATATACCGGGGATGGTTTGAGGTGGTGAAATAGGGCAGTGTGTTCTGCACTTACCACACCGCGGTGCTAACTTCCCGCCATGCTCGACCTGATTATTGACGCCCGTCCCGCTGCCATCATGCCCGGCTTTGCGGTGAAGCGCATTCTCCCCTACCGCCTGCGGCGCATGCTGGGGCCGTTCATTTTTATGGACCACGCCGGGCCGGTGGAAGTGGCTCCGGCCCAGATGCACCGCCTCGACGTGCTGCCGCACCCGCACATCGGGCTGAGCACGGTGAGCTACCTGTTTGGCGGGCAGGTGACGCACCGCGACAGCCTGGGCGTGGAGCAAATCATCCGGCCCGGCGAGGTGAACTGGATGACGGCCGGCTCCGGCATTGCCCACTCGGAGCGGTTTGAAGACCCGGCCGCGCTGGCCGGCGGGGCGCTGGAGATGATACAAACCTGGGTGGCCCTGCCCGAAGCCGACGAGGAAAACGCGCCCACCTTTGCCAACTACCAGCCCCAGGAGCTGCCCATCTTCACCGATACCGGCGTGTGGATGCGGCTGATTGCGGGCGATGCCTTCGGGCTGAAAAACGACGTTAAAACGCATTCGCCGCTGTTTTACCTGCACGTAGTGCTGCAGGCGGGTGCCCGCTTTGGCCTGCCGCGCGGCTACCCCGAGCGCGGGGCCTACGTGGCCAAGGGCCGCGTGGAAGTGAACGGCCGCGCGTACACGCCGGGCCAGCTGCTGGTTTTCACGCCCGGCCTCGACCCGGTGCTGGTGGCGCTGGAGCCCAGCACGCTGATGCTGCTGGGCGGCGAGCCGCTGGGCGAGCGGTTCATCTGGTGGAATTTTGTGTCGTCGCGCCGCGAACGCATTGAGCAGGCCAAAGCCGACTGGAAAGCCGGCCGCATTGTGCTGCCCCCGAATGACAATGCCGAATTCGTGCCCCTGCCCGATGACCGGACCCGGCCGGCCGGCACGGGTTCGCCGGCACCGCAGGCGTTGTCCTGACGAACTGTTTTGGAGAAGCAAAAAAGGCCGTCATACTTAGTACGACGGCCTTTTTACCAATAGTGCGGTCTGGTTAGCGGCCGGTTTTGCCGCCGCCGCCGCCGCTAGCTCCGGCCACGCTCACGCGCCAGAGGGTGTCGCCGGCATCGTCGGCTACCAACAGGGAGCCGTCGGGCAGGGTGGTTACGCCCACAGGGCGGCCAAAGGCATCTTTGGAGTCGCCGCCGGCCAGGAAACCGGTGAGGAAATCTTCGGGAGGGCCGCTGGGCTTGCCGTTGGCAAAGGGCACGAACACAACTTTATAGCCCGAGAACTGCGAGCGGTTCCAGGAGCCGTGCTCGCCGATGAAGGCGCCGTTGCGGTACTTGGCCGGGAAGGCGTCCTTATCATAAAACGAGAGGCCCAGGGCCGCGACGTGGGCGCCCAGCGGCACATCGGGCACGATGGATTTCTTGACCAGGTCGGGCCGCTCGTTTTTGCGGCGCGGCTCTTCGTTCTGGCCGTAGTAGGCGTAGGGCCAGCCGTAGAAGCCGCCTTCCTGCACGCTGGTGAGGTAGTCGGGCACCAGCTCATCGCCCAGCTCGTCGCGCTCGTTCACCACGGCCCAGAGGGTTTTGGTGCCGGGCTGCCATTGCAGGCCAATGGGATTGCGCAGGCCGCTGGCGTACACTTTCTCGCCGGTGCCATCGGGATTGATTTCGAGCACATTGGCCCGGCGCACTTCGTTTTCGGCCCCGTGCTCCTGCACGTTGGAGCCCGAGCCCACGGTGACGTAGATTTTGGAGCCGTCGGCGTTGGCCAGCAGGTTGCGGGTCCAGTGGTTGTTGTAGCCGCCCTTGGGCAGGTCGAGGATGCGCTGCCCGCTGACCGTGATTTTGGTAGCGCCCGGCTGGTAGGGGAAGCGCAGCACGCCATCGGTATTGGCCACGTAGAAGCTATTGCCCAGCAGCAGCATGCCGAAGGGCTGGCTGAGGTTGGCCAGGAAGGTGGTGCGCAGGTCGGGATGGCCGTCGTGGTTGGTATCGCGCAGCAGCGTGATGCGGTTGGCGCTGTGGTCGCGCAACGACCGGGACTTGTCCAGCTTCAGCTCGGCCACCACTTTTTTGCTCATGGTCATCGGGATGGTGCTGGCTTCGGCCACCAGCACGTCGCCGTTGGGCAGCACATAGGTCCAGCGCGGGCTATCGAACTTATCGGCGTATTTGCTCACGGTGAAGCCGGCGGGCGCGGTGGGCGTTTTGCCGGCCGGCCAGGGCTGAATATCAACGCGCTTGCTGACGGACTTGGTGGCGTAGGGCGCGGGCAGATGCACGGAATCGGCCACGGGCGTGGTCACGGTCTGGGCCGGGGTTTCGGCCTGGGCTTCCTGCTTTTCCTGTTTGCTGGGGCCGCTGCAGGCGGCCAGCAGGCCGAGGCTGGCCAGCAGCAAGGGAGATTTAGTCGTCATAAATGGCAGTGAATAGACAGACCGGCGAGGGAATGTTAACGGCCGGCCCGCTTCCGTTTTTACTTCCCGGTGCGGAAATGGTTGCGGTTCAGCTTTGGCCGGGCCGGGTATTCAGCGGGTAGCCGCAGCGGCGGCCGCCCGTCAAAAAGCAGTTGGCCGACAACCAACTGCGGCGCTGCCTGAAGATGCGCCGACACCAAAGCACCGCCCCCGGAGGGAAGGCCACCGACGAGAAACAGCCAATGAAACCAAGCCGACAAGCATATAACGACTTGCCGATAAATTATTATTTTAAAAATATATTACATATAATATATTTACTGTACTATTGTTCCGAAATTCCATTCCTGCCAGCAGTGCTGGCGCCGGGCAGCGTCGGCAAAACCTCCTGCACAGGCAACGGGCTTGGTTTTCATCGTCCTGACACCTTTAATCCCCACATCGTATGAAACACGTCTCTGCTTTTCGCTTCTGGCTGGGCGGCACTTTGGCAATGCTGCTGCTCCTGACGGCCGGCCTGCCGGCGCGGGCCCAAACCGAAGCCACCCGGCAGGCCGCCGAGCTGGCCACCCAAACCCGCCAGCAGTGGGCCGGGGCCGCCATCGCGACCGCCGATTTTCGCATTTCCAGCGCTTATACCGAGCCCTCGGGGCTGCTGTATGCCTACCCGCAGCAGCTGCACGCGGGCATTCCGGTGTATAATCAGGTGACGACCCTGGTTTTCAAGGCCAACGCGCTGCGCCACCACACGGGAAGCTTCCTGACCGATAAGGCCTTTGCCGGGCAGCCGGCCACGCCCGCCCTCACAGCGGCGGCGGCCGTGGCCCGGGCGCTGGCCAGCACCAAGGCCAAAGCCGTGGAACAGCCGGCGGCCATGAGCGCGGCAGTGGGCGTTGAGCAGCTGCAAACCTTCGCCCCGGCCGGGGTGGCCCGCCGCCCCATTGAGGTGCGCCTGGTGTGGGCCACCGACAAGGGCGCGCCGCGCCTGGCCTGGAACGTGAACGTGGAGCTGCTGGCCACGCCCGACTGGCTGAACATCAGGGTGGACGCGGCCACGGGCCAGGTGCTGGGCCAGGACAACTGGACGGCCAACGAGGCCTTCAGCCGCAAAGCCGCCGCGCCCCGCGCCGGGGCGCGCCCGCAAGGCCAGGCCCTGCGCCGCCCCGTGGCGCCGGGCAGCATCCTGACCGTGACGCCGGCCCGCTACGTGGTGGTGCCCTTTCCCGGCGAGCGGCCCGACGTGACGCTGCCGGCCCTCGACATCAACCCCTGGCTGCGGGCCGGCGCCGGCAACGCCGCCGCCACCCACGGCTGGCATTTCGATGGCACCACCAACTACACCGACACCCGTGGCAACAACGTGTGGGCCTACGACGACAGCCTGAAGCTGAACGCGCCCGGCCGCTTTGCCACTTCCACGGGCACGACCAGCAACCTGATTTTCAACTACGTGCCCGACTTCACCAAAGTGCCCACGCTGGGCAAAAACCGGCGGGCGGCCACGGTGAACCTGTTTTACTGGAACAACCTGATGCACGACGTGCTGTATCAGTACGGCTTCACGGAAGCGGCCGGCAACTTCCAGACCGACAACATTGGCCGGGGCGGCGCCGGCAACGACTACGTGAAGGCCGAAGCCCAGGACGGGGGCGGAACCAACAACGCCAACTTCTCTACCCCGCCCGATGGCACCAGCGGCCGCATGCAGATGTACCTGTTTACGCTGACGAGCCCCGGGCGCGACGGCGACTTCGACAGCGGCGTCATCACCCACGAGTATGGCCACGGCGTCAGCAACCGCCTCACCGGCGGCCCGGCCAACGCCAGCTGCCTCGGCAACGCCGAAGAAGGCGGCGAAGGCTGGAGCGACTACTTCTCCCTGATGATGACCACCAACTGGACCACCGCAACCACGGCCGACGGCACCGCGGCGCGGCCCATCGGCACTTATGTGCTGGGCCAGAGCCCCACGGCGGCCGGCATCCGGCGCTACCCCTACAGCACCAATATGAGCATCGACCCGCTCACGTATGCCAACGTGGCCACCAGCCCGGAGGTGCACAACATTGGCGAGGTGTGGTGCTCGGCGCTCTGGGACATGACCTGGGCCATTATTCAGCAGCAAAACGCCATTGCGCCCGACCTGTACAACAGCGCCAGCACGGGCGGCAACAACGTGGCCCTGCAGCTGGTGATGCAGGGCCTGAAGCTGCAGCCCTGCCAGCCGGGCTTCCTGGATGCGCGCGATGCCATTCTGGCCGCCGACTCGCTCCTGTATAACGGCCGCTACCACTGCGCCATCTGGAACGCGTTTGCCCGGCGCGGCATGGGCGTGAGCGCCCGCCAGGGCCTCTCGACCAACGCCACCGACCAGACGCCGGCGTTTGACACGCCGACCATTCAGCTGACCAAAAACACCACGCCGCTGGTGGGCAACCAGTTCAACCTGAGCATTACGGCCACCTGCGGCTGCGCTACGCCGCCCGTCAACATCACCGACCAGCTGCCCGCCGACCTACAATACCTCAGCAGCACGGGCGGCACCCTGGCGGGCAGCACCGTCACGTTTGCCAATCAGGTCTTCGCCGTGGGGCAGACGCGCACCTACCAGATTCAGGCCCGCACGGCGCCCGGCAAGGGCTGCGCCGTGACCAACCCCATCAACGACGACCGCGACGCCAACACGGCGGGCGGCCTGACGGCGGCCGTGGTGACCGGGGCCAACAGCTGGGCCTCCAGCACCACGCGGGCCTTCAGCGCCACCCACTCCTGGAAAGCCGGCGACCCGGCCTCCACCTCCGACGTCACGCTGACCTCGGCCCCATTCACGGTGTCGGGCTTCACCAATCTGTCGTTTTACCATTACTACAACACCGAATCCCGCTACGATGGCGGCATGGTGGCCATTTCGGCCAATGGCGGGCCCTGGGTAGATGCGGCGCCGTATTTCACCCAGAATGGGTACAACACGACATTTAACAGCTCGACTGCTTCGGCTGGGAAGCCGTGTTTCTCGGGCCTTTCCTCGACGGCTACCGGGGCCGCCGCCTTCCAGCGCAGCGTGCTGAACCTGTCTTCGTTCACCGGGCAGTCGATTCAGGTGCGGTTTCAGCTGCAGTCGGACGTGAGCGTGGCCGGCGAAGGCTGGTACCTCGACGATATTGTGGTGCAGAACGGCTGCGGCGACTACCAGCTGGTGAAAGCGCTAAACGGCGCAACGGTGCTGGACAGCTACAGCCAGGCCATTTTCCTGCTGCCCCCGCCGCCCATTCCCACCATCACCAGCTTCACGCCCGGCAGCGGGCCGGTGGGCACCAGCGTGATTATCACGGGCACCAACTTTATTGCGCCGGCCACGGTGAGCTTCAACGGCACGGCCGCGACGGGTGTGGTTATCAATTCGGCTACGCAAATCACGGTGCCGGTGCCCGTGGGCGCCACCACCGGGCCCATCGTCATCAACACGGCCGCTGGCACGGCCACTTCAACCACCAGCTTCCATGTGCTGCCGACGGTGGCCATCACCAGTCCGGCAGGCGCTTCGGGCGGCAGCACGAGCACCTCTCCCTTTGCCGTGACGGTGACTTTCTCGCAGGCCGTGACGGGCTTTGGGGCCAGCGACGTGGTGCTGACCAATGGCGCGCTCAGCAGCTTTGCCGGCAGCGGCACCACCTACACCTTTAATGTGACGCCGGCCGGCAACGGGCTGGTGACGGTGAACATTCCCGCCAACGCCGCCCAGAACAGCACCGCCGACGGCAACGTGGCGGCCCTGCCCTTCAGCCTGACCTATACGCAGGGCATTACGGCCGCCCCGGTGCTCACGGCGCCGGCCAATGGCAGCCTGCTCAACACGGCCACGCCCAGCTACCTGGGCACGGCCCCGGCCGGCAGCACCGTGACGGTGTACGTGGACAATGTGAGCATCGGGACCACAACGGCGGCGGGCGGCACCTTCGGCCTGACGCAGCCTGCGGCCCTCGGCCAGGGTCCGCACACGGTGCGGGCCACGGCCCAAAGCAGCGGCCTGGCCGTGAGCGCCAGCAGCAACACCAACAGCTTCACGGTGGACACGGTGGCCCCGACGGTGACCATCAGCAGCGCGGCCCCCAACCCGACCAGCACCTCGCCCATCCCGGTTACGGTGCTCTTCTCCGAAGCCGTGACGGGCTTTGTGGCCGGTGATGTGACCGTGACCAACGGCACGGTGGCCAACTTTGGCGGCAGCGGTGGCAGCTACTCCTTCCAGGTGGTGCCGGCCGCCGCCGGGCCGGTTGTCGTCCTCATTGTGGCCAACATGGCCACGGATGCGGCCGGCAACGGCAACGCGGCATCGTTACCCTACACCCATGTTTACGCTCCGGTGGCCTCGGCCAATATCCGGGTGCTCTACCAGAACGGCAACCCCGCGCTGCCCACCGACAACAGCGGGCAGCCCAACCTGCAGCTCATCAACGACGGCACGGCGGCCGTGCCGCTGGCCGAGCTCACGGTGCGCTACTGGCTCACGGTGGAGAACTTTGCGCCCGTCGATGCCTCGGTGAACTGGGCGCAGCTGGGCACCTCGCTGGTGCAGGCGCACTACGTGCCGCTGGCCACGCCGCTGCAGGGTGCGTTCGGCTACCTAGAATATGCCTTCCTGCCCGGGGCCGGCTCGCTGGCGGCCGGGGCCAACTCGGGGGTCATTCTGAGCAGCTTCAACAAGCAGAACTGGACCAGCTTCGACGAAGCCGACGACTATTCTTTCGGCCTGAACAGCACCTACCAGCCCACCACGCGCATCACCGTGTACCGCAACGGTGCGCTGGTGGGAGGCCAGGAGCCGGCCCCGGCGCCCGTGGTGACGACCCTGAAGGTTTATGCGCAGAACCTGGAAAACGCGGCCATCACGCAAAGCATTGCCACGCTGGCCCAGGTGGGCAACGAGGGCAACCTGCCCGTGGCCTACTCGGCCCTGAGCGTGCGCTACTGGTTTACGCCGGATGGCAGCTCGCCCATCGTCAGCAACGTGAACTATGCCGCGATGAACCGCACCAACCTGAGCATCAGCCTCGGCCAGCAGGGCACCGAGAAGTACGCGGAGCTGAGCTTCAGCCCGGGCCTGGGCCTGCTGGCCCCGCACAGCAGCACCGGCGACATCATCTTCCGGCTGAATGAGCTCAACTGGTCGTTCTTCGACCAATCCAAGGACTACTCCTTCCGGCCCGCCGCCCCGCTGGCCGAGCATCCGCAGATGACGGCCTACCTCAACGGCCAGCTGGTGTACGGCACCGAGCCGGCGGGCGCGCAAAGCCTGGCCGGCGACCAGGGCCCGACCAAAGGCGCGGGCGCTGAGGCCACGCTGTTTCTGCAGGGCTACCCCTCGCCCTTCACCACCGACGTGCGCCTGGATTTCACACTGCCGCAGGATGGCACGTATACCCTCGATGCCTACGACGCGCTGGGCCGGGTGGTCGAGCACCTGGCCTCGGGCAGCGCGGGGGCGGGCCTGCTCCAGCACGTGCAGTGGGAAGCCAGGGACCGCGCCACCGGCCTCTACCTGATACGCCTGACCACCGCCACCGGCGTGAAGCAGCTCAGGCTGCTGAAACAGTAGCCAACGCTCCTGTGGCCTAGCCCGCTAGGCGAATGAAGACACTGGCTGTTTTTCGGCGCAACCGTCTGGTTGCATCCGAAAGACAGCCAGTGTTTTTATGTGGGAGGTGCAGGCGCTGTTTTGAAATGACCGGCGCCGGATTCGGCAGCGATGCAACCCCGGGCGCGGGCGGCCGGTCCGGGCACTATTCATCGCAAACTTTTTCCTTTCCCCATGAAGCATTTTCTTTCTGTAGCTGCCGCACTGCTGGCCACTGGCATTGCCCAGGCCCAACCCGGCGTGCTGGCGGGCGCCAATTTTATGACCATTGCCACCGGTGCCGATGACGGCCTGCACCGGGCCACCGCGCACGCACGGGCAGGCTATCAGGTCGGCGTTTTCTATCAGCACCGGCTCAATGACCGATGGGCGGTGGTGCCGGCGCTGCAGCTAAGCCACCAGCGCCTCGACCTAGTGGCCGAAACCTACGGCATTGCCGATGGCGGCTCCCAGGCCAGCTACCGGCTCGGGCTGACTTACCTGACGCTGCCCGTGCGGCTGCGCGCCACGCTGGGGAAATTTTACCTCGAAGCCGGGCCGCAGCTGGGCATCTTGTTCAGCGCCCGCGAAACGGGCACGGAATACATCGGCACCATTGCGGGCAGCTACCAGCGCGACTTCGACCGGCGCACCACCGACAGCTACCGCCGCTTCGACGCGGGCGCCAGCGCCGGGGCCGGCCTGCGGCTGCCGGCCGGGTTTGGCCTGGCCGTGCACGCCTACGCCGGGCTGCTGTCCATCACGCACGTTCCGCAGTCCACCACGTATGCGGGCGCGCTCTACAACCGGGGCGTGCAGGCGGCCCTCAGCTACCAGCTGCCCGCCCGGCGCTGAAACCGGCGGCATCGGGGCGCTACACATTGTGCGGCGCCCCATCTTTGCCGCATGAAAAAGCTGCTCCAGCCCACCAAAACCTACCGCCTCAACGGCCGCCTGTGGCTCGAAACCGAGGAGGGCCGCTTCCTCGGCATCGGCCGGCTGGAGCTGCTGGAACAGATTGCCGCGCTGGGCTCCATCTCGAAGGCGGCGCAGGCCATGGGCATGTCCTACAAGCGGGCCTGGGACCTGGTGAGCTCCATGAATGCGCAGGCCGCCAGCCCGCTCGTGGCCACCCAAACCGGCGGCACCAAAGGCGGTGGAGCCATTGTCACCGAAGCCGGCCAGGAAGCTATTGTGGCGTTTAAAACGCTGCAGGCGCGTTTTCAGGAGTTTATGGCGCTCGAAACAAAGCGGCTGCAAGGCAGTTAGGTTGCCAGAACACGTTATATCTTCGCCGATATAACGCCACTGTAACCCCGCCGCTTTGATGCCAACCGCTACTTCCACTGCTGCCTGCTTCTTCTCTTTCCGGCTGATTTTCCTGCTCGCGCTGCTGGGCCTGGCCCCGGCTGCCCGCGCCCAAACCGCCGCGCCGGCCGGGGTGCAGGTGAGCGGGGCCAGCCTAACCAGGCCCACCCGGCTCAGCCCGGCCGAGCTGGCCCGGCTGCCGCGCCTGGAAGTCAGCCGCCCCGACCACGACGGGAAATCCCGCACCTACTCCGGCGTGGCGCTCTACGCCGTGCTCACCGCCGCCGGGGCCGACCTCAGCCCCGCCAGGCTGCCCGGCAAAGGCATGGCCCACTACGTGCAGGTAAGCGCCGCCGATGGCTACCAGGCCGTGTTCGCCCTTGCCGAGCTGAGCCCGGACTTCGCCCCGCGCACCGTGCTCCTGGCCGACCGCTGCGACGGCCAGCCCCTGCCCGCCAAGGCCGGCCCCTACCAAATCATCGTGCCCGACGAGAAGAAAATGGGCCGCTGCGTGCGCCAGGTGCAAAGCCTGCGCATCGTGGAAGCCAAACCGATGTAGAAACGCGACCCTTCGCATCTCGGCGCCTGCGCAGTCCGGGCATCGTTCAACGAGGAGACGCGAAGGGTCGCGTCTCTACATTCCTAATTCCCTTTATGCTACCACGCCTACTCAAAGGCGCGCGGTTTGCGCTGCTGCCCGCCGCCGGGCTCGTTCCTGCTTTCACCGTTCAAGCCCAGACCGTGGCCCCGGCCGATACTGCCCGCAAAAGCCTCAATCTGGAGGAAGTCGTCGTGTCGGCCTCGCGGGTGGAGGAGAGCTTTCTGCAGTCGCCGGTGACGGTGGAAAAGCTCAATCCGCGCGCCCTGCGGCTCACGCCGGCGCCGTCGTTTTTCGATGCCATCGAGCACCTGAAAGGCGTGCAGGTGATTACGCCCAGCCTGGGATTTAAGGTGATAAATGCGCGGGGCTTCACCAATACCACCAACGTGCGCTTCGCCCAGCTGGTGGATGGCGTGGACAACCAGGCCCCGCACATCGGCGGGCCGATTGGCAATGTACTCGGGCCGAGTGATTTGGACATCAGCTCGGTGGAGATTGTGCCCGGTACGGCCTCGGCGCTGTACGGGCTGAATGCCATCAACGGGCTGGCGAATTTCCAGACGAAGAATCCCTTCAACTCCGAGGGGCTGAGCGTACGGCAGCAAACGGGCGTCAACCACCTCAACGACCCGAATGTGAAGACGTTCGGGGCGGGCAGCTCGCCGGAGAAAATCTACTCCGAAACCAGCGTGCGCTACGCCAAAGTGCTGGTGGCCGATAAGCTGGCGGTCAAATTCAACGCCACCTACCTGCGAGCCTACGACTGGATTGCCAACGACCAGACCGACCTCAACCCCAACGGCAATGCCACCACCGGCCTGCTCGGGGCCGACAACCCGGCGCCGGACCAGGTAAACCGCTACGGCAACGAGTCGTCGGACCGGAGCACGCTCACGCTGGGCGGCAAGCAGTATTCGGTGGCCCGCACCGGCTACGACGAGCGGGATTTGGTGGATTACAACATCAAGACGCTGAAGGCTGACGCGGCGCTGCACTACCGCTTCCGGCCCGGCACGGAGCTGGCCTACACCTACCGCGTGGCCGGCTTCGACAACGTGTACCAGCGCTCGAACCGCTTCCGGCTGCAGGACTACCGCCTGCAGCAGCACGCCCTCATCCTCACCACGCCCGTGGTGCAGGCCCGCGCCTACCTCACCCGCGAAAACACCGGCCAGAGCTACAACCTGCGCTCGATGGGCGAAAACATTGACCGCAGCTTCAAGCCCGATGCGCAGTGGAATACCGACTACACCACCGCCTGGAACGCCGCCACGGCCGCCGGCCAGCCCGTGGCCACGGCCCACGCCACCGCCCGCACCGCCGCCGACGCCGGCCGCCTGCAACCCGGCACCGATGCCTTCAACCAGCGCCTGAGCGACTTGCAGGGCATCAACAACTGGGACCAGGGCGCGGCCCTGCGCGTGCGCGCCGACCTGCTGCACGGCGAGGCCCAGCTGAACCTGGCCGAAGCCCTGCGGCGCAACGGCCACGCCCTGCCCGCCACCCTCGACTTGCTGGCTGGCGCCGACCACCGCACCTACATCGTGGTGCCCGACGGCAATTATTTCATCAACCCGAACCCCGGCAAAGACCCACTCACCGACAACCTTACCTACTCGAAAACGGGCGGTTTCGTGCAGGCCGGCGGCCGGCTGCTGGCCGACAA
Organism: Hymenobacter daeguensis; assembly: GCF_054780555.1. Taxonomy (NCBI): domain Bacteria; kingdom Pseudomonadati; phylum Bacteroidota; class Cytophagia; order Cytophagales; family Hymenobacteraceae; genus Hymenobacter; species Hymenobacter daeguensis. Next base: position 81,393 of record NZ_BAAGWC010000006.1, read on the forward strand.
GCTGCGCCTCACCGCCACGCTGCGGGCCGATAAAAACGACTACTTCAGCACGAAATTCAACCCGCGCTTCACGGCCGTTTTCTCGCCCACGCCGCGGCAGAACTTCCGCCTGAGCTACCAGAGCGGCTACCGCTTCCCGAGCCTGTTTGAGGGGTTTTCGAACGTGAACAGCGGGCAGGTGAAACGCATCGGCGGGCTGCGGGTGATGTCGGACGGGGTGTTTGAGAATAGCTATTTGCGCACCAGCATCGATGCCTTCAATACGGCCGTGACGGCGGCCATTAACGCCAATACCACCACGGCCACGGCGGCCCAGAAGCGCCAGCAGGCCATTGCCCAAAACCAGAATATGCTGGTCAAAAACCCCTACACCTACCTCAAGCCGGAGTACATCCGCTCGTTTGAGGTGGGCTATAAGGCGGCTTTCGGCAGCGCCGGCCGGCTGGTGCTCGACGTGGATTTCTACTACAACTCCTACCGCGACTTCATTGCCCAGGTGGAAGCCTACGTGCCCCAGACCAGCGCCGGCCAGCCCCTCAACACCGGCACCGACCTCAACACCATTGCCATGGCCCTGAATGCCCGCGCCGGCCAGGCCCGCTACCGCCTCTGGACCAACTCCCAGAGCCAGGTGTACAACTACGGCGGCTCGGCCGGCCTGCGCTACGAGGCCGGCCGCGGCTACCTCCTGGGGGCCAACACCACCTACACCCGCCTCGACCGCACCGAAAACGGCGACGGCCTCGAAGACGGCTTCAACACCCCGCGCTGGGCCTACAACCTGAGCCTGGGCAACGAAAACGCCTTCCGCAACTTCGGCTTCGGCCTTAACTACCGCTGGCAACAGGGCTACTACTCCCAGACTTTCCTGGTGAATGGCGACGTGCCCGGCTACCATACGCTCGACGCGCAGCTGAGCTATGCCGTGCCCGCCGCGCAGGTCCGCTTCAAGCTCGGCGCCAGCAACGTGCTCAACAGCTACTACGTGTCTTACCTCGGCGGCCCCAGCGTGGGCGGGCAGTATTACCTGGCCGTCACGTACTCGCTGTAGCGACCGGTCGAGCCGCCTGCCGGGTTCTAAACCAGCCCTGGCCAACAGGCAAACGCAAAAAAGGCCCGCTCTCATCGAGCGGGCCTTTTTTGCTTCGGCAGCCGGGTGGCTTACTTCCGCTTGGCGGGCGCCTTGCGAGCCGGGGCCTTTTTGGCGGGGGCCTTCTTCACCGGAGCCTTACCGGCGGTGGGGCGGCCTTCGGGCGTCTTCTGCAGCTCCGTGATGGTGGGAGCCGGGCCGTACTTCACTTCGGCCGAGTTGGGCTCGCCGGTGAGGTAGAGGTCGAAGTCGACGCGACGGTTCAGGGCCTGGCCGGCTTTGGTCGCGTTGTCGGCAATGGGCTTGGTTTCGCCGTAGCCGCGCGATTCGATGCGGTCGGCCGGGACGCCCTGGCTCAGCATGTAGGTGCGGGCCGAGGCAGCACGGTCATACGAGAGGCGCAGGTTGTAGTCGTCGGCACCTTTGCTATCGGTGTGGCCGGCAATGCTCATGGTGTAGTCCGGGTATTCGGCCATGAGGGCGGCGAGGTCTTTCAGGGTCGGGTACGAGCTGGGGAGCAGCACGGCCTTGTTGAACTCGAAGTTGATGAACTTCGTGGCTTCCTGCAGGCGCTTCTTGGCCTCAGCCTTAATCTCGGGGCAGCCTTTGTTCGAGGCCGGGCCGGGGCGGTTGGGGCAGCGGTCCTGATAGTCGGGCACGCCGTCGCCGTCGCGGTCAAGCGGGCAGCCGTTGGCATCCACGCTCACGCCAGCCGGGGTGCCGGGGCACTTGTCGTTCTGGTCAATCACGCCGTCGTTGTCGGCATCGGGGCAGCCTTTCAGCTCGGGCTTGCCGGGGGTGTCGGGGCAGGCATCGTCGGCATCGGTCACACCGTCGCCGTCGCGGTCGGGGCAGCCCTGCAGGGCGGCCACGCCTTTCACGTCGGGGCACTTGTCCTGGTAATCCGGAACGCCATCGCCGTCCTTATCGAGCGGGCAGCCGTTGGGGTCCACGGCCACGCCGGCCGGGGTGCCGGGGCATTTATCCTTCTTGTCCGATACGCCGTCCTTATCCTCGTCCTTCATTTTGCCCAGCGCCACCGTGATGCCGGCCTGGTGCAACAGGAACCGGTCGTAGAGCTTATCGGCCGGGGTTACGGGACCGTACAGGTTATCTACCCGCTCCGTGAAGGGGTAGTGGTAGCTGGTGGTCAGGTCGAGCGAAACCACTTCGCTGAGGCGGAAGCGCAGGCCAGCCTGGCCAAACAACTCAGGCCGGCGAATCTGGTTGATGCCAAAGTTCTGGCCATTGGCGCGGCCCGAGCTATTGGACAGGAAGAAGCCGCCGCCGCCCATCAGGTAAGGCTGAATGAAGGACTCTTCTTTCAGAATCTTACCGTTGTTCAGCTTCAGCTTAATCCCCAAATCCACCATGCCGATGCGGGCGTCGAAGTTCTCGCCCGCCCGCAGCTCGCTGCTGAACTTGTAGGTTTCATAGTACCCGAGCAGGGCCACGTCGAACGAAGGCGACAGGTAGCGCGTGATGGCGCCGCCGCCGCCCACCATCAGGTCGTTGCCGGAGCGGTTCCAGAAGTCGGAACCCATGTTGCCACGGTACTGCAATAGGCCAACGTTGCCGCTGAGGGCCGTTTTTCTATCGGGAGTCTGAGCCTGCGCATTAGGCGCCGCCATGCCAAGCATGAGTGCCGTCGCCGCAAGTCCATTTAGGAGTTGAGGTTTTAGAAACATAGGTGTTGGTGGGAATAGTTAGGTAAAGTCGCTTGTTCGTTGAAAAACTTGCAATTATGTGGGGCTATACTTTTTTTATTCAGAAAAGTTGTTATGGAAACATTACCCCTACCCCACCGCTGAGCTAACTGTCTGATTAGACACGCTGCTAAGAGATTTTAAAATATTGGCTTCATAATTTGCTCATTCAATAATTCTGACCGAATTCATAAGCAATTATTTATATAATTTTATTCCATTAGTATAAACCATCGGGCAGCAGCTCTTCGCCTGAGCTACCTGCCAAGCGGATACAGCAAAAAAGCCGTCCGCACAGTGTGCGGACGGCTTTTCTATCGGTGCCTTTGCCGGGCTGGGCGGAAAAAGCTGCTTAGAAACGGCCGAAATTCAGCCCCAGAATCAGCACAATGCCCACCACCATCAGAATTAGGTAGGTTTCCACGGCACCGGTCTGCACGTAGCGCAGCAGCTGGCCGCCGCCGTTCACGACCCGACCAAACACCCCTACCACGGGATTGATAACGCCGTTTTCCACAAACTTGTAGAGGCCGGTCGACAGGGCCATTACCGGCTTCACAAACACCGCGTTGTATAGCTCATCGATGTAGTATTTGTGGTACACCAGGCTTTCGGGAGCCGAGCGCTGGGCTTCGTCCTCGGCCGGGCGCGTGGCGCGGGCCACGTACATCACATAGGCCAGCACAATGCCCAGCACGCCCACGCCCACCGACAGGCCCATGAGCATGTATTCGGTGCTGGCGGGCAGTTCGGCCGCGAAAGCCTCGGGCATCAGGCGCTGCGAGTAAGTAAAAATCGGGGCCAGGTACTCGGCCAGGTAGTGGTGATGGCCGGTGAACATGGGCGCACCCATGAAGCCGCCCACGGCCGCCAGCACAGCCAGCACGATGAGCGGAAACGTCATCGAAGCGGGCGACTCGTGCAGGTGGTGCTTCTGCTCCTCGGTGCCCCGGAACTCGCCGAAGAAGGCCAGGAACAACAAGCGGAACATGTAGAACGCCGTCAGGAACGCCGTGAGCAGGCCCATGGCCCACAGCACTTTGTTGTGCTCAAAGGCATGCGCCAGGATTTCATCTTTCGAGAAGAAGCCCGAGAACGGCGGGATGCCCGAAATGGCCAGGCAGCCGATGAGGAAGGTGACAAACGTGATGGGCAGCGCCTTGCGCAGGCCGCCCATGCGGCGCAGGTCCTGCTCGTTGCTCATGGCATGAATCACGGAGCCAGCCCCGAGGAACATCAGCGCCTTGAAGAAGGCATGCGTCAGCACATGGAACAGGGCCGTGGAGTAGCCCATCACGCCCAGCGCCAGGAACATATAGCCCAGCTGCGACACCGTGGAGTAAGCCAGCACTTTCTTGATGTCGTTCTGCGCCAGGCCAATGGTGGCCGCAAACAGCGCCGTGGCCGCGCCCACAATGGCCACCACCTCCAGCGTGTGCGGCGCGAGGGTGAACAGCACGTTGGCCCGCAGCACCATGTAGATGCCCGCCGTGACCATGGTGGCGGCGTGGATGAGGGCCGATACCGGCGTGGGGCCGGCCATGGCGTCGGGCAGCCAAGTATAGAGCGGCAGCTGCGCCGACTTGCCCATGGCGCCCACAAACAGCAGCAGCGTAATGAACGTGCAGACGCCCACGCCATACGGCCCGAACTGGCCCAGCGAGGCTTTCTGGAACACCTCGGCGTACTGCACCGAGTTGAAGGTGAGGTAAATCAGGAAGATGCCGAGCAGGAAGCCCAGGTCGCCCACGCGGTTGATGATGAAGGCTTTTTTGGCGGCGTTGTTGTAGCTGGTATTCTTGTTCCAGAAGCCGATGAGCAGGTAGGAGCACAAGCCCACGCCTTCCCAGCCAATGAACAGGATGACGAAGTTGCTGCCCATCACCAGCAGCAGCATGCTGAAAATGAACAGGTTCAGAAAGCTAAAAAACTTACCCACGTTCTCGTCGTGGTGCATGTAGCCGATGCTGTAGACGTGAATCAGGAAGCCCACGCCCGTCACCAGCAGCAGCATAATCAGGCTGAGCTGGTCAATCTGGTACTGGAAAGGAATCTGGAGCGAGCCCACCGAAATCCAGTCGAACAGCTGCACCGTGTACTGGTACTGGAAGTTCATAAACAGCATCACCGAAATCAGGAACGAGCCCAGCACGGTGGCGCTGCCGATGATGCCGGCCACGGTGCCGGAGAGCTTCTTGTTCAGCAGGCCGTTGATGAGGAAGCCCAGGAAGGGCAGCAGCGGAATCAGGACGTAGAGAAACGTGGAATACGGGGCGTTGGCGCCGGGGAGAACGGTTTCTTGCATTGGTATTAGGCTATGCTCGCGATGCTGAAAAGGCAGTCATCCTGAGCGCAGCGCAGGGCCATATCCGGTAGGAACGACTTGTTCGGTAGTGATAAGGTCCGGCGCTTCGCTCAGGATGACCAAAGAGGATTACCACTTCAACCGGCTGAGCAGGTTGACGTCAGTGGTCTGGAAGTTGCGGTAAATCATAACGATGATGCCCAGTCCTACCGAGACTTCGGCCGCGGCCACGGCCATGATGAAGAACACGAAAACCTGCCCGTTGGGGTCGGAGCGGTAAGCCGAAAAGGCCGTCAGCAGAATATTCACCGCGTTGAGCATCAGCTCGACGCACATGAAGATGATGATGGCATTGCGCCGCACCAGCACGCCCGTAACGCCGATGGCAAACAGGGCCGAGGCGAAGAAAACGTAATACTGAAGCGGAACGGTCCGAATGACTTCGGGGATGGTCTGGGAAACGGTTGGGTCCATACGAGGCGGCAACGGAAAAGCGGACAACACGGCCCGATTGCTTTTAAGTAGGCAAAGGTATCCTGAAAAACCATAATTCGGGCCATTAATCGGGCACTTTACTGCGGGAATCGCCACGGCTTGCGCCGAAGCATTGCGAACAAGCCAGATTCTATAAATTATACAAATTTCATTTTTTGCATAACTATTGCCTGCAATGGTAATTTTTGTTTTTATCCAATACAGGCATGATTATATCTTTGGGAGAAATTAGCATAAATATGCTCGTCAACACTTAAAAAAAGGTCATTCACAAATAATCCGGGAATAATTTACCAAAAAGTCATATTGCATTTTATTTACCCAATTCCTTTCCACATGAAAAAAATACTTCTACTTTTCCTGCTAACCATGGCTGGTTTTGCCGCTACGGCACAGGTTAGCTATTATACGTTTAATGGCGGGGGCACCAGTGGTAACTGGAACAACCCGGCCACCTGGACCACCGACCCCACCGGCTCTACCAGCCTGAACGGGCGGGTGCCGGGCAACGGCGACATTGCAGTGATTACCAACAGCTTCGTGCTGAACCTGACGGCCGACGTGAGCACGACGAGCCTCACGGTTATCATTCAGCGGGGCGGCTCGCTGGACCTGGGCGCCACGGCGGGCTTCACCAGCACCCTCACGCGACTGGCGGGCCAGGGCACGCTGCGCGTGGGCCGGGCTTACTTCCCCGGCGTGGCCGCCAACGACTTCGACGACCCCAATACCGGCACCGTGGAGTTTTACAACTGGGCGGGCCCGACGGGCACCCTGCCGCAGCCAGGCTCCGGGCAATACAACAACCTGCGCCTGCTCAATACTTCGGGCACGGCCTTCGCCGCGCAGTTTAATGCAAACGCGCTGAGCCTGATGGGCAGCCTGACGCTGGCCCGCAGCACCGGCAGCGCCGCCGTGGCCCTGACCATGGGCCAGACCGCCACCACCAACCGCACCCTCAGCGTGCTTGGCGACATTACGGTGGGCGCGGGTACGACGCTGGGCGTGACCGCCGTGGATGGCGCGCACACCCTGAACGTGAGCGGCAGCCTCATCAACAACGGCACCGTGGCGCTGCGCAATGGCACTGACAGCCAGCGCTGCCTGCTTAAGTTCATTGGCAATGCCGATGCCACGCTGGCCTGCAACGGCCCCACCGACCTCAGCCAGCTGCAGGTTGACAAAGGCACGGGCAGCACCGCCACGCTAAGCGTGACTTCGACGGCCACGACGCCGGCGGGCGGCAACCTGCGCCTGAACATGGCGGCGGCCAATAACCTTTTGATAATCAACAACGGCACGGCTAAGCTGGGCGCAAATATTGACCTGCCGCGTTTGAGCAATGCCAGCGCCAACTACGACTTGGGCACGGTGAGCAACAGTCCCTGCCTGTGGATTGCGGGCGCTACCGTGCGCAACAACAACACCGGCGCGCTGGTGGCCTATGGCACGTTCCGCATCAGCGCGGGGCGCTTCGAGAGCTTGGGGGCCGAGGGCACGGTGATTCGGGAAGACGGGCAACTGCTGATTGAGGGCGGCACGACGGTGGTGGAGAAATTCCGCCCGTCGAACACATCGGCCAGCCACCGGGGCTCGTTTACGATTACGGGCGGCGTGTTTGAATGCAGCGGCACGGGCTCGGACGGCAGCTACGCCCGGTTCTCACACCCGTATAAAACCCAGTCGTTTCGCATGACGGGCGGCACCATTCGGGTGCAGAACCCGCAGAACAGCAGCGGCTTGTTCCACATTGGGGTGAACCCCGACAACGCGACCGTGACCGGCGGCACCATTGAGCTGCTGCTGCCCAATACGAACACGAACTGCAAAATCCTCAGCACGGCCCCGCTCTGGAACCTGAGCGTGAGCAAGCCCACGGCCGGCGGCACCAGCAAAGCAGTGCTCGATGCCGTGGGCGTGACGCCTGCCTACAGCAGCGGCGCCACTACCACGGCCCAGCCGCTCACGGTGCTCAACAACTTCACCATCAACGGCGCCAACCCGGCCACGCTCGATGCCAACTCGCAGGATGTGAACGTGCAGGGTACGCTCACCATTGGCACGGGCTGCACCTACCTGCCCACCACGAATACCACGCGCTTCAGCGGCGGCCAGGACCAGCTGCTGACCAACAACGGCAGCATCGGCTCGACGCTGAACACGTTTTATAACCTGACGGTGGACAAGTCGGCGGGTACGCTGTCGCTCGACGGCACGGCCACGACCTTCACCGTAACCAATACCCTGAGCCTGCTGAATGGGGTGCTGAACGATGGCAGCAAAACCGTGAACGTGCTGGGCAACGTGGTGAACTCGGCCTCGCACACCAGCGGCGGCGGCACGGGCGCCATTGTGCTGGCCGGCCCGGGCGGGCAGGTCATCAGCGGCAACGGCAACGGCGTATTCGGCAACCTGACCATCAACAGCACGGCGGCGGCGGGCGCGGTGGCGGCTACCCTCACGGCCAACCAGGGCGTGGCCAGCGTGCTCACGCTGCAAAGCAACCACGTGCTGAACATCGGCTCCAACCGCCTGTCGCTCACCAGCATCAGCCCCAACGCGGTGGTGGCGGGCACCGGCGGATTCTCGAGCCAGCGCATGATTCGGACGGCCGGCAACCAGAGCGACCTGGGCCTCCGCAAAACCTACGGCGGGGCCGACTCCTTCACCTTCCCGGTGGGCACGGGGGCCAAATACACCCCGGCCACCATCGCCCTCAACGCCGCGCTGCCCCTGTACGGCAAGGTGAGCGTGAGCCCGACCAATACGCGCAACCCCTTCGTGACCAGCACCAACTCGCTGGCCTACTACTGGAAAGTGCGCAGCATCGACTTTGGCCCCATTCCGGGCGGCAGCATCAGCGCCAGCTTCACCATGCTGAACAGCGATGCCGCCGGCACGCTGGCCAGCTACGTGCCCGGCCGCTACCTGCCCGTGACCTGGACCAGCAGCAGCAACGTGAGCCAGGTGGTGAAAAGCGCCTCGACTTCGGTCATTCAGTTTCCCGGCCTGAGCCAGACCGATGGCGAGTTTACGGCCGGCGAACCGGCCGCTTTCGGCGCGGTGACGGCTTATTACTCGACCCGCAACGGCAGCTGGGAAGATGCCAACCCCGCCACCACGCCCTGGAGCACGGCGGGCTTCACGGGCGCGGCGGCTTCGTCGGTGCCCGGGCCGGGCAACCCGGTTTTCATTGGCTCGGCCAGCGCTGGCCTGTTTCATACCGTGACCGTGACGGCCAACAACGCCCGCTCGGGCTCGCTGGTGATTGACCGGGGCGCGACGCTGGACGTGCAGACCCTGACCGGCCACAACTTCGGCGCGCTGCCCGATGCCACGGCCAGCGGCGCGGGCCGCCTGCGCATCAGCTCGGCGGCGGCCACGGCCCAGTTTCCGGGCGGCGACTTCGGCGCGTTTCTGCAGCCCAACGGCGGCACGGTGGAGTATTACACCACGGGCAGCCAGAGCTTCACGCTGCCCACCGCGTCGTTTACCAGCCTGCCCCTCGCTTCTTATAAAAGCCTGTGGCTGAATGCCGGGGCCGGCACCCAGGTGAGCCTGCCCAACCAGGACCTGCGCGTATATGCGCAGCTGAAAACCGGCACCGCGGCTGCCTACGGCGGCGAAGTGCTGCTCAGCGGCGGCGCGGCCGGCAACCTGACCATCGACTCGCTGCTGGCGGTGCAAACCGGCGCGCTGCGCTACGCCAACGGCACCAGCCGCACCCTGACCGTGGGCGGCAACGTGGCCGTGAGCGCGGGGGCTACGTTCGATGTGAACGGCGCAGGCGCAGCCACTACCCTGCCCAACGCTCTGCTGGTGGGCGGCTCGCTCACGAACGACGGCACGCTGGACTTTGGCGCGGCCGGAGCGCAGCGGGCCAGCCTCGCCTTCACCGGCCCGCAGAATGCCAGCCTGACCGGCACCGCCGCGGGCGCTGCCACCCGCCTTTTCACGCTGGCCGTGGACAAGGGCACCAGCCAGGCGCCCACCCTTACGGTGGACGTGGCCGGCACGCTCACCACGCCCGGCAGCAGCTGGCTCACCCTTGCCAATGGCACCCTGCGCTACGCCCGGCCCGGCAGCACCCTCACGGTGCACGACGCGGCCAGCGCCTACGTCATCAACGAAAAAGCCGGCCTGACGGTGGACGCCGCCGGCGCCAGCGTGACCGTGGCCACGGCCAGCGACGACGCGGCCGACCTGCAGCTGGCCGGCCAGCTGCGCGTGCTGCAGGGCACGCTGAGCGTGGGCACGGCCACCACCGGCGCGGGCAACGACCTGGAATACGCCAGCGCCGGCGCGCCCACGGTGCGCGTGAGCGGCAGCGGCATGCTCTACGTGAACGGCCAGGTGCGCCGCCCCACGGCGAACACCAACGGGGCGCTGCGCTTCGACCAGAGCGGCGGCACGGTGGAAATTGGCGGCTTCGGAGCCGGCGCGACGGGCAACAGGGAGCGCGGCGTGTTTGAGGTGCAGGGCGCGGGCAGCATTTTCCGCCTCACGGGCGGCACGCTGGCGCTGCGGCGCTCGAACCAGAACCCGGCGCTGATTGCCGACCTGTTTCTGCGGCCCGACTCGACGGTGGTGACGGCCGGCACGGTGGTGCTCGGCAACCTGGCCGCCGGCGCGGGCAACGTGACGGTGACCGTCGATTCGTCGGTGCCGCTCTACGACCTGCGCGTGGAAGCCGGTGCCAATGGCACCAGCCAGAACACCGGCCAGCTGGCCGGCACCAGCGCCCTCGCCCTGAAAGGCTCGCTGACCATTGGCAACGACAATGCTTTCTTCAACGCCAACGGCCTCGGACTGAACATTGGCCAGAGCCTGATTAACAACAACGCCTCGACCAGCACCAGCCTGACGGCCGGCGGCTTCCGCCCCGGCACGGCGGCTCAGACCACGACCTTCACCGGCGGCCTGGCGGCGCAGGAGCTCACGGGCACGGGCGCGGCCAACCTCACGGTGTTTGGTAACCTTGTGCTGAACAACGCCCAGCCCAACGGCGCCCTGACGCTGCAGCCCGGGCGCAATGCCCGCGTAGCCGGCACCCTCACGCTCAGCAAGGGCACCCTGGCCGACAACGGCCAGACCATCACGGCCCTCGGCGACGTGCTGAACTCGGCGACCCACACCAGCGCCACCGGCGGCAGCCTGACGCTGGGCGGCAGCACCACCCAGAGCGTGGGCGGCAGCGGCGCCGGCCGCTTCGGCAACGTGGTGCTGAACAACGCAACGGGCGCCACCACCACCGCCAACCAGGAAATTGCCGGCGTGCTCACCCTCAGCAGCGGCGCGCTCAGCATTGGCTCGAACCTGCTGTGGCTGAGCAACCCGGCCGCTGCGGCCGTGGCCGGCACGTTTGGCGCCGGGCGCTGCATCCGGACCAACGGCATCGTGGCCGATTTGGGCGTGCGCAAGTCGTACCCCAGCGGCCAGTCGGACTTCACTTTCCCCATTGGCGTGGCCGGCAAATACACGCCGGTGCGCCTCAACGTGACGGCCAACGCCGCGGCGGGCACGCTCACGGCGCGGCCCATCAACACGGCGCATCCTTCGACCACCAACCCGCTGCCCCGCGAGCTGGGCTACTACTGGAAGCTGAGCAGCACCGGGTTCAGCGCCCCCACCGTGACGCAGGTATTTACCTACGTGGACGCTTCGGCGGGCAACGACGTGAACGGGACCGAGGCCAGCTACGTGCTGGGCCGCTTCCTGAATGGTTCCTGGACACCTGTTAATGGCATTTCCGGCGCGGTGAACCCAACGGCCAACACCCTGACCCTGGCCGATGTGAACTACTTCGACGGCGACTACACGGGCGGCGAAAGCAGCGAGTTCGGCACCGTGCCCACTTTCTACAGCCGCAACACTACGGCCGGCCTGGCCGGTGGCGCCGACTGGGACGACGCCAACGCCTGGACGTTCAATGCCGACGGCACCGACTCTTCGGTCTTGCCCACCACCTTCCCTACCCTAGCCAACCCGGTGGTGATTCTGCCCGGCCACCTGATTAAGTCGAACGGTCCCGGCCGGGGCGCGGCCAACCTGAGCCTGCAGGGCGCGCTGGACCTGGGCACCAACGGTGCCAACAACTTCAACACCGTGGCCGGCACGGGCACGCTGCGCATTGGCTCGTCGCTGTTTCCGGCCGGCAACTACGCCGACTTCATGGCCGGCGGCACGGGCGGCACCGTGAACTACACGGGCGCGGTGCAACTGCCGGCGCGCGACACCTACAACAACCTGCAGTTCACGGGCGGCAACACCAAGCAGCTCAGCAACCTCGACCTCACCATCAACGGCGCCCTGACGGTGGCGGCCGGCACCACCGTGCTCAACCCCACCAGCCAGAACCTGACCCTGACCTCGACCACCGGCGGGGCCACCCTCGGCGGCACGCTCGACCTGAGCGAAGGCAGCCTGAGCACGCAGGCCTTCGTGCTGAACTCGGGCCAGCTGGCCATTGGCAGCGGCACGGTGAGCACCGGCACGGCATTCACCAACACCAGCACCGGCACCGTGCGCAACGGCAGCGGCGCGGTGAGCGTGGGCACGGCTTTCGGCAACGCCGGAACTTACAACGCCAACGCGGGGCCGGGTCCGCTCGCGGTGGGCACGACGTTCGTCAACAGCGGCACGTTCCGGGCCGGCGACGGCAGCCTGACCGTCAATGACACCTTCACCAACGCCGCCGGGGCCAATTTCCAGGCGGCCGTGGGCGACGTGACGGTAGCCAGCGACTTCACCAACCTGGGCAGCTTCGCCGTGAACAATGCCAATACCCTGCGCATTGGCGGCAACTTTGCCAACACCAGCGGTGGCACGTTTGCGGCCGGCGCCAGCACCGTGCAGCTGCAGGGCAATTTCTCGAACGCGGGCGGCACGTTCAATGGCGGCACCAGCACGGTGCGCTTCCTGGCGGCGGCCAGCCGCACCGTGACCGGCGACCCCGTTTTCTATAACCTCCAGAAAAGCGGCACGGGCACCCTCACCCTCAGCGGCAGCACCGACGTGACGGTGGCCAACCTCCTCACCCTCAGCAATGGCCTGGTGGTGACGGGCACCAGCAACACGCTGCGCCTCACCAACACCGCCACGCAGCCCATCGTGGGCACCGGCCTGTCGGCCTACGTGAGCGGCCGCCTGGCCATGAGCCTGCCCGATGCGGCAGCCGCCAGCCGCGAGTTTCCGGTGGGCCTGGGCGGGCGCTTCCGCCCCGTCACCATTCAGCCGCAGGCCGCCTCCACGAGCCCGGTGGTGCTGGTGGAGATTTTCAACGGTGCCCCCGGCGGCACCACCGACAACTCGCTGTCGAACCTCTCGGCCAACCGCTACTACCGCATTCAGCTGCTGTCAGGCACCATCAACCAGCCCACGGTGCAGCTCAGCTTCAACACCGAAGGTATTGTGGACGAGGAAGTGAACGTGCCCGGCAACCTGCGCGTGGCCCGCTCTACCGGCAATGCCGGCCCCTGGAGCAACGCCGGCGGCGCCGGGGTGTACTCGCCGGCCGCGCCGCGCGGCTACACCATCTCGGCGCCCACGGCTATCAACGGCAACTCGTTCTTCGCCCTGGCCTCGACCAACGCCGTGGACAACCCGCTGTCGGGCCTCGCGCCGCTGCCCGTCGAGCTCACCACCTTCACGGCCACCGCCATCGGCCGCGCCGTGCAGGTAGCCTGGACGACGGCCTCGGAAAAAAACAGCGCTTATTTTGAGGTGCAGCGCTCGGCCAACGGCCTGCGCTTCGAAACCCTGACCCAGGTGGCCGCCCAGGGCACCACGTCCGTCCGCCACAGCTACGAAAGCCGCGACACGCAGCCGCTGGCCGGCCAGAGCTACTACCGCCTGCGCATGGTGGACCGCGACGGCACCTTCAGCTACAGCCCGGTGGCCACGGTGCGCTTCGGCAGCGGCCCGGCTGCGCTCACGCTCTATCCCAACCCCGGCACGGGCCACAGCTTCCACCTGGCGGCTCAAAACGTGCCCGCCGGCCCGGCCTCGGTGCGCGTGTTCGACCTGCAGGGCCGCCTCGTGAGCCAGCACGCGGTTGACTTTGCCCAGCCGGACATCACCATCCGGCCCAGCCGGGCGCTGGCCGCCGGCACCTACGTGGTGACGGTGCTAACCAGCAGCGGCAGCTTCACCCAGCGGCTGGTGGTGCAGGACTAGGGTTTCCCGGCAGCCAATGCACCCAAAAGAGCGGCTCCTTCGGGGCCGCTCTTTTGCGTTTGAGTCCGGCGAACGCGCCCCGTTGGCAACTTGTGGGCGGCCCCGGCTGTTGGCCAATTTCTGCAGAATTTGCGGCCGGTTCGCCGGCCGTAAAGTATTGCCGCACGCTATTCGTCTGCCTGTTTACAATGGAACCCTTGGCACTGTCCCTCCCCTCCCCCCTCCTGCCGATGTCGGCTTCGCAGCAAGACCGCCAGATTGCCGAAGCCGTGCGCCAGCAGCGCCCGCGCCTGCTGCAGTTCATCCGGCGCCGCATTCCCGACGAAGCTGAGGCCGAAGACCTCCTGCAGGATGTTTTCGCCGAGCTTGTGGAAAGCTACCGGCTGCTCAAACCCGTGGAGCAGGCGGCGGCCTGGCTTTTTCGCGTGGCCCGCAACCGCATCACCGACCTCTACCGCCGCAAGCGCCCGGTGAGCCTGGAAGAAGCCTTTGGCGCGGCCGAAGCCAGCGACGACGGCGAAGGACTGCTCCTGGCCGACCTGCTGCCCGCCCCCGACGACTCGCCCGAAAACCGCCTCCTGCGCGAAACGCTCATGGAAGCCCTGAGCGACGCCCTGGCCGAGCTGCCGGTGGCCCAGCGCGAGGTATTCATCTGGCACGAGCTGGAGGATAAAACCTTCCGCGAGATGGAGGAAGAAACCGGCGTACCGCTCAAAACGCTGATTTCGCGCAAGCACTACGCCGTGCTGCACCTGCGCAAGCGCCTGCAAACCCTCTACACCGAGCTCTTTACCGACTAGTTTTCCCGCCCCGCTATTTTCGCCTTTATCATGGACCGTAAATTCTGGCTGCTCCGCGGCCTCCGATTTTTTCTTTTTGCTGCGCTTTTCGTCGTCGTCATTGGCTTCGTCACGCAAGCCCTCTGGAACTGGCTGATGCCCGAGCTGTTCCACCTGCCCGTCATCAGCCTGCCCCAGACCTATGGCCTGCTGCTGCTGAGCCGCATTCTGTTCGGCTTCAAGCCGGGCGGTAACAAGTCGGCCGCCTGGGCCCGCAAGCGCCGCGAATGGCAGCAGCGCATGGCCGGCCGCATGGAAAACCTCAGCCCCGACGCCCGCGAAAACTTCCGCCAGCAAATGCGCAGCCGCTGCGCCGCCTGGGGCCGCCACGCCGACAAGCCGGCCGAAAGCCCGGCCCAGCAACCTGCCTGACAGCAGCTTATCTAGCTTATTTTATCCGAATATATTTGTCTGCGCAGCTCCTTTTTCGGGGGCTGCGCTTTTTTATTTCAATTTTATTTAGATATTTGTCTAAACATTGAACCGCCGGAATGAATGCGCTTTTTAAAGCCCTGAACGACCCCACGCGGCGCGCCATCCTGGAGCGGCTGCGCCACGGCCCGGCCACGGCCGGGGCCATTGCCGAGCAATTCCAGTTCTCCGCGCCCACCATCAGCCACCACCTCGACCTGCTGCGCCAGGCCGACCTCGTCACCAGCCAGAAACAAGGCCAGTTTGTGGTCTATACCCTGAACATGACCGTGTTTGACGAGCTGCTGGGCTGGCTTTACCAGTTCAAGTCCTGATTTTTCCTTTTCCGCTTTTATCCGCTTTCTGTCATGAAAAAGAACCTGTTGCCCTGGCAATTACTCACGCTGGCAGCCGTGCTGCTGCCAACGCTCTACCTGGCTTACGTGTGGCCGCAGCTGCCCGCCCAGATACCCACGCATTTTGGCACCGATGGCCAGCCCAACGGCTACACCGACCGGGCCAATATGTGGCTGCTCACGCTGGGCCTGCCGCTGGGCACGGCCTTGTTTTTCAGCATCCTGCCGCGCCTCGACCCCAAGCGCCGCCTCGATGCCGACAGCGTCAACTTCCAGAAGCTGCGCCTGGCCATGGTGGCCCTGCTCGGTGCGCTGGCCAGCTACAGCCTGCGCGCCGCCGTGCACCCTGCCAGCACCAGCGGCCCCGGCCTGATGGTGATTGCAGGCTTGTTTTTCGCATTGCTGGGCAACTACCTCACCACGGTGCAGCCCAACTATTTTGTGGGCATTCGCACCCCCTGGACGTTGGAAAACCCCGTGGTGTGGGCCCGCACGCACCGCGTGGGCGGAATCGTTTTCTGCGTGTCGGGGCTGCTCATTGCCGGCCTGGCCTTTGTGGTGCCCGCTGCTTCTATGCACCTGGCTTTCATCACCTTGGTCCTGCTGACGGCAGCGTTTTGCTACGCCTACTCCTACGTGGTTTTCCGGCAGGAGGAGCACCTGCGGAAAACAACCTGAAGTCCCGCCGTTTTGCGTAGTTGCACCAGTCCTGGTAGCGCGCCGCGTCGTTTTCCCTTTTTCTCTTCCAAAAAGCCCTCATACGATTCGTATGAGGGCTTTTTTATTGAATTTGGATTAAAAAATGAAATTGCATTTTTGCGTTTTTCATAGAAAAAACGTGAATTTTTTTTGAAAAAACTTGCAAAACATCGCAATATGCGAGTACGTTTGTATCGTCCAAATGAAAATCGCCTCAGTGCAAACCGCCATGACTGCTTCCCGCCTCACCTCTGCAATTGCGGCTCTTGGGCTGCTCTGCGCCGCACTGCCCTGCCGCGCCCAATACGCTTACACCACCGTAGCGCCCAAGCCTGAGACGACCGAAAGCGCCGACCCCGAAGAAGGGCTCAAACCCGTTGGGACCAAGGTGTTGCATGGCGTGGTGCAGGGCAAAGATGGCGCGCTGCCCGGGGCCACGGTGTGGCTGCACGGCACCAAAACCGTGGTAGTGACCAACTCCGAGGGCGAATTTGAGCTGCGCGTACCCGCCGACACCAAGATGGTGGAGCTGACCTGCGGCTTCGGCGGCCTGCAGGAAGAAACCGTGCGCCTGGCTCCGGCCCAGGCCCTGGGCTCGGTGTACCTGCTGCGCAGCGCCGCCAACTAATTATCTATCCGCATCTACCCTTCCTCCTCCACTTTGCCAGCTCTGTAACAAACACCTTTCGCTCTGCTATTTCTTTCACTGAGAAAACCCTGGCCTTTGAGGCCAGGGTTTTTTCGTGCCCTGAATTCACCGGCCGGCACCAGCACGAATCCTGCCGGCCTGCTGCCCGGCGAGTAGCTGGCCTCATTGGCACCAGACAAAAGCCCCGACCAGGTTTGGTCGGGGCTTTTGCTTGATGAACCCTGCGGCTGATGGCTACAAGTCCTTGCGGTTGTCGTCGAGCTGCCGGTCGATGACCATGTTGAAGGGGTCGACGGCGACGGCGGCGGGCTTTTTAGCCACCACAAAGCGGAGCTGGTTGTCGCCGGCGTGCAGGTGGCGCTTCACGAGCAGCAGGGGCGGCTGGGGCTTGTCGTTGGGGCCGGGGGCGGCCAGCACGGCCACGGGCAGCACGTCGCGGCGCTGGTCGGCGGGGCGCTGGTTGCCCAGGCTGTCGGCGTAGAACTTGGCCGACTTCACCGTGAAATCGACCTGATAGCGGCCGTTGGGCAGCTTCTTGCTGCTGGCGGCCGTCACGCGGTTGTCGAATAAAGTGATGCGCTCGAACTGGTCGGTAATGTAGGGCTGGAGCGAGTCGGGCGCGGCGCGGCGCAGGTTGGCGATGAACTCCGTGGAGTTGGTGTAGGGCGGCTGCTGGTAGGCCACGGCGGCCACGTACTGCTTCAGGGCGGCATTCAGCGGCACCTCGCCCATGGCATCCTGCAGGCCATACATCACCACCGAGCCCTTGGCGTAGTGGATGTACTGCTGGTTTTCGACCAGCGCCAGCGGCACTTCTTTCTTCTGCTCGAAGGCGCGGCCGGTGAGGTAGCGGTTCATGTCCACCTTCAGGAAGCGCTGCATGGCGGTGGGGCCGTTGTGGTGTAGCAGTACCATCAGGGCCGAATACTCGGCCATGGCTTCCACCATCAGGGTGCTGCCCTGCACGTTGCCGCCAATAACCTGGTGGGCCCACCACTGGTGCCCGGTTTCGTGGGCCGTCACGTAGTAGGGCATGTTGAGGTCTTCGGGGTCTTCGTCCTTCACATGCGCAATGAAGCCGATGGCCTCGGAGAAAGGCACTGTGTTGGCAAAGCTCTGGGCGAAGCTCTGGTAGCGCGGGAATTCCAGAATGCGCAGCTGCCGGTGCTGGTAGGGCGAGAAGTTGCGGGAGCAGTAGGCCAGCGCGTCGCGGGCGCCCTCGGCCATGCGCTTGAGGTTGTACTCGTGGCCCGGCTGGTAGTAGATGGTGATGGGAATGGTGCGGTGGCCGGCCGTGTCAACCCACTGGCTCTTATACTCCTTGTAGCGGGCCGAGAGGAAGGTGTAGAAGTTGAGCATGGGCCGGTCCATCACGTAGGTGAAGTAGCGGCGGCCGTCTTTCACCCATTCCTTTTGCAGGTAGCCGGGCGCAATGGCGGTCTGGTCGGCCTCGGTGCTGACGGTGGTGCGGAAGCGAATCCAGTCGGCATCCTGGCTGATGTAGGTGTTCTGGCGGGCCTTCAGGTCGTTCACGTTGGCCATGCGGGGCTTGGGTTTCAGGCCGTAATTTTTGCGGTCCTGGTCGCCGCTCAGCTCGGCTTCTTCGCGGTAGCCGAGGCCGGGCAGGTAGCTGCTGCTGATGAAGGTGCCGTTGTACACAATGTCCGTATTCGAGCCCGTGCTCGGGAAGCCAAGCTCCCGGTACACGATGTCCAGGCCGAGCAGGAGCGAGTCGCCGGGCGCCAGCGGCCGGGCCAGGCGGTAGAGGCGCATGCCGTAGGTGGTGTCGTTCAGGGCCAGGGTGGCCTGGCCGGGCTGGCCCAGCGTGAGGGCGCGCACGCGCGGGTTTTGCTCGGCGGGAATGTTAACGATGACGGTATCGAGGGCGCGGGCGTGCTTGTTCACCAGCGTGAACCGGCCCGTGAAATGCACGCCGCGGGTGCTCGGAAAAATCTCCGTGTTCATGTCGACGGCCGTGATGCGGGGCTGGGCAACGTCCTTCAGGCGGCGGTACAGCTTTTCGTAGGCTACCTGCCGCTTCTCGCCTTCCTTGGGCGTCAGGTATTTATTCAACACATTGGTGTTGTAGAAGATATACCAGCCCGCGCCCAGGCTCACGAGCAGGCCCAGCGCCAGGGCGGCGCTGCTGGCGGGGCTCCAGCGGCGGCGCGCTTCGGCTAGGCGGCCGCTGGTATCGGTGCCGCGCACCCAGAGCAGGTTGGCCAGCAGCACCAGCAGCAGGGCCACGCCAAACCACAGCAGCTTGCTCCACCAGAAGGCCGGCAGGAAGTGCCCGTAGCCGTTCATGTCCGAATACTGGCCCGGCGTGGGGCCGCCGCCGTAGCCCAGCAGCCGGTGCCCCAACCCAATCTGGCTCCGGAAAATGTTGGCCAGGTAGTACACCACCATCACCGCGAAGCCCAGGTACTTGTTGTTCACCACCACCTGCGTCACCATCCCCAGCACGCAGAGCAGCAGCAGAAACGGCAGCTCGTACAGGAACAGCGCCTGCAGGTAGAGGCCGATTTCGTAGTGGAAATACCCGCGGAAGGTCTGAATCAGCAGCCCGCACACCATTACCACGGCCAGCAGCACCACCTGCACCAGGCCCAGCGCGGCCAGCTTGCTCAGGAACGGCACCCAACTGGGCACCGGCACGGCGTCGGTAATCTGGGCCACGCCGGCTTCGCGCTCGCGCCACACCAGCTCACCGCTGTAGAAGATGATGATGGCCAGGAAGAACAGGAAAAACGAGCCGGTTATGGCCTCAATCACCTCATAGGTAACCGGATAGGTCTGGGTATCGAACGTCTTGCCGACCTGCGCCGACGTGGCCAGCAGCAGGATAACGCCTGCCCCCGCAATGGCCGCGAAGTAGCGGCTGCGCACGATGCCCCGAAACTCCAGCTTCGTCAGGCTCCACCACTGGCGCAGGCTCATGCCGCCGGAGAAAACCTGCGTCACGCGCGGCAGGCGCAGGCCGGCGGGGCCGGAAGCAGTCAGGCCCGCCTCGGGGCCGGCTTCGGCGGCCAGGGCGGCGGGGGTGGCGCGGCGGGCTTTCTTGTCGGGCTTGTCGGAGGCGAAGGCGGAGAACCGGAAGCGGGCATAGCACACGCCCAGCAGGCCCAGGCCCACGGCCAGCCACACGGCGCGGTTCAGCACCACGTAGCTGGACAGCGGCAGCAGCAAACGGTTTTTCTCGGCCGAAGTCCAGTAGCGGGTCGTGAATTCGATGGCCGACAGTCCGAAGGCATCGAGCGCGGCTATCAGGTGCTCGTTTTTGAGGTCGCTGAGGTAGGAAGTGGCAATGAGGTACACCACCAGCAGCCCCACCGAGCCGATGTAGGTGCTCAGAATATTGCGCGTGAGCGTGGCCGCCGTGAAGAAAACCGCCCCCGAAAACAGCAGATTGGGCAGCACGAGCACCACGTAGGGCCACACGTAGGTGCCCAGCGGCGCACTGGCCAGAAACCGGTCGGCCTGCACCCAGGGCATCACGCCGGCCACCGCCGCCCCGATGCCAATGCCGCTGAAAACCAGCACGGCAATGAGATACGAGCCGAAAAAGCGCCCGCCCAGGTAGCCGAATTTGCTGATGGGCGTGGTGTAGAACAGCGAGTGCGTGCGGTACTCGAAGTCGCGGTACACGGGGTTGCCCATGAGCGAGGAGGCGATGATGATGCCGAACACGCTGAGCACTGCCGTGATGATGTTGAGCGAGAACGGGGCGTTGATTTTCACCGTCTGGCCGTCGCCGCCGAGGGAAATTTTAACCCCCGTGCCGAAGCCGCCGCCGGCCGCCGTCACCAGCAGGAAAGCCATCAGGAACAGCAGGAGGAAATAAATCCAGGTAGCGGGCCGGCGCAGGCGGTATTTGAGTTCGAAAAAAAGTATAGGGAGGAACATGAGGCTTATTAGTAAGATGTTAGTAGTAAGTAGCAGGACTACTCACATCAGTCGCGCAGACTATTGCGAAGACCATACAGCATTTTTTGCAGCTCACTCATTTGTATCAGCAAAGGGCCCGTTTGGACATCGGTGCAGTAGCCGAAACGGCTTGATAGAAGCAACTGTGTCTCGAGTTCGTAAGCCGACCCAATGGCGATGCTCAGGAAGCGTCGAAAATCCGCATTGAAACCGCGCCCCGAGCCTTCGGCAATGTTAGACGGGATGGAGACTGCCGCCCTTCGCATCTGCGAAATCAGCCCGTAACGCTCTGTATCGGGCAGTTGCTGGCAAAGCACATGCACAGCTTGCGCCATGCTCATCGCTCTTTCCCACACAGTCAATTGCTTGAAATTGTGCATGATTTGTTAGTAGTAAGATGTTAGTAGTAAGCAGCAAGACTTCAAGAGTGCGCTGCAGACAAGGATGCACCCAGGCAGTAAACCCGTCTTATTACTTGCTACTTAGCTCTTGATACTAGCAAAATACACGTCCTCCAAATCCGGATTCACCGCTTCAAACCCGCTGTCCGGCGCGGCATCGGCCAGGACGTGCACCACGGTTTTGCCCGCGAACAGGCGCGAGCTGATGACCTGCTGGCTGGCCTGCAGCGCGGGCAGCTCCTGCTTCTCAATCAGCTTCTTCCAGATTTTCCCGCTCAGATTATTCATCACCGACACCGGGTCGCCGGTGAGCAGCACTTCGCCCTTGTTGATGATGGCCATGTAGCGGCACAGGTCGGCCACGTCGCTCACGATGTGCGTGCTGAGAATAACCACCAGGTTTTCGCCAATCTCGGAGAGCAGGTTGTGGAAGCGGTTGCGCTCGGCGGGGTCGAGGCCGGCGGTGGGCTCGTCCACGATGATGAGGCGAGGGTTGCCGAGCAGGGCCTGGGCAATGCCGAAGCGCTGCTTCATGCCGCCGGAGTAGCCGCCGACGTGCTTTTTGCGCACGTCGTAGAGGTTGGTCTGGTGCAGCAGGGCGGCCACCATCTCCTTGCGCTCGCGGCCGTTGGCAATGCCCTTGAGGGTGGCGAAGTGGTGGAGCAGGTCCTCGGCGCTCACGCTGGGGTACACGCCGAATTCCTGCGGCAGGTAGCCCAGCACGCGGCGCACGGCCTCTTTGTCACGCAGCACGTCGATGTCATCGAGCATGAT
This sequence comes from Hymenobacter daeguensis, assembly GCF_054780555.1. Lineage (NCBI taxonomy): Bacteria > Pseudomonadati > Bacteroidota > Cytophagia > Cytophagales > Hymenobacteraceae > Hymenobacter > Hymenobacter daeguensis. The sequence continues at coordinate 103,220 of NZ_BAAGWC010000006.1, forward strand.
GGCGCCGGTGTCGGCATCCTGCAGGGTGGCAATGGTGCGCATCAGGCTCGACTTGCCCGCCCCGTTGGGCCCCAGCAGGCCAAACATGCCGTTCGGAATATCAAGCGTGACGTTTTTGAGGGCCTGCGTCCCGTTGGGGTACGTCTTGGAAAGGTTGGTGATGGTGAGGGCCATGCGTTTTTGCAGAAGGTGAATGGGTTGAGCCGGAAGGTACTGTGCAGCAAAGGAATCGTCCAAAGGCAGCGCGGCATTACAGGCAGCCTGGCTGAGAGATGCGCGGTATGGCAGCGGGGTTGCCTGAGGCTGCAGGCGATATTGCGCTGGTCCAACGGCGCAGCCGGCCGACCGATTTCTGCTGAACGGTTTCGTTCGTTGCATTTCGTGCTGGCAGCAACCGGTCGGATGGCTGCGCCATCGGACCGGAGCGCATAAGCAAAAAGGTCCGGCGGAACTGCCGGACCTTTTTGCTTATGCGCTGAAACGCCGTGCCCCTACTGCCCGCCCTGCTTGCCGCCGCCGCCCTTCACGTCGTCGTTCGAGATGGATTTGCGCTGCTTGGTTTGCTGCTCGGTGCCAAAGCGGTAGGCGAAGCTGATGCGGAAGCTGCGCTGGTAGGCGCGGTAGGTGCTGTTTTCGTCGAACGAAGGCGTGCTGGTGGTGCTGCGGTAGGCCCAGGAGTTGTTGAACGGCGAGCCGAAATTCACCACCAGGTCGGCCTTTTCCTTGAAGAAGGTTTTTTTAGCTCCCATCTGGTAGTAGAGGTTGGCCGGGCCGGTGCCCTGCAAGTCGGGCTGGCGCAATGAGCCGAACATAAATCCCTGAAGCGTAAAGCCCTTGGGCAGCTTGTATGAAGTATTGAAGTTCATGCTGGCCGTGAAGCCGCGCCGCTCGATGCCCAGCGTGGGGCTGCGGCGCACGATGTACTGCACATCGGGCCCGCCGCTGAGGTCCCAGCCTTTGGCCGGCTTGGCCGAGCCGTAGAAATTGAGCTGATAATAAGCATTAGAGGCCACGTTGGCATAGGTTTGCTGCGTCACGCCGGTTTCAGAAGTGGGCAGGCGAATGGACTCAATGGCGTTGTTGGTGCGGCGCGCCGAGGCAGCGATGTTGAGCGAGCCGGCCTTGCCATTGGTATTGAAGCTCAGTTCGTAAGAGTCAGTTAGCTCAGGGGCGAGGTCGGGGTTGCCGTAGGAAATGTTCTGCGGGTCGCTCCGGTTCACGAAGGGGTTGAGGTAGTCGATGTAGGGCCGGGTGATGCGGCGGCTGTAGGCGGCGCGCACGCTGTTGTTGTCGCTGAAGGAATACTGGGCGTTGCCGTTGGGCAGAAACGTGTAGTAGTCGCGGCTGAAGCCGGTACCCTGCTGCCGGAAATCGGCGGTGAGGGCGGTGCGCTCCATGCGGCCACCACCGCTGAGCCGGATTTTCTTGCTGGCCGTGAGCGAGTACGTGGCGTAGGCGGCCTGCACGTTCTGGTCGTAGCTGAAATTGGTGGCGCGGCGGGCAGCGCGCATGAAATCAGCGTCGCGCAACGGGTTCAACGTGTCCACGTCGGCCACCGAGCCGGTGCGCCGGAAAATGGCTTTGAGGCCGGTTTCGAGGGTTTGCTTCTCGCCGAAAGGCTGCGTAAAATCGGTCTGGAGCGTGTATTCGTGGCCCGGCGTGCGGCCCCGGCTGCGCTCGCGGTAGCTGGCCTGGCCGTGCTCCAGGGTGTTATAGGAGTTCGCAAACTGGTCATAATCATAGCCAAACGTGCCGCTATTGTTAGCGTACTGGCCAATGATGCTCCACTCGCGGCGGGCCTGGGCAAAGGTCCTGGTGTAGGTACCCGTCAGTTCGCCGTTCACGCCGCTAAAAATGCTCTTCGTGTCGCGGCTGAACAGCGAATTATTCGCTACCACGGGCCCCACAAACGTGCTGAACAAGTTGCTGGTATCGTCGCCATTGTAGCCGTTGATGGAGCCGGCCAGCGACAGGCTCTGCTTGTCGGTCAGGTCGTAGTCCATGCCCAGCGTGCCGTAGTACCAGCGGCCGTTGCTGCGGCCGTAGCTGTTCTGGTTCAGCTCGGTAAGGTTCACTTTGTCAAACCGCACCCGCTCAAACTCGTTCCGGTTAAACCACGTCCCCGTATTGGCCGAGGAAGTGAAATTGAGCTTGCGCTTCTTGAAGTTGAGCGACGCGCCCACGCTGGTGTTGCGGTTGCCGCCCGAGGCGCTCACGCGGCCGTTCAGGCCCTGCTCCGAGCCTTTTTTCAGGGTGATGTTGATGATGCCGGCGGTGCCTTCGCCATCGTACTTGGCCGGCGGCGTGGTGATGACTTCCACGCTCTTAATCTGGTCGGCGGGGATGCTTTTCAGGGCTTCGGCCAGGTTGCTGGCCATGGTGGGCGAGGGCTTGTTGTTCACCAGCACCTTGAAGTTGCTGGAGCCGCGCATCGTCACCTTGCCTTCGCCGTCCACGGCCAGCAGCGGGGCTTTGCGCAGCACGTCGGCGGCACTGCCCCCGGCGTTGGTCACGTCCTGGTCGGCGTTGTACACGAGGCGGTCGGGGCGCACCTCCACCACCGGCTTGCTGCCGATGATGACGGCCTCGGCCAGCGCCGTGCCCGCCACCGGCAAGTGAAACGCCGGCAGCGCCGTGGCGCCGGCCGTCACGGTCACGTTGCGCGTCTGGGTGCCGTAGCCCACGTAGCTCACGCGCAGCCGGAAGCTGCCGGCCGTCAGCTTATTGAGCGCGAATCTGCCGGCATCGTCGGCCGCCACGCCCGTGATGGGCGACTCGCCGGTGGCTGGCAGCAGCACCACGGTGGCGTAGGGCACGGGCTCCTTCTTCAGCGAATCGAGCACGGTGCCGGTGAGCGAGCCGGTGCCCGCAGCGGCGGGGGCGGGAGCCTGGGCGGCGGCGGGCAGCGCGGCCAGCCACAGCAGCAACGGGCACAGCAAGCAGCCCAGCGCACGGCGGGTAAAATGACGTTTCATAAGCGAAAAAGGAAAGGAAGCTTTGGCGGTATAGATGTTGGCAGCAGGCCCGACGTTGCTTGCGGGCCAGGTTATTTTATTGAGACGCTCCCCGACTACCTCGCCCACAGGCCAAACGTTACCGCCGGCCAAAATATTGGCAGCGCGCCCCCGGCCCTGGCACAAAGCCGGGCCCCAACCCAGCGGAGGGGCAGCAGGGGAAGTAGTAGCTACCGAAGAATTTTTCATGGCCGGCGCAGGCATTGGTGAAGACTGACACAAAAGTCCTCCCCGCCTCCACGGCCGGCGCTCCAAGCCATAATCTGGCCCGTCCCAACTTATGATTTGGGCCGCATTACCTCGCTGGGGGCCTGGCCCAGCAGCTTCTTAAACACGCGGTTAAACGTTGATTTTGAATTGAATCCGCTTTCCATCGCCACGCCCACCAGCGAGTAGTGTGCAAAGCGGGCATCGGCCAGCTTGCGGCGGGCTTCCTGCACGCGGTAGGTGTTCACGAAGTCGTTGAAGTTCTGCCCGCAGCCCGCGTTGATGACTTTGGAGAGCAGCGCCGGGTTGGTGCGCAGGCGGTGGGCCAGCTCGGTGAGGGTGAGCTCGGGCTCCAGCCAGGGCTGCTCGTCGGCCATCAGGCGCAGCAGCTTGTCGCGCCAGGGGTGCAGCTCGGGGGCCAGCTCGGGCGCCGTTTCGGACGGCTGCGGCGGTTCAGCAGTCGCTGCCGTTTCGGCCGCGGGCTCCTGCTTCGGGGGCAGCACGGGCGCAGGCGCGGCGGCGGGCGGCGGGGCTTTCGCGGCAGCGCCAGGCACCGCGGCCCCGAAGCGCAGCGAGCTGGTGGCGGCGGCATAGTTGGCCTGAATGCCCACCACAATCAGCCCGTAGATGAGCACCCCGCGCAGGGCGAAGAAATACCAGGCCGCGTCGTAGCTGAAGTCGTAAATCTGGTTGAGCGTCGTGAACACCAGGCTCAGCACCAGCACCAGGGCCTGCAAAGCCAGCAGCTGCCGCAGCCCCGCGAAGCGCAGCCGCTCGGGGTCCGAAAAGTTGTCGTTGAGGTAGCGGGCGTAGCGGCGGTAGTCGGCCAGGATGCGCAGGCCGTAGCCCAGCAGCAGCGCCGAGCTGAGCAGGGCCTCAACCAATGCCAGCTCATCCAGCGCCGTGGCGGCGCGGCCTTTGGTGCCGAAGAAGTCGGGCAGCGGCCGGCCCCGCAGGCCGTGCCACCACAGCAGGTCGTAGGCGGCCACGGCGGCAAATGCGCCCCATTCCACCAAGCCCGGCAGCAGGTGCTTCAGGGCCGGCCGCCAGCGAAAATCCTGGTTGGTGAGGCTGCGGAAATACAGGTAGTACGCTCCGCCCAGCACCATATTGGCCCGCCACGGCACGTAGAACATGACGGTGGAATGGCCGTCGTGGCTGTCGAACCAGCCGGCGTAGCCCAGCATCCACTGGCTCACGCTGAGGGTGGGCACCAGCACCAGCAGCGCCAGCAGGGCATCGGCGGCGCTGCCGCGGCGCCACGCCCGGCCCAGCAGCCAGAGCACGGCCACCGCCCCCGGCACCACAAAGGGCAGCAGCAGCGAGCTATGAGGACCGAAGGCGAACAGCATGGCAGCGAAAATACGGCAGCCCCTGCCCCCGACAGCCGCAACCTGCCAGCCGCAAGCCGCGAAATCTCTTTTGCGCGGGCGCGGTTATTCCTTAGCTTGCCCCAACGCACGCCGGCTTCCCTGGCCGCCGCAGTATCTTAGGGCACGTTAATTCTTCGTTTCTGCCATGCAGCACCTTCACCGCACCCCGCTCGACCAGCTTTTCGTCATCGACATCGAAACCGTGCCCTGCGTGGACTGCCACGACAGCCTCGACGACATGCTGCGCCAGCTCTGGGAGCACAAGAGCGAAAGCCTGCGCCGCCAGCAGGGCTACACCGGCCGCGCCCAGACGGCGGAGCCCATGCCCGACCATCTCTCGGCCGCCAGCCTGTTTGAGCAGGCCGGCATCTACGCCGAGTTTGGCAAGGTGGTGTGCGTGTCGGTGGGCTATTTCGTCTTTGATAAAGAGGAGGAATTGTGGCGCTTCCGGGTGAAAAGCTTTGCCGACCACGACGAGAAGCAGCTGCTGCGCGACTTCTCGGCCCTGCTCGGGCACAAGCCCAAATTCACCCTCTGCGCCCACAACGGCAAGGAGTTCGACTTTCCCTACCTCGGCCGCCGCATCCTGATAAATGGCCTGCAGCTGCCCGCCCAGCTCGATTTGGCCGGCAAGAAGCCCTGGGAGGTGCCTCACCTCGACACCATGGAGCTGTGGAAGTTCGGCGACTACAAGTCCTACACCTCGCTCAGCCTGCTGGCCGCCATCTTCGGCATTCCCACGCCCAAAGACGACATTACCGGGGCCGATGTGGCGCGCGTGTACTGGGAAGAAAACGACCTGCCGCGCATTGCCCACTACTGCCAGAAGGACATCATCACCACGGCCCGCATCATTCAGAAATTCCGGGGCGAGGAGCCCTTTCACGACGAGCACGTGGTGTACGCCGATGCCGCGCCGGTGCCCATGCGGCGGGCGGTGTAGTCCGGCGGCGGCTTCATTTTCGCTGCTTCGCTGCTTTTTCAGGCATCGGCTGCTGCGCATCGGCATGGTACTGCCGATGCTACTGCCCGCACGGCCCATGCCACGCCGGCCGTTTCCGGCGAACAGGGCAGTAAACCGGCGGGCCGGGCAGCCGGAACAACCTTATATTTGGAGGGGTGGCGCGCCGCCGCTTTTTCCTTTCCAATCCCTTATATGCGTTTCCCTGCTTATCTCGGGGCGAGTGCCTTCGTGGCGCTGGCTGCCTGCTCCTGCCCGCCCGCCGGGCCGCCCCCTCCCACCTTCATGGTGGCGTTCAGCGCCGATACCCTCAGCAGCACCGGCGTTGGCTTCCGGCAGGCCGAAGTCCGGTCGGCCTACATTGTGCGCTACGGCTCAACCGACTTCCAGCCGCTAATCGATACGCTGCGGCAGAAAAACGCACCTTCGGCCCCGGCTACCCAGCCGATTTTTGTCGTTCTCCACGGCAAAAACTATCCCACCCAGTTTTCCCTGCCCGAATACGTGCGGCAAAACGTGTCGGCGCGCAGCTACCGGCTGGTGGTGCCGGCCGCCGGCCGCACCTACGACATCACCAACGTGGTGCTGGAGCAGGCGAACGGCAGCGGCCGTTGTGCCTCGCCCTACGTCTCGCGCCGGGAAGCCACCATCAACGGCCAGCTGCGCGACGGGCTGAAAACCCCACCTGAGCTGACCAAATAGCGCACAGCCAGCAGCGGCGTGGGGTGGCCCGAAGGGCGTCCGTCCGTGCGCCTGCTTAGCTTTGAGCCGGCCGACATGCCCCAAGGGGTGGTCAGCCGGCTCTTTTTTGGTTTATTTTTTCCTGTATGCGTCCTGTTCTCACCCTGGCGGCCCTGGCGGCGGCCGCGTCCTTTTCCCTCCAGACCCACGCCCAGACGGCCGCTGCCGGTAATGCCTTCGTGCGCGACAGCCTGGCCAGCTACGTGCAGCGCGGCCTCCGGCTCTGGAACATTCCCGGCCTGGCCGTGGTGGTGGTGAAGGACGGAAAAGTGGTGACCTCGCAGGGCTTTGGCGTGCGGGCCGTGGGCAAGCCCGAGCCGGTGGACGGCAACACGCTGTTTCTCATTGCGTCCAACTCCAAGCTCTTCACCGGCACGGCCATCTCGCAGCTGGTGGAGGAGAAAAAGCTGAAGCTCGACGACCCGGCGCGGCAGTACCTGCCCGACTTCCGGCTCTACGACTCCACCAGCACGCGCCTGCTCACGGTGCGCGACCTGCTGAGCCACCACTTCGGCACCAAGACGTTTCAGGGCGACTTCACCTTCTGGAACTCCAACCTGAGCCGGGCCGAGATTCTGCAAAAAGTGCGCTACCTGAAGCCTACCGGCCCGTTCCGGCAGCAGTACGGCTACAGCAACTACGGCTTTCTGGCGGCGGGGGAAGTCATTCCGGCGGCCACCGGCGGCACCTCCTGGCAGGACTTCGTGCAGCAGCGCCTGCTCACGCCGCTGGGCATGACCAATACCTACCCCAACACCACCGGGGCCAGCCAGCGGCCCAACATTGCGCAGCCCTACACCACGGCTTTCGGCCCGCTCACGGCTGTGCCGTTCGATGTGGTGGATAACTTCGGCCCCGCCGCCAGCCTGGTTTCCTGCACCAACGACCTCGCCCACTGGCTGCGCTTCCAGCTCGATAGCGGCAAGTACGAGGGCCAGCGCGTGCTGCCCTGGGCCACGCTGCGCCGCACCCGCGAGGGCAACACGCTGGTAGGCAGCAGCAAGTCGCCGGTTTTTCCCATGCACTTCCGCACCTACGGCCTGGGCGTGCTCTCGGCCGACTACAACGCCCGCCAGATTTACTGGCACACCGGCGGGGCCAACGGCTTCGTGACCAATGTGTGCTTTGTGCCCGAGGAAAACCTGGGCATCGCCGTGCTCACCAACCAGGACAACCAGAGCTTTTTCGAAGCCCTGCGCTACCAGCTGCTCGATGCCTACCTCGGCGTGCCCTACGTGGACCGCAGCCGCCAGCTCTACAGCTTTGCCAAGCCCGGCAATGCCGAAACCGCCAAAACCGTAGCCGAGCTGGCCGCCCGCGTGGCCAGGAAAAACAAGCCCGCCCGCAGCCTCAAAGCCTACGCCGGCACCTACACGCACCCCGTCTACGGCACCATCACGGTAGAGCCGAAGGGCAAGCAGCTGCTCGTGCGCTTCTCGCACCACCCCGCCCTCACCACCACGCTGGACTACATGGACGGCGACATCTTCCGCAGCACCTTTTCCAACGCCGCTTACGGCATTTTCCCGGCCCCTTTCACCGTGGAGAACGGGCAGGTGAAGACGCTGGAAATCCGGGTGAATGACGGGTTGGAAATGGACCCGTATGTGTTCAGCAAGCAGTAAGGGAGCTGCATCGTTTAATAAAAAAGAGGCGCCTGCATCAGCAGGCGCCTCTTTTTTATTAAACGATGCAGAGACGCATAGTTGCGTCTCTGCATCATCGGCTACCTAATTTTTCAGCGTGGCCAAGTCAATCACGAAGCGGTATTTCACGTCGCCTTTCAGCATCCGCTCGTACGACTCGTTGATGTCCTTGATGTCGATGACTTCGATGTCGGACATGATGTTGTGCTCGGCGCAGAAGTCCAGCATTTCCTGGGTTTCGGCGATGCCGCCGATGAGCGAGCCGGCGATGCGGCGGCGGTTGGCAATCAGGTTGAAGGCGTGGATGTGCGGGGCCTCGGTGGGCACGCCCAGCAGAATCATGGTGCCGTCGCGGCGTAGCAGGTTCACGTAGGTGGCCAGGTCGAGCTGGGCCGATACGGTGTTGATAATGAAATCGAAGTAGTTGCGCACCGATTTCAGCTGGGCCTCGTCCTTGGTCACCACAAACTTGTGGGCGCCCAGCTCTTTGGCGTCGGCTTCTTTGTTGGGCGAGGTGCTGAGCACGGTCACTTCGGCGCCCATGGCCACGGCCAGCTTCACGGCCATGTGGCCCAGGCCGCCGAGGCCCATCACGCCCACGCGGTGGCCGGGGCCCACTTTCCACTGCCGCAGGGGCGAGTAGGTGGTGATGCCGGCGCAGAGCAGCGGGGCCACGCGGGCCAAATCCAGCTTCTCCGAAACCTTGAGGGTGTACTTCTCATCCACCACAATCTGCGAGGAATAGCCGCCGTAGGTGGGCGCGCCGCTGCCGATTTCGCGGCTGTTGTAGGTGCCCACCATGCCGGTGGTTTCGCAGTACTGCTCCAGGCCCTCCTGGCAGCTGGGGCAGGTGCGGCACGAGTCGACCATGCAGCCGACGCCGGCCAGGTCGCCTACTTTGAAGTTCTTGACGTGGGCCCCCACCTGCGTGATGCGGCCCACAATCTCGTGGCCCGGCACCATGGGGAAGATGGAGCCGCCCCACTCGTCGCGGATTTGGTGCAGGTCGGAGTGGCACACGCCACAGAACTGAATGTCAATGAGTACGTCGTGCGGGCCAACTTCGCGGCGCTCGAAATTGAAGGGTTCGAGCGGGATATTGACGGCGGGGGCGGCGTAGGCTTTCGTTGGAAGCATTTAGGAGGTTATTGTGGGTTGAGTAAAAATCAGAACGTCATGCGGAGCGCAGTCGAAGCATCTCGCGTGGCGCCGTAACTCAATCGGTGAAGAAGAGCACTGCCATAGCACGCGAGATGCTTCGACTGCGCGCAGCATGACGTTCTACCTGGGTTTGTGATGATGTCCTAACCGACCGCGCCGGTCAAAGTTTTCGGCAGCGGCTTTCCGGCCCGCTGCGCGGCCACCAGCGCCTGCATGCGCCGCAACGACTCGCGGGCGAACTTGCGCTGCAGCCGGCGGCCAAACAGCTTGAACCCCACCCAATAAAACGGGTTGCGGATGCGCCCTGGCTGCGACACGGCGTGGATGCGGAACTGCACCGCGCCGGAGGTCAGGTTTTTGTGAATGGTGAAGTCAATCTGGCCCTTTTCGAAGTGGCCTTCGAGGGTGCGGTAGCCGTAGCCCCACACCCGCTCGGGGCCGGTGGGCGTGGCGCGGGCCTGCTCGTCGGTCACCTCGCTCACCCGCACGCCGAAGTAGAAGGTGAAAAACAAAAACTGCGCCCGCAGCACCATAATGCGGTTTTCGAGCGGGCCGTCGGGGTTGAAGATGCCGGTGATGAGGTCGGGCGGCGGGAAGGCGTAGCGGCGCAGCACGTCCTGGGCGGCGGCAAAGGAGCCGGCTGCTTCGGGCGGGCCGGGGGCCTCGGCGGGCAGGTCGGCTTCGTAGTCGTCGAGGCGCCAGCCGGTTTCGCCGGTGTATTCGTTCTGGCGCGAGAAGTCGTAGTTGACTTTGGCGTGGGCGTAGGCATCGAGGCGGGCGCGGTTTTGCTCCCAGAGTGGCGGCTTGCCGTCCGAATAATTACTCATGGCGGGTGTGCTGGGTGTGGCCGGCCTCGTCGTGCCGGTAGGTTTCGACGGTGACGTCGCCGAGGGCCTGGCCGCCGCTGGCCGCGGCCACGCGCCGGCAAAACTCCGTCCAGGTGGCTTCCTGCATCAGCTTGCCGCCGCCCAGGGTGTCGTACACGAAGGCCACCAGCCCATCGCGCGAGCGGGCCCAGGACCGGATTTCGAAGCGAATGGTATCGGGCTGGTCGTTGAGGTAATGGGTTTCGAAGCGGATGCGGCCGGCTTCGGGGTGGCCTTCGAGCGTCACGAACTCAAAAAAAGTGCTGCCCACCGCCGTCACGCGCACGCAGCCGTTCCAGGGCCCCAGAATTTTGATGTGAAATTCGTCGCCTGCCTGCAATGGGCCCTCCCGGTTGTCTTTGCGCTCAAAATCGGCCAGTGCCTCGGGCGAAAAACGCGGCAGGTCGGTCTGCACCTCGTGCATCAGCTGAGCCGGCGTGCGGCGGGGCCGGGCCACGTCGATGAAATACCGGCGCTCCAGCAGCGGGCCGGAACCGGTGGCGGCCGGCTGTTCGGCGTGAGAATCGGGGGAGGAATCAGACATGGCGGGCGAAGAATCGTATTGCCCGTTGTACGCCCGCTGCCGCCGGAAGATGCTACGGTTGGGCTTTATCAGCGCCAGAAAAAGCCATTTCAGAAAATTTATAATTCATAATTCAAAACTCATAATTTCCTCAAATGGCCTACTACCGCCCGCCCGGCCCGCCGCCCGACCCCGCCCTCGTGCGCAGCCTCACCCAGCAGCAGCAGGAAATGCACCAGCGGGTGCGCCACGAGCCGCTGCCGCAGGAGCCGCGCCTCATTGCCGGCTGCGACTCGTCGTTTCCCACGCCCGACACCATCCTGTCGGTGTTTGTGGTGCTGAAATTTCCCTCGCTGGAGCTGGTGGAAAAAGTGTATAACTACGGCCCCGTGGACATGCCGTACGTGCCCGGCTTCCTCTCCTTCCGCGAAGCGCCGAATGTGATTCACGCCTTCGCCAAGGTTCAAAACAAGCCCGATGTCATCATGGTGGATGGCCACGGCATTGCGCACCCGCGCCGCATGGGCATTGCCGCGCACCTAGGCGTGCTGCTCGATATGCCCACTTTCGGCGTGGCGAAAAACAAGCTGACGGGCGTTTTCCAGGAGCCTGGCCTGGAGCGCGGCAGCATCACTCCCCTCACCGATGCCAGAACCGGCGAGCTGATTGGCGAGGTCATCCGCAGCAAAGACAAGGTGCTGCCGCTGTTCGTGAGCCCCGGCCACCGCTGCGACCAGGCCACCGCCACGCGCCTCACACTGGCCTGCCTGAAAGGCTACAAGCTGCCGGAACCCACGCGGCTGGCCGACCACTGGGCCGAGCAATTCAAAAAAGAATTGTAAGCCAGCTATTTAAGCACAGGCCTGCCAGCCTACCTGTTAATAGAAAGCAGGGTTCTGCTTAAGAACGGCTATTTTTATATTTCATAAAAAACAGCAAAAAATTATATTAATATCTCTACAAAAGCACCTATGTTTATAATAATAATAATTTTTCTTCTATTATACTTACTACACGTTGCTTTCCATGAGGAAATCATCTACCTGTACCGCCCTGCTTTTTGCGGTTGCGCTGAGCAGCCGTGCCCAGCAGCTTTATTCCAATGGCGCCATCGCAACGGGAAGCGCCAGCCAGAGCGGGACTGCGGCCCCTGCCGGCACGCAGTGGAGTGAAGTACAGAACGATGCAGGCAACCCGGCCGTTTCGAACGCCTATGCCGGATTTGGGTCTAATGGCTTAGTAGTCAGCGAAGCGGCCGACGACTTTGTGATACCCGTCGGTCAAACCTGGACGATAACCACCTTCCGTTTTATGGGCTATCAGCCCGGTGCGGCCGGTGCTTTTTCGCCGTTCAGCACGCTGACTCTTCGTGTGTGGCGCGGGCAGCCGGGGGCCTACCGCAGCAGAATTTTTTTTGGCGACTCTACCACCAACCGCCTGACGGGTGCTGCCGATGCCTTCACCTATCGCATTCCCAACAGCCTCAATCCCATGGGCAGCGCCGTGCCTGCCAGCACCGCCCGCAAAATATGGGAAGTAGAAGCCGCCGTTGCGCCGGGGCTGGTGCTGCCCGCCGGCACTTACTGGGTGAGCTGGTCGGCCACGGCCACGGGCACGCAGGCGTATTACTTCGTGCCGGTGACCACGGTTGGGGCCCGCACCCAGGCCGGGGCCAACGCGCAGCTTCACAGCAGAGGGCCTTTTGGCACCTACCCCTGGAGCCCCATTCTCGACCCGGGCACCGGCCTCAATTCCACACCAGTCAACATAGAAATGGCCTTCCGGATTTTCGGCAGCAACGTGCTGCTGGCCACGCAGGCAGCCCAGACGGGCGCCGCGGGCCTCCTCCTGCAAGCCAGCCCGGTGCCGGCCGCCGATGTCGTGCAAATCACGCTCGCCCACCTGCAAGGCCGCGCTCAGCTGCTGCTCTCGGATTTCAGCGGCCGGCTGGTGTGGACGGGGCCGGTACCGGCCGGAGCCACCACGGCCACCGTGCCCCTGGCCGCCATTGCCAGCGGCAGCTACCTGCTGGAAGCGCGCACGGCCACTGGCAGCGCCCACGTCCGCATTGTGAAGCAATGAGCCCTGGCAAGGGCATTTTTCACGGCGCAACGGGATTGCCGATGGCCGTTTGCAGCGCCGTCAGCGACTCTCCCGCCGCCGCCGGCAGCCCCAGTAGCCGCGCCACGGCGGAAAATACCGCCTGCGGTCCGGCAGCCGCCGCCAGCACGCCCGCATCCAGGGGCCGCTGCTGCGATTTGGAGAGCTTCCGGCCGGCCTCATCCGTCAGCAGCAGGTGGTGGTGAAACCGAATCCGTGAGGCGTTGAAGGCCGCTGTTTCCGACAGCTGGCTGGCCAGCCAGAGCTGCGCGGCCGTGCTGGGCTGCAGGTCCTGCCCGCGCACAACGAGGGTGGTGCCGAGGCGCAGGTCATCGACAATGGAAGCCACCTGATAGGCCGCCACGCCATCCTTCTTGCGAATGATGAAATCGGGCATCACCTCCGAGAAGGGTATTTGAATTTCGCCCGCGTTTGGCCCGACAGCATAAACCGGCGGGGGGACGCGTAGCCGCCAGGCGGCTCCCGGCACATCAAGCGGGACCAAATCCGTCAGCCCGCCCGTGCGGCTCCGGCGGGTGCCATAAACCAGGCCCGGCTGCTGGGCCAGGCGGCGCAGCACGCGGTTGTAGGCAGGCAGGTGCAGCAGCTGCGAATGGTGGCGCAGAAAGTCGTCGGGGCCGGTGGGGCCGTGGTCATAATCAATGCCCAGCCAGTCGATAACGCGAAAGATATTGTCGAGGTAAGCCGGGCGCAGGCGGGCGCGGTCCAGGTCGTCGATGCGCAGGTGCAGCGTGCCGCCGGCCTGCCGCGTCAGCAGCCAGGTGAGCACAAAGTTCACGGCATTGCCAAGGTGCAGAAAGCCGCTGGGCGTGGGCGCGAGGCGCGAAACGACGGGCGGCGGCTCAGGAAGCTTCGGGGTCATGGGTTGCCATGGGTTCTACAGGTTCCACCCGGCCTGCTGCAGCACCACGCGGTAGCCGTCGGGGTCTTCGAATGTACGGCCCTGCTGGTCCCAGTAGAGATTATAAGATGGCACGGGCGCAAAGCCAGCCGCTTCCATGCGCTGCACGGCGGCCTGCCACTCGGCCGCGTCGGGCAGGTAAAACACCAGCAGGTTGTCGGCTGTGGGGGCGCGGCCCACGGCATGGCCGGGCTGGTGCGTAAACTCCAGGTGGTACGGGGCCTGCGGGTGGCCCAGCATCAGGCCATCGAAGCCGTTGTGGGCGGTGAAGGAAGCCAGCTTTTGCAGGCCCAGGCCATCGCAGTAGAAGCGCAGCAGCGCGGGCAGGTTGTCGGTGGGGCGGGCCACGCGCAGAATGGGAAAGGCCATGATAAGCAGACGACTACGCGGAAGAATATTCGGTTTTCAGGCCAGCGGCCGGGTTTAGCGCAGCAGCAATTCCATCTGCACGTCGGCGCGGGCGTAGGGCGAGGGGTTGGGCTGCGCCAGGTCCTGAAAGCCCAGCTTGCGGTAGAGGCGGAGGGCGGGCGTCAGCTGCGAGTTGCTTTCCAGGTACAGGCGCTGGCCGCCCAGCTCGCGCACGCGCCGCACGGCCGCCTCGCCCAGCAGCAAGCCGATGCGCCGGCCCTGGGCGGCGGGCGAAACGGCCATTTTGGCCAGCTCGTAGCCGCCGTCGGCCATTTTAATGAGGGCGCAGGTGCCCACCACCTGCCCGTCCACTTCGGCCAGCAGAATGTGGCCGCCCGGCGCCAGAATGTATTCTTCGGGATGGTCAAGCGCCTTGAGGTCGGCTGGCTCCAGGATGAAGTAGCGGGAAATCCACTCTTCGTTGAGCTGGCGAAAAATGGGCTGGTCGCCGGGCCGGAAATCGCGCAAAACAGGGATGGGCATAGCGGCAGGGGCAAAAATGGTTGTGGAACGACTGGGGCAAATGTAAAGACGCCTTTCCCGCAGGCCGCGTTTAAACCGGCACCGGAACCGGAGGTCTAGCTGGCAGTCTTGTTCCAGCATGACGGGCTGCTATTCCGGAACAAGCCATTCGCTTACGCTTAGCAAGACCTTTACTGCAATGAAAAACCGGTTACTCTTATTCGGGTTCTTATCCGCTCTGCTTTTCGCCCCGAGCCCCGCCCGCGCCCAGCCTACGGCGCTGTATTTCCCGCCCCTCACGGGCAGCACCTGGGCCAGCACCACGCCCGCCAGCTTGGGCTGGTGCCAGTCGCAGCTCGATTCGCTGCTGGCTTTTGCCGGGCGCAAGGGCAGCAAGTCACTGCTCATCCTAAAAGATGGCCGCATGGTGGTGGAGCAGTATTACGGCACCTACACCGCCGATTCGGCCTGGTACTGGGCCTCGGCGGGCAAGTCGCTCACGGCCACGCTCGTGGGCCTGGCGCAGCAGGACGGCATCCTGAGCCTCAACGACAGCACCTCCAAATACCTCGGCCGCTGGACCAGCGCCACCCGCCCGCAACAGCGCCAGCTGCTCATCCGCCACCAGCTCACCATGACCACCGGGCTCGACGACTCGCCGCCCGCGCCCTGCGACAACGAAAGCACCACACCCGGCTGCCTGCTCTACCTCGCGCCGCCCGCCACGCGCTGGGCCTACCACACCGGCGCCTACCGCACCCTGCAGAACGTGCTGGTGCAGGCCAGTGGCGTTTCGAACATGACGACCTACACCAGCCAGCGCCTGGGGGCCCGCATCGGCATGACGGGGCTGTGGGCCAACGACGTGTTCTACAGCAAGGCCCGCAGCATGGCCCGCTTCGGGTTGTTCATCCTGGCGCGGGGCGCCTGGAACGGCACCCAGATACTGACCGACACGGCCTATTTCCGGCGCATGACCACGCCCAGCCAAACGCTGAACCGCAGCTACGGCTACCTCTGGTGGCTCAACGGCCAGAGCAGCTACAAGCTACCCGGCGCGCAGGTCACGCTGCCCGGCCCGCTCATCCCCGCCGCCCCGGCCGACCTGATTGCGGCCCTTGGCAAAAACGACCAGAAGATTTACGTAGTGCCCAGCCTGGGCCTCGTGGTGGTGCGGCAGGGCCAGTCGGCCGGGGCCAGCCGCCTCGCCGCTTCGTCTTTCGATAATGAGCTGTGGACGAAAATCATGGCCGTATTCTGCCGCCCCACGGCTACGGCCACCGCCGCCGAAGCCGCCGGTTTCCTGGCCTTCCCCAACCCCGCCACCGAAACGCTCACCCTGCGCCAACCCGCTCACACGGCCGCCAGCGTGTGCCTGCTCGATGCGCTGGGCCGCGAAATCCTGCGTCAGCCCACGGCCGGCAGCGAGGCTTCAGTTTCCGTTGCCGCGCTGGCTCCGGGGCTCTACACGGCGCAGTGGCTGGACGCCGACGGGCGCGTGCTGATGCGCCGTAAAGTGGCGCATTAGCAGAAGTTGCACGAAAACGGTGGTGCCTTCCTAGTCCGTGCGTAAGTTTGCGCACAATTTGCGGCCGGGTTCCCCCGTGCCGCAACGCGCCCAATCCGCCTGCTGATGCTGACTGCTGTACTGCTTTTACTCCCTTTGGCCGCCGCGCTGCTGCTGCTATTCGTTAAGGGAGCCGCCGCCCGCGCCCTCGCTTTCGGGGCCTCGCTCCTTGAATTCGCCCTTGCGGCCTACGCCGCGTTCGACTTCCAGGCCCACGGCTCGGCCGCCTACAACCTCAACTACAGCTGGATTCCGTCGGCCGGCATCAGCTTCCACCTCGGGCTCGATGGCCTGAGCCTGCTGCTGGTGCTGCTCACCACCTTCCTGGTGCCGCTGATATTGTTGAGCGCCTTCAAGCGCGATTTCGACAATCCGTCCACGTTCTACGCGCTGGTGCTCTTCATGCAAACCGGCCTGCTGGGCGTGTTCACCTCGCTCGATGCCTTCCTGTTCTACTTCTTCTGGGAGGTGGCGCTGATTCCGATTTATTTCCTGGCCGGGGCCTGGGGCGGCGAGCGCCGCGTGGCCGTCACGCTCAAGTTTTTCCTCTACACCGTAGTGGGCTCGCTGCTGATGCTGGCCGGCTTCGTGTACCTGTATCTGCAAACCGGCCCCGCCGCCGGCTCGCTGGCCCAGCATTCGTCGGAGCTTTCGGCCTTCTACGCCCTGAAGCTGAGCGCCTCGGAGCAGTCGTGGCTGTTCTGGCTGATTTTCGCGGCCTTCGCCGTGAAGATGCCCATCTTCCCCTTCCACACCTGGCAGCCCGATACCTACACCGAAGCCCCCGCCCCGGCCACCATGCTGCTTTCGGGCATCATGCTGAAAATGGGCATCTACGGCACCATGCGCTGGCTGCTGCCGGTGGTGCCGCTGGGCGTGAGCCAGTGGCAGAAGCCGGTTATCATCCTCTCCGTCATCGGCATTATCTACGGCGCCATCATCGCCATTCGCCAGCGCGACGTGAAGCGGCTGATTGCCTACTCGTCGCTGAGCCACGTGGGGTTGATGGCGGCAGGCGTGTTTTCGCTCACCCAGATTGGTCTGCAGGGCGCGGTGATTCAGATGCTGGCCCACGGCGTGAACGTGGTCGGCATGTTCTTCGTGGCCGATGCCATTGAGCGCCGCACCGGCACCCGCTACATTCCGGACCTGGGCGGCCTCACGCGCCGCACGCCGCTGCTGTCGGTGTGCTTCCTGGTGATGCTGCTGAGCACGGTGGCCCTGCCCCTCACGGGCGGCTTCGTGGGCGAGTTCCTGCTGCTGGCCGGCGTGTACCAGTACAACGCCTGGGTGGGCGCCATTGCCGGCCTCACCATCATTTTCTCGGCGGTGTACCTGCTGCGCATGTTCCAGCGCGTCATGCTCGGCCCCGACTCGTCGTTCTCCGAAACCATCACCGACCTCACCGGCGGCGAGCTGCTGGTGCTGGTGCCGCTCATTGCGCTGGTGTTCTGGATTGGCCTGTTCCCGAATTCGTTCCTGCACATTTCGGAGCCGGCCGTGGCCAATATCCTGACGCTCGTCGGGCGGTAATCTGTCATCCTGAATGCAGCGCAGCGGAGTGAAGGACCTTATCACGCCAGCGCAGATTTGAAGTAGTAATCCAACGAAGCGGCCCTGATAAGGTCCTTCGCAAGCTCAGGATGACAGTTCCTCGCTGTCGTTCCGACTCCAAGCAAGCCCATGACCTCCATCATTCTCCTCTCCGTCTTCGGCATCCTCAACCTGTTCCTGGGCTTCCTGCGCTCGAATAAGGTGCTGCTGCCCGGCGCCATGCTGCTGCTGCTGGCCGTGTTCGGGGCCAATTACGCCGACTGGAACGTCGTGCACGCCCCCTACTTCAACAACATGCTGGTGGTGGATAACTACACGGTGGCCTTCACCGGCATCGTGCTGCTCACCACCATTCTGCTGCTGCCGTTCTCGCGCAGCTACGTGGCCAGCGGCGAGCCCAACCTGGCCGAATACTACGCCCTGCTCCTTTTCTCGCTGGTGGGTGCCATCATGATGATTGGCTACGACCACCTGCTGATGCTGTTCGTGGGCATTGAAATCCTGAGCATCAGCATGTACGTGCTGGCCGGCAGCAGCAAGCGCGACTCGCGCTCGAACGAAGCCGCCCTGAAATACTTCCTGATGGGCGCGTTTGCCACTGGCATCCTGCTCTTCGGCATCGCGCTGCTCTACGGTGCTACCGGTACCTTCGCCCTCTCGCAGCTGGCCACCGCCGTGGCCGCACCGGCCAATGCCAGCCTGCAGCCGATGCTCTACATCGGGATTCTGATGATGATTATCGGCATCGGCTTCAAGGTATCGGCCGCGCCCTTCCACTTCTGGACGCCGGATGTGTACGAGGGCACGCCCACCTTCTTCACCGCTTTCATGAGCACGGTGGTGAAAACGGCCGGTTTTGCCGCCTTCCTGAAGCTGCTGGCCGTGGCCCTGCCGGCCGCCCAGGGCTTCTGGATGCCCACCATTCAGGCCATGTGCGCCCTCACGCTGCTGCTCGGCAACGTGGGCGCGGCGGCCCAGTCCAACACCAAGCGCATGCTGGCCTACTCCAGCGTGAGCCACGCCGGCTACCTGCTCATCGGCCTCGTGGCCAGCAAGGGCGTCCTCACCGGCGATGCCGCCAGCGCCATTTTCTTCTATTCGCTGGCCTATTCCATTGCCACGGTAGCGGCCTTCGGCGTGCTGAAGCTGGTGACCGACCACCGCCACGACGACTCCTACGCCGGCCTCAACGGCCTGGGCAAAACCAACCCGCTGCTGGCTTTCAGCATGACGGTGGCCATGCTCTCGCTGGCCGGCATTCCGCTCACGGGCGGCTTCTTCGGCAAGTTTTTTCTGCTGGCGGCGGCTGTGGGCCAGGGCTACATCGGCCTCGTAGTGTTCGCCGTCATTATGAGCATGGTGGGGCTTTATTACTACCTGCGCCCCCTCATTGCCATGTACATGCAGCCCGCCCCCGAAGGCGCCACGCCGGTGCCGGTCGATGGCATCCAGACGGTGACGCTGGTGGTGCTGGCGGTGCTAAGCATTGTGCTGGGCATCGCACCGGGCTTCGTGAGCGGGATTTTGTAGAGGCTTAATTCTTAAAGCAAATAAGCAGAAAAGGCAGCCCGGTGGGCTGCTTTTTCTGCTTATTTGAAGGCTGACTGTACTCGCTATGAATCATTTCTTGCTACGTCTTTGGCTGCTCGGCTTCCTCAGCATCTTCAGCTGTTGCGCGGCGCGGCCACCGCACGAGACAGGGCCGTTCCATCTCAACGAACTGGTAGAACTGACCAAACTCGACCCGACCATTAAGCTGGACATCCGCTACGCGACGGCGCACAATTTCATGGGACTGGTGCTGTATCCGCAGGCGCGGGCCTTTTTGCAGCGCCCGGCCGCCGAGGCGCTGGTGCAGGTGAATGCGGAGCTGAAACCGCTGGGCTACCGCCTGCTGGTGTTCGATGGCTACCGGCCCTGGCGCATCACCAAGCAGATGTGGGACCACACGCCCGCCGACAAAAAGGAATTCGTGGCCGACCCGCGCAAGGGCTCGCGCCACAACCGCGGCTGCGCCGTCGACCTGAGCTTGTGCGACCTGGCCACGGGCCAGGAAATCGAGATGCCGGGGGCTTACGATGAGATGAGCCCCCGCTCCTACGCAGCCTACGCGGGCGGCACCCCAGCCCAGCGCGAACACCGCGACCTGCTCCGCCGCCTCATGGAAGCGCACGGTTTCACGGTGCTGCCGGCCGAGTGGTGGCACTTCGACTTCAGGGACTGGAAGGCGTACCCGATTCAGGATGTGCCATTCGAAAAACTGTGAGTAACCAAACAGCAAACAGGCCCCGCAACTCACGTTGCGGGGCCTGTTTGCTATCCAAATAATCTTAGCACTACGGGTTGGTGGACCACATGCCCGCTTCTTTGATAAAGATGCGGCGGTTCAGCTTCAATTGTGACACCATGAACTCGGCCAAATCCTCGGGCTGCATCACCTTTTCGGGGTTGCCGTCGGTGAGGTTGTTGCCGATGGCCAGGGGCGTGGCCACGGTGCTGGGCGTGAGGGCCGACACGCGGATGTTGTGCTTGCGCACCTCCTGCATCAGGGCTTCGGTGAGGCCGAGCACGGCGAACTTGGAGGCGCTGTAGGCGCTGCTGCCGGCGGCGGCCCGCTGGCCGGAAGTGGAGGAAATATTGATGATGTCGCCGGTCTGGCGCGCAATCATGACGGGCAGCACGGCGCGGGTCACGTAGTAGGTGCCCAGCACGTTAACCTGGATGATGTGCTCCCACTGCTCGGGCTCCATCTCCAGAAACTTGGCGAAGCTGCCGATGCCGGCGTTGTTGATGAGAATGTCAATCGGGCCCAGCTCTTCGTGAATTCTGGCCACGGCCAGGTTCACCGCGAGGCGGTCGGCCACATCGGCCACGGCCGTGATGACGGTGCCGCCGGCGGCAATGATTTCAGCCGCTACTTCCTGCAAATCGGCGGCGGTGCGGGCCAGCAGGCCCACCTGCACGCCTTCGGCTGCGAGGGCCAGGGCCACGGCCCGGCCGATTCCTTTGCCCGCGCCCGTCACGAGGGCGACTTTTCCTTGGAGGGATTCCATGTGTAGATGTTCGTGGGGTGATTGGGAAGTGCTACAACCCGCTTGCGCTGGTATTGTTGGCCCTTTTGTCATCCTGAGCGTAGCGAAGGACCTTATCACGCCTGTAGCAACTAATTGCTGCTAACTATTCAGCGGTGATAAGGTCTTTCGCTGCGCTCAGGATGACAGCCGATTATTCGCTACATCGAGTGCAGCTTCTTGGTGAAGTCGCCGTACATCACCCAGTCTTCCCAGCGCTTGCGGTGGCCGGCCACTTTGCCGCGCAGGTACTTCTCAATCATGAGGCCGGCGGCCGGGGCGGCGCTGGTGCCCCCGAAGCCGGAGTTTTCGATGAATACGGCGATGGCAATTTTGGGGTCATTCACCGGGGCGAAGGCGGCGAAGGTGGCGTGGTCGAAGCCGTGAGGGTTTTGCACGGTGCCGGTTTTGCCGGCCATGGTGATGCCGAACTGCGCCAGCGAGGCCAGCTCGCCGGTGCCGCCGTTGCCGTCCACCACCATCTGCATGCCGGGGATGACGTACTTGAACAGGCTGGTGTCGACGGCCGTGAAGTGCCGCTGCTGAAACTGGGGCAGCGGGCCGCCGTTGCCGATGCCGCGCACGAAATGCGGCGTGTAGTACCAGCCCCGGTTGGCAATGGTGGCCAGAATGTTGGCCATCTGGATGCCCGTCACCTGCACCTCGCCCTGCCCGATGCTGAGCGAGTACACGTTGCGGTAGCTCCAGCGCTGCTGGCGGTTGCGCTTCTTGTCGAAGAACTTCTTGTCGTAGAACTCCGGCGAGGGAATGAGGCCGCGCTTTTCCTGGCTCATGTCCACGCCCAGCTTCTCGCCGAGGCCGAAGGACTTCACCATTTTCTGCCACTGCGCCAGGCCAATGCGCGAATCATCGTACTTGTTGGGTGCCTGGCCGCGCAGGATGGCGGCCCGCATCACCTGGTAGAAGTACGGGTTGCAGCTCTGTTTGATGGCAATGTCCACGTTGCGCGGCGGCTCGTGGCGGTGGGTGCAGTGCACCAGCTTCTGGTTGCACTCGAACGGCGTGCCGGGCGTCACCACGCCCAGCTGCAGGGCCACCAGCTCATTCACCAGCTTAAACACCGAGCCCGGCGAGTACGAGGCCTGCAGCGGCCGGTCGAACAGCGGCAGGTTGGGGTTGTTGAGCAGCTCCATGTAACGGTTGCCGGCGCCCTTGCCGGTGAGCAGCGCCGGGTCGAAGTGCGGGGCCGACACGAAGGCCAGGATTTCGCCCGTCTTCGGCTCGATGGCCACAATGGAGCCGCGCCGGCCGGCCAGCAGCTTCTCGCCGTAGGCCTGCAGCTCCGAATCGATGGTCAGGTGCAGGTCCTGCCCGGCCACCGACAGCGTATCGAACTCGCCGTCGCGGAACTTGCCTTTCTCGATGCCGCGCACGTTCACCATCTTGAACTGCACGCCCCGCCGGCCCATCAGCGTGCTTTCGTAGTAAGATTCCAGTCCCGAAATCCCGATGTTTTCGCCCGGCTGGTACTTGGCGTATTTCGGCTTTTCCAGAAAGGCCGGCGTGATGGCTCCCACGTAGCCCAGCGCGTGGGCCAGGTTGTGGGTATTGTAGGCCCGGGCCATGCGCGTCTGCGAGTGGAAGCCGGGGAAATCCATCAGCTTGTCCTGAATGGCGGCCAGGTCCTGCGTGGTCAGGTTCTGAACAATGGGCGAGGGCTTGTTGCGCGAGTATTTCCTGGCCGCCAGCATGCGGGCCCGCAGCTCCTCAATCGGAATCTGGAGCAGCTCGCAGAACCTGGCCGAGTCGAGCTGCTTCACCTCGCGCGGCACCACCATGAGGTCGTACACGGGCGTGTTCTGCACCAGCGGCACGTTCTTGCGGTCGTAAATCAGGCCCCGGTAGGGCGTCTGCACCAGGCGCTGCAGCGTGTTCTTGTCGGCCGCCAGCTTGTACGTCCCGTCCAGCACCTGCATAAAAAACAGGCGCGTGAGAAAGATGAGGGCCACCACCAAAAAGATGCCTTGGACGACGTATTTGCGGCCTTCGAGGTATTGCATTGGTAATTTAAATTCTTCTGAACGTCATGCTTCATATTGCGTCCGCGCAGCCGAAGCATGACGGACTAATTGACAAGCATAACAAAACCCACTAATTTCTTCCGCGGCGCACCGGGAAAAACAGCAGCTGCACGATTAACAGCGCAAGGCCGGTAAAGAGTGCGCTCACCAGCATTTTCCCCAGCGTGATGCCGAAATGCATAAAGCTGCCCAGCTCCAGCAGGAAGAACGCCGCGTGATGCAGCAGCACCAGCAGCGAGAGATACACCGAGAACCATTGCCAGCCCATCTGGTGCACGTTCACGGTATCGGCCGAGTCGTAGCCGTCGCGCGGGGTGAGCAGGCGCAGCACCCACGGCCGCAAAAAGCCCAGCAGCACCGCCGCCGCCGCGTGCAGCCCGCCGGTGTCATAAAAGATATCCATCGTCAGCCCCATCGCAAACGACAGCAGCAGCTGCACCACAATGGGCGTGGTGATAGGCAAAAACAACAGAAAGCCCAGGTAAAAAAAGCACCAGCCCAGGTCGAACAGCACCAGCCGGCTGACGAGCAGCACGTGCACGCCCGCATACAGCCCGAAGCGCAGCAGCTGAATCAGGATAACCCGTAGTCCGCTCATGGGTGCTCCCCTCCTTTCGGCTGAATGCCCGTGCGCACTTCCACGGTGTCGCGCTCGGCCCGGATGCGGTTGGTTACCACATACACATAAGTCAGGTTGGCAAAATTAACCCCGAGCTTCACCCGAATGGTCCAGAAATTCTTGTCCGGCTCTTTCACGAATGACTCGATGGTGCCCACGAAAATGCCCTCCGGAAACACTGCGTTGTAGCCCGAGGTCACCACGGTGTCGCCCTTCACCAGCCTGGTTTCGCGCAGCACGTTGTCGAGCAGGGCGTGGGTAGGGTCGTCGCCCAGCCAGCGGACGGTTCCAAACGTGTTATCGCGCTTGATTTTGGAGGCAATGCGGGTTTGCGAGTGCAGCAGGCTATACACCGTGGCGTAATGCGCGCTCACCACCTTCACGCGGCCGACCACCCCGCCGGCCCCCACCACGCCCAGGCCCGGCTTCACGCCGTCGGCGCTGCCCACGTTCAAGGTGAGGTAGTTATCCACATTATAAAGCGCGCTGTTGATAACCCGGGCCGGAATAAGTGGATAACTCGGGTCGCGGGCGGCCAGGCGCTGCTGGCCGAGCAGCAGCGTATCGGGCCGGGCGGCGGGCCGCAGGTAGCGCACGCGCTGTAATGAATCCGTTCGGGCCGGCGGCACGGCCACCGAGTCGGCCTCGCGGCGGGTAGTATCGGGCGGGTAGAGCTGCTGGCGCAGGCCGGCATTTTCGGCGGCCAGCTGCTGGTTCAGCTCCGCCAGGTGGAAGTAGTCGCTTATCTGGGTGCGGCGGGCCAGCACTACGCCGGCGTAGGCATTGGCCGAGTTGAAGAAAGCCGCCCGCTGATAAGAGTTGTTGGTAACGAACAGGTAGAGGCTGAACACCTCCAGCAAGCCAAACACCAGCGCCCCGCGAAAGCGAAATAGGAAAAGAAACAGGTTCCGCACGGGGTTTTTGAATTAAGAATGAGGAATGAAGAATGAGGAATTACCGACCAGCAATTCTTCATTCCTCACTCCTCATTCTTCATTTAACTTACGTCAGCAACACGCCTTTGAAGGCCTGAATGTCCTTGATGGCCTTGCCCGTGCCGCGCACCACGGCGCGCAGCGGGTCTTCGGCAATGTGGATGGGCAGCTTGGTCTTGGCGGCCAGGCGCTTGTCCAGGCCGCGCAGCAGGGCGCCGCCGCCGGTGAGGTGAATGCCGTTTTCGTAAATATCGGCCGAGAGCTCGGGCGGCGAGATTTCGAGGGCTTTCAGCACGGCCTCTTCAATTTTGGCCACCGACTTATCGAGCGCAATGGCGATTTCCGAGAACGTTACCTTGATAACCTTCGGAATGCCGGTCATCAGGTCGCGGCCGCGCACTTCGTGGTCGGGCGGCGGCACGTCGAGTTCGGTAAGCGCGGCGCCCACTTCAATCTTGATGCGCTCGGCCGAGCGCTCGCCGATGAGCAGGTTGTGCTGCCGGCGCATGTAGTCGAGAATGTCCTGGTTGAACACGTCGCCGGCCGTCTTAATCGACTGGTCGCACACGATGCCCGACAAGGCAATCACCGCAATTTCCGTCGTGCCGCCCCCGATGTCGATAATCATCGAGCCCACGGGCTGCTCCACGTCGATGCCGATGCCGATGGCGGCGGCCATGGGCTCCTGAATCATCCAGACCTCCTTGGCGCCGGCGTGCTCAGCGGAGTCGCGCACGGCGCGCTTCTCTACCTCCGTAATGCCCGAGGGAATGCAGATAACCATGCGGTGCGAGGGCTGAAACAGGCGATTGCGCGTGTCAATCATCTTAATCATGCCCTTAATCATTTCCTCGGCGGCGTGGAAATCGGCAATTACGCCATCCTTCAGCGGGCGGATGGTGCGAATGTTGTCGTGCGTTTTCTCGTGCATCTGCTGGGCCTGGCGGCCCACGGCGATGACTTTATTGGTGGTGCGGTCTTTGGCGATGATGCTCGGCTCATCCACCACGATTTTATCGTTGTGAATGATGAGCGTATTGGCCGTGCCCAGGTCGATGGCAATGTCGCTGGTCAGGAAATTAAAGAAACCCATTGAGTTAGCGGCGATAAGGCGGAGCCCGGTTCTAGGGCCGGGCAGAATAATGCGCAAAGGTACGGAAGGTTTGCGCGGGGTACGATTATAATATCCGGGCCGTTTGCGGCGGGGTCGGTGTCCGACACAGCAGCCCACAAAAAAGTCCGTCATGCCTCGCCTATGCTCGGCATGACGGACTAATTGCTCGGTATGACATTAAACCACCGCCCCTGCTTTTAGTGCTTGAAGTGGCGCACGCCCGTCAGCACCATGGCCATGCCCAGGTCGTCACAGGCTTTGATGCTGTCGGCGTCTTTGATGGAGCCGCCGGGCTGCACCACGGCGCGGATGCCGGCCGCCCCGGCAATTTCCACGCAGTCGGGGAAGGGGAAGAAGGCGTCGGAGGCCATCACGGCGCCTTTCAGGTCGAAGCCGAAGCTGCCGGCTTTCTCAATGGCCTGGCGCAGGGCATCGACGCGCGAGGTCTGGCCGACGCCGGAGGCCAGCAGCTGGCCCGCGCGGGCCAGCACAATGGTGTTGCTCTTGGTGTGCTTGCAGATTTTGGCGGCGAACACGAGGGCTTCCGTTTCCTCGGCCGTGGGGGCCGACTGCGTGACGGTGCGGAAGTCGGCCGCCGTTTCGGTCTGGCGGTCGGCGTCCTGCTCGATGATGCCGTTGAGCAGGGTTTTGATTTGCTTTTTCGGAAACTCCACCGGCTTTTGCAGCAGCAGAATCCGGTTTTTCTTGCTCTGGAGCACCGGCAGCGCATCGGCGGCGAAGCCGGGTGCAATCAGCACTTCGAAAAACAATTGATTCAACTCGGCGGCGGTGGCCGCGTCCACTTCCTTGTTCACGATGATGACGCCCCCGAAAGCCGAAGTCGGGTCGCAGCTCAGCGCGTTCACGTACGCATCGCGCAGGGTGGCGGCCTGCGCCACGCCGCAGGCGTTGGTGTGCTTGAGGATGGCGCAGGCGGGCTCGCCGTCGGCAAATTCGGCCATGAGGGCCACGGCGGCGTCCACATCCACCAGGTTATTGTAGCTCAGCTGCTTGCCGTGCAGCTGGTCGAACAGCGCCGAGAGGTCGCCGTAGAACGTGCCGGCCTGGTGAGGGTTCTCGCCGTAGCGCAGGGGCGTGGACGCTCCGCTTAATGAGGAATCAGGAATGAGGAATGAGGAGTTCTCACCCACCAATTCTTCATTTTTCATTCCTGATTCTTCATTAGCACCAGCAAAGCTGGTGCCCTGGCTCATGTATTTAAAAATCTCGGTGTCGTAGTGCGAGGTGGTGGCGAAGGCGGCGGCGGCGTAGTGGCGGCGGTCTTCGAGGTCGGTGCCGCCGCTCTTGGCGGTCAGCAGCTCGGTCACGGCGGCGTACTGGTCGCGGCTGCTCACCACCAGCACGTCGCGGTAGTTCTTGGCGGCGGCGCGCAGCAGCGAGATGCCGCCGATGTCAATCTTCTCGATGACGTCCTGCTCCTCGGCGCCGCTGGCTACGGTTTCTTCAAAGGGGTACAGGTCCACCACCACCAGGTCGATGGGCGGGATGGCGTGGAACTCGGCTTCGGCCAGGTCGGCCACGTCGTGGCGGCGGTGCAGAATCCCACCGAACACCTTGGGGTGCAGCGTTTTCACGCGCCCACCGAATACTTCAGGAAAGCCGGTGAGGTCTTCCACGGCGGTTACTTCGGCGCCCTCGTCTTCCAGAAACTTCTGGGTGCCGCCGGTGGAGTACAGCGTCACGCCGTGCTGGCGCAGCACCTGCACCAGGGGTGCCAGACGGTCTTTGTGGTACACGGAGAGCAGCGCGGCACGAATGGGACGGGACGACATAAAAGTTGGTTTTTTGCAGGAAAAAGCGGAGCACTATTGCCGCCGCAAAGGTACGGCCGCCATCCGGCGAGGTCCCAACAGAAACATGGTGGAATTTTTATTCTGGGTGAAGGCAGAGTCCAAACCGAAAAAAGCCGAACATGCCACCTGTTTCCAAAGTATAGCTACTTCCTCCGCTTTGCATTGCCTTATATGTCGGCCGATTTATCTACTCATGCTAATGTTGCTGCGCCGCCACACCACAAACCCCTTACGGCCCCGCAAGCCGTAGCCGCCGCTGCTGAAATAGCCCCGCGCCTGTTTGCCCAAGCCCCTGCGACCGACGTGGAAGGCGGCTTCCCCACCCAGGAATTTGCGTGGCTGCACGCGGCCCGCCTGCTCACTGCCACCTTGGATACCGACTTGGGCGGCGCGGGGCTCGATGCGCCAGCCGCTACGCTGCCGCTGCTGCAGGTGCTGCAGCACATCGGGCGCGGCAATCTGGCGGTGGGGCGCGTGTATGAGGGGCACCTGAATGCGCTGCTGCTCATTCAGCAGCTGGGCAATGCCGCGCAGGCGGCCCGCTACGCGGCCGATGCCCGCGCCGGGCGGCTGTTTGGGGTGTGGAATACGGAGAACCCGGCCGATGGCGTGCGTCTGGAAGCGCTGCCCAACGGCCGCTACCGGCTGCACGGGGCCAAGACCTTTGCTTCGGGCGCGGGGCAGCTGGCGCGGCCGCTCATCAGCGGCGCGCTGCCCGATGGGCAGGGCTGGCAGCTGTTCGTGCTGCCCGCCGATGTGCAGCCGCCGGCGCTGGACCACTCCTTCTGGCGGCCGCTGGGCATGCGGGCCACCGCCAGCTTCCGGGCCGATTTAACGGGGCTGGAAATCGGCCCGGAAGACCTGATTGGGCCACCCAACGCCTATTATCAGCAGCCGGCCTTCAGCGGCGGGGCCATCCGGTTTGCGGCCGTGCAGCTGGGCGGGGCCGAGGCTGTTTTTGAGGAAACGCGCAGCTTCCTGCGCTCCCTCGGCCGCACCGACGACCCCTACCAGCGACAGCGCCTGGGCGAAATGGCCCTGCTGCTGGAAAGCGGCCGGCAGTGGGTGCGCGGCGCGGCCGAACACGCCGCCCGCCCCAATGCGGCCACGCCCGAAGGTGCCGAAGCCACCGTGGCCTACGCCAACATGATGCGTACGGCCATCGAAAAAATCTGCCTCGACATGCTCCAGCTGGCCGAGCGGTGCGTGGGAGCCCGTGGCCTGCTGCAGCCCCTCCCCTTCGAGCGCCTGCACCGCGACCTGACGCACTACCTCCGCCAGCCGGCGCCCGATGGCGCATTGGCCGACGTGGGCCGCTTCGTGCTCGATGGGAAGAACTTCTAATCCGCCTCCTGCTTTGTCCCACATTCTTCCTTTTTCTGATTACCCCATCCGGCCGGCCAGTTTTGCCGCAAGCCTGGGGGCTACCGTCGTCGTGGCCCCGCACCCCGACGACGAGGCGCTGGGCTGCGGCGGGCTGCTGGCGCTACTGAGCCAGGCCCACCAGCCGCTGGCGGCGGTGCTGGTGAGCGACGGCAGCATGTCGCACCCCAGCTCTCAGCTGTATTCGGTGGCAGCCCGGCGGGCGGTGCGCGAGGGCGAGTTCCGCCACGCGCTTACGATTCTGGACGCGGGTTCATCCGAGCCGCTGTTTCTGGGCCTGCCCGATAGCCGAGTGCCCGCCCGGGCCGATGGGGCGGGTTTCCCGGAAGCAGTAGCGCAGCTGCGCCAGTTTCTGGAGCAGCACCGGGCGGCTACCGTGCTGGTGCCCTGGCGGCGCGACCCGCACCCCGACCATCGCGCCACCAGCCAGCTGGTGAACGCCGCGCTGGCGGCCATGCCGCGCCCCCCGCGCCGCCTGGAATACGTGGTGTGGGCCTGGGAGCGGGCCGCGCCGGAAGACCTGCCCACGGCGGCAGACCGGGTGCAGGGCTTCCGGCTCGACGTGAGCGCCGTGACGGCCCAGAAGCAGCGGGCCATTGCCGCGCACCGCTCGCAGGTGGCGCCGGGCGTTTTTACCGATGACCCGGGCGGCTTTCTGCTGGCCGAAGAAATGCTCGCGCACTTTGCCGGGCCGTATGAAGTGTTTTTTGAAGCCGCAACGCCATGAATGAAAACCAGCCAAACACGCTGCCGCCGGAGTATTTCGACCACGTTTACCAAGCCAACCGCGACCCGTGGAATTTCGAAACCAGCCCCTACGAGCGGGCGAAGTACGCCGCCACGCTGGCCGCGCTGCCCCGGCCGCACTATGCCGAAGCGTTTGAGATTGGCTGCTCGCTGGGGGTGCTCACGGCGCAGCTGGCCCCGCGCTGCGGCCACCTGCTGGCCGTGGATGTGAGCGAGGCGGCGCTGGCCCAGGCACGCGCGCGCTGTGCCGAGCTGCCGCAGGTCGAAATCAAGCTGCTGCGAGTGCCCGATGCATTTCCGGCGCAGCAATTTGATTTGATATTGGTTTCAGAAGTGGGGTATTATTGGTCACCGGCCGACCTGGCGCGGGCCGCCGGGCAAATAATAAATGGCCTGAAACCCGGCGGCCAGCTGCTGCTGGTGCACTGGACGCCGCCCGTGCACGACTACCCGCTGACCGGCGACGAAGTGCATGAATTCTTCCTGGCCCCGGCGGCTGACGATGGGCCGCTGCGCCACCTCAGCGGGCAACGGCACGAAACCTACCGGCTCGACCTGCTGGAAAAGCGCTGACCGGCAACGGGCTGGCTGCCGGCTCCTGCTGCGGCCGGCTGCGCGCCTCGTGGTGCTTGATGAGCACCGGCAACTCCCGCAGCGCTGCCGATAGCGGCACGGTGCTTACCACGGGCGCATGGCTTTTTTTCAGCAGCCAGTCCCACAGCTTGCCAAACGTGGTGGCCCGGCGCACGCGGGCCAGCAGCACCTCGGCGGACAGGCCCAGCTGACTGGCCAGCACGTCTGCCGGCGGCCCGGGCTGGCTGGCCCAGTAAGCGCGCAGCTGCTTGCGCAGCTGCCAAAGCGCCGCCAGCTGCGCCGGGTGGGCCACCTGCGGCTCGCGCTGCTCCCGGCTCATGTGCAGCCACTCGCGCAGCTGCCACGAGAGGCCCACCTCCACCCGGCCTTCGCGCCGGGAGGACGTAAGCACCTGCACATTGGGGCTGTGGCGCAGGCCCAAATCGTGCCGGCGCAGGGCCTGGCACAGGGCTTCATCTTCCAGAAACCGAACTTCGGGAAGGCCGCCCACCTGGCGGTAGGCGCGGGCCGTGAGGGCCAGGCTGGCTCCGAAATGCTGGTGATGGCGTGGCCACGGGTCGATGGGCGTGGGGTCGAGCAGGTCTTCGAGGCGGGCGCAAAGCTGGCGGTAGGCGGCATCCTGGGTTTGGAG
The DNA here is from genome assembly GCF_054780555.1 of Hymenobacter daeguensis. Classification (NCBI taxonomy): domain Bacteria; kingdom Pseudomonadati; phylum Bacteroidota; class Cytophagia; order Cytophagales; family Hymenobacteraceae; genus Hymenobacter; species Hymenobacter daeguensis. Next base: position 133,675 of record NZ_BAAGWC010000006.1, read on the forward strand.
GCGGCGCAGCGGCTGCAAGGCCCGGCCCGTGATTTCGGTGAGGATGCGGCCGCCCACGGCATCGGCCCCGGCCAGAATCTCGGCCTGAATGGCGGCCAGCCAGGTGGGGGCCACGCAGGTATCGGCATCGGTGCTGGCAATGATGCCGGCGGGGCGGCCCACCTGCTCGAGGCGGGCGCAGGCGGCATCCATGAGCAGGCGGCGGGCGCGGCCTACGTGGGCTTTGGCAGCGGGAAGGCACAGCTCGACGGCGTGCAGCACGAGGTGCGGAAACCGCTGGGCCTGCTGGCGCACCACGGCGGCCGTGTGGTCAGTGCAGTTATTGGCCAGCACAATGACTTCAAAGCTGCCCGGCGGCAGCGGCTGGCCGGCCAGGGTGGCTTGCGCGGCCAGGGCGGCCAGCGTGGCGGGCAGGCTGGCTACCTCGTCCCTGGCCGGGATGATGACGCTGACCAGCAGCTCCGGGCGCGGCGCGGGCAGCTGCACCTGCAGCAGCGTAGCAAACCGCCCCTGGCGCGGATTCTCCGGCGGGGCCGGGGCCAACGAAGAAGTGGGGACGGCAGCGGTGGCCTCGTGGGCGGCCAGAAAACGGGCAGGAGTAGCGTGGTTCATCGGCCCGGTGTACGCCGGCCTGCCCGAAAGGATAAGGCCCAGCTTACTATTCCGGGGCTATAAACCAGTATAGCACTGGCTTTCAGCCCCGGAAAAATAAGCCGGGCCCACCCGGGACGCTCATTCCGGCGGCGGCCCTTATTTCACGAAGCGCATCGTGGTTGGCACTTTGCCCGCGGTGGTCAGGCGCAAGGTATAGACGCCCGGCTTCAGCGCCGCCACATCGACATCAGCCGCCCCGACGGTGCCGCTGGCCACGGGCCGGCCCCAGTTGTCCAGAATCTGAAACTGGCTTCCCGCCAGGCTCTGCGCCGTGCGCAGCTGCAGCCGGTCCGTCACGGGGTTCGGGTAAAGCTCGATTAAGCTGGCCGCTGCGGTCGCATTGGCTGCATCAGCAGCATCGGCCGGGGCGGCCATGCGGGCGGCCCCCTGCTTGGTGATGCGCACCCAGTTCAGGTTGTAGCCGCCGGTTTGGGCATACACGCCGAAATTGTAGGTGCCGGCGTTTACGTTCACGGTTTTCGACACGGTGGTCCAGTTCTGCCAGCCGCCGGTGGCCGGAATGGCCGTGCTGCCCAGCTGAATGGAGCCCGCGTTCAAATCCGAGGAAATGGTGCCGCCATTGGCCCCGCTGGCCACCCGGTATTCGATGAGGTAAGTGCCGGTGGTGGGGAAGTTGATGTTGTTCCACACCAGGTAGTCGCCGGCGTCGATGTAGCCCATGTCCTGGCCGCCGCCGGTGTCGGAGCAGGCTTCCACGGTCATGCCGTTGTTCACGTTGGCGGCTTCGGCCTGCAGCGTGACAGCCGAGGCCGGCGGCGTGCTCGTGAGCTGGTACACCCGCACGTAATCGACGGCCATGGTGGCGGGCAGCTTGCTTTCGTCCACGGTCTGGCCGGGCCAGTCGCCGGCCACGGCCAGGTTCAGCAGCAGGAAAAACGGCTTCTGAAACTCTTCGGTGCCGCCCACGCCGTTGGTGATGTTGATTTCGTTGTACTTGGCGCCGTCCACAAACCAGCGGATGTAAGTTGGCGTCCACTCGATGCTGTAAACGTGGTAGGTATTGGCCGCTACGGCCGTATTGTTGCCGTACTGGGCGTGGCCGTTGCTGTCCCAGTGCACGGTGCCGTAGGTGCGGCTGTCGGCATTCACCTGCTCCATGATGTCGATTTCGCCGCAGTACGGCCAGCCTACCGAGCCAATGTTGCTGCCCAGCATCCAGAACGCCGGCCACAGGCCCTGCCCCAGCGGCAGCTTGATGCGCGCTTCCATCTTGCCGTAGGTGAACTGCCGCAGGCCCTGCGTTTTGAGGCGGGCCGAGGTGTAGGGCATGCCGCCCACGCTCTGCTTGCGGGCCGTAATCTGGAGCTCGCCGTTCACCACGGTAGCGTTGGCCGCCTGGTAGTACTGCTTCTCGTTGTTGCCCCAGCCGCCGCCGCCGTTCTCAAACACCCAGCTGGAGCTGATGCCGCTGGTGAATTCATCGGCCCAGACCTGCTGGTAGGTTTGGGCCCGGGTGGCCAGTGGGCTGGCCAGCGCCGCCACGGCCAGGGCCCGCCAAAGCGTCGTAAAAAGCTTGTTCATTGAAGGTGGGGTTTTGAGTGAGATTGGTGAGAAAAAAAGGCGCTCCAACCCGGCTTCACTGCCATTGCGGGAGGCGGCCAGGCAGTGCCCGGCTGCAGCCCGGGCCCTTGCCTTCGCCACCGGAAAACCGCCGGCCCATCCCGTAAAAAAAACCGTGAAACCACGGGTGGAACGGCTCAAATATACCCGGCTGTTTTTCCGAAACGCAAGCCCCAAAAACCGCCTAAATGCCACTGATTCGCACATTTACCACCCCAACATACACTTACCGCACAAGCCCGGGGCCGCAGCAAAGTGCCTGTCGGCGGCTGTGGCGGCCTTCTGCCCCGGGCCGGGCGAGCGGATAAAAAACACGCCCGTTTTTACTGGCCGGGGCAAAGTTTTTTCACCCCGGCAGCGCCTCCGGAATCGTTTGCAGATGCCGTACCAACATATTCCTGAAAAATCCAGCCTTGGTGCCAATTCACACAGCCAGCCAATCAGGAGCCCAGCCCCGTGAGACAGCGCCCACCGCCCGGGCTGTGAGCACAAAAAAGCTCCTCCGTTTCCGGAGGAGCTTTTGCGATTACGATGGAGGCCGTGGCCTGCGTTAGAATGCTTCGCCGATGGCGAACAGGATGCCCGGCGAGCTACCGGTGCCGCCGGCGTAGTCGAGGCGCAGGTTCACCCGGTCGCGGCGGATGAAGTTGAAGCGGATGCCCGCGCCGCCGGCATACTTGGTGTCGCCGATGTTGAATTTGTCGATGTACTGGTTCACGTTGCCCACGCCGCCGAAGATGGCGCCGTCGAACCGCCGCAGCCATTCGTTGTCGGAATTGGGGAACAGCTTGTGCCGGATTTCGGCCTGGAACATAATCATCTGCCGGTCGCGGAAGCGCTGTTCGTAGATGCCGCGCAGCAGGTTGCCGTTGTTGTAGAGCGTGCCGCCCAGGTTGGCCCCCAGGCCAGCCAGCTCGCGAAACGGCACGTCGCCGGTATGAAACTGCCCGAGGAACTGCGCCGCCAGAATGGTGTTGTTGGAGCCAAGCGGCTGGAAGTGGCGGGCATCGAGCTGGTAGCGCACGAAGCGGTAGTCGGAGCCCAGCCCCGTGCCGTTGAAGGTGGCCCCGAAATCCAGCAAATTGCCGTGGAAAGCGGCCAAAGGCACATCGCGTGAGTCGTAGGTAAGTGCCGGGCCGAGGCCCGAAATCTGCGTGTTCTGACGCTCGCGCTCCGTCATGCGCGGGTCGGTGTAGAACACGCTGGGGGCGTTGTTGTCGGTGTTGGTGGCCGGGCTGCTTACGTCCGTAATTTTGGTGAAGCGGTACTGCGCGCCAAAAAACAGCTTCTTGGCAATCTGCTTCTGCACCCGCTGGTTGATGATGAAAAGCTTGTACGACGTCTCTGACTCGCTGGCGCTGGTCGATTTTGGCCCCTTGCCGTAGTAATACAGCAGAATGTCGTAGGCGCTGATTTCACCATTCAGGTAAAACTTCTCGCCCGGCGTGTACACCGAGTGCACCAGCTGAATGAGCGACTGGCCTTCGGTGGTGGTCCAGTATTGCAGGCGGGCGTTGGACGGCCGGGTGAGCGTATCCTGCGAGAAACGGCCGCTCAGCAGCGCCCCCAGGCCGTAGCCCAGGCCGGTTTCGGCTTGGTAAAAGAGCACCGGAATGGGCAGCAGTGTCAGCGTCTTGTTCTTCCCAATCTGCCCGAACGACTGCGGCCCGCGAGCCGGCATGCGGGCCGAAAGCGGAGCGAGGCCGGCGCCGGTGCCGGGCGTGGTGGAAACCGAATCGGGCGGGGCCACCGGCGTGGCGGCGGCGCTGAAAGCCAGCCCCGTCAGAAGCAGGGCCGCAAGAGAAAGACGCATGGGAGCGAGGAGTGAAAAGCAGATGAATTGCCCTAACAACGGATTATTCTGCTCCACGGTTGGAATTCAATTTATCGCCGGCCGGCCAGGGCCGCTTTTCCAGCTGCGAACGGTCGGTTCTGCCGGCTTAACGGTCGAGGCGCAGGCGCTTTATCACCTGCCCACGGCCGAGGTGCTCGGCCACGATTTCGGGCGCATCGCCGGGGCGCACGTTGCCGTACTCGGTGCCCTCCGGATACACGATGAGGGCCGCCCCGCTGCCTTTTTTGCACTGTTTGCACAGGTCGAGGCAGTTGCAGGTCTGCACGCGCACGCGCTGCTTCTCCCCGCCGGTGAACAGTTTTTTCAGCCCCTGAATCTTAAGCTCTTTTTTCAGGGCTTTGGCCACGTCCTCCCCAACCCCGGATTTCTGGTTGGTGCACACAAACAGGCGGCGAATCTCACTCATCGGATTATTGCAGACAGCGCGGCCAACAGCCGGCCGCTCCCGGTATGACGGCCGGCCGGCCGGTTTACTTTAGCCGTGCCAGTGGCGGTTTTGCAGCTTATACGCCGCCAGCTCGCGGTTCGACCACAGGGTTTGGTATATCTGCTGGTCGTGCAGCAGCTGCGGGTCCTTTTCCATAAAGCCCAGCAACTGCTGCAGCAGTTCGGCCGTCTCTTCCTTCAGCGAGTAGTACATCCAGTTGTCGAGCCGGCGCACGTTCACCAAACCTGCATTTTTTAAGTACGATAATTGCCGGCTGGTTTTGGTCTGGGTGAAATCCAGCACCTGCTCCAGGTCGGCCACCACCATTTCCCGGTTGCGCCACAGCAGATGCAGGATGCGAACCCGGCTTTCATCGCCCAGCGATTTAAAAAGTTGCTGCCCAAAAGCAACCGTGAAATGTTTCAAGCGCATCTGCTGTCTGGGAGGGGAAGTTTGCCTGTCGTTCTTTCTGTCCAAAGGTACCATCGGCCCCGAACCGTGCGCCGTATATTTGTCTTCCTGCCCCTTTAATATGCCTGATTTCTTGCGCCTTCGTTGTTTCTCCTTGTTTTTCGCGCTGGCCCTGCTGGGCGGGCTGCTGCTGGCATCGCCGGCGGCCCACGCCCAGGGCAAGCGCAAAATTGTGCAGTTCACGGGCATTGTGGCCACCGGCGACAGCCTGCTGGGCGTGCCGGGTGCCACCATCTACGTGCCCAAGGCCGGGCGCGGCACCACCTCCAACGCCTACGGCTACTTCTCGATGGCCGTGCTGGCCGGCGACAGCATCGTGATTCGCTCGCTGGGCTATGCCAACCAGACCATTGTCATTCCGAAGGATTTTCAGCGCCTGAGCTACTCCGTCATCGTGACGCTGAAGGAAGACGCCACGGTGCTGCCCGAAGTGCGCGTGTTTCCCTACACCACCGAGCGCGACTTCAAGAAAGCCTTTCTGGCCCTGCGCCTGCCCACCGAGCGCGGCAGCGCCGCCGCCGACAACCTGAACCAGGAGCTCATGAACAAGATTTTCCGCACCCAGCCCATGGGCGCGGTGGCCAATTTCCGCCAGACTATGAGCAACCAGCAGTACGACTACGACCGCAAGATGGGCATGGCCCCCAACCAGTATTCCAACAACCCGCTGCTCAACCCTTTCAGCTGGCTGCAGCTGATTCAGCAGGTGAAGAAGGGCGAGTTCAAGAAGAAAAATACCGACGACGACTACTAAACCGGGATTGGCTGGTTTACCCGCTTGTTGTGAAAAGGCCGGCTCGTGCAGAGCCGGCCTTTTTTTATGCCGGCTTCGGGGCGAAGGCCCCCCATAAAAATCCCGCTGAAGCGCCCGGCTTTGCCAGGCATAAACCCAGGTAATTCAGGAGAAACGCCAACCAGAAACTACAGAAGTCTGTTTAATCAGCTGGAATTAACTCAATCTGTGGTTTCTATGGATACCAACCTTCCCGTTTCGGACAAGCCGCGCGTGGTCATCGTCGGCTGTGGTTTTGGGGGCCTGCGCCTGGCCAAAGCCCTGCGCCACGCCCCCGTGCAAGTGGTCGTCATCGACCGCAACAACTACCACAACTTCCAGCCGCTGCTCTACCAGGTAGCCACCGGGGCCCTCGAAGCCGACAGCATTGCCTACCCGATTCGGAAGATTTTTGCGGGCCAGACCAACTTCTTCTACCGCATGGCCGATGTGCAGCGCGTGGACTCCTACTATAACACCGTCGTGACCACCGTCGGCAACATCCGGTACGACTACCTGGTGCTGGCCACCGGCTCGCTCACCAACTTCTTCGGCCTGGAAAGCATCGAGCGCAACGCCATGCAAATCAAGAGCATCCCGAATGCGCTGAACCTGCGAAGCTTCATTTTCCAGAACTTCGAAAAAGCCCTGCTCACCAGCGACCCGCAGGAAAGGCAGGCCCTGCTGAACATTGTGGTGGTGGGCGGCGGCCCCACCGGCGTGGAAATCAGCGGCTCGCTGGCCGAGATGCGCAAGCACGTGCTGCCCAAAGACTACCCGGAGCTGGACCTGCGGGCCATGCAGATTTTTCTGGTGGAGGCCGGGCCGGCGTTGCTCGGGCCCATGTCGCCGGCCTCGCAGGCCGATGCCCGGCGCTACATGGAGGAGCTGGGCGTGCTGGTGCGGCTCAATACGTCCATCAAGCGCTACGAGGATGGCAAAGCCTATTTCTCAGATAATGAGTTTATTCCGACCGAAAACCTGGTGTGGGCCGCCGGCGTGAACGGGGCCGAAGTGCCCGGCCTGCCCGCCGAGGCCGTGACGCGCAACCGCCGCATCAACGTGAACAGCTGGAACCTGGTGCAGGGCCAGTCCAACATCTTCGCCATCGGCGACGTGGCCAACATGGTGACGGCCGACATGCCCAAGGGCCTGCCCATGCTCGCGCCCGTGGCCCAGCAGCACGCCGACCACCTGGCCGACAACCTCCAGCGCCTGCTGCGCGGCGAAACGCCCCGCGACTTCGTGTACAACAACAAGGGCTCGATGGCCATCGTGAGCCGCAACAAGGCCGTGGTGGACCTGCCCAAAAGCATTCACTTCAACGGCTTTTTTGGCTGGCTGACGTGGCTTTTTGTGCACCTGATGACGCTGGTGGGCTTCCGAAACAAGGTGGTGGCCTTGGTGGACTGGGCCTTCAGCTACTTCAGCACCGACCAAGCCCTGCGGCTCATCATCCGGCCCTTCAGGCGCCAGGATGTGAAGGACGACCCCGGCAAGAAAAGCGCCGAGCACCGCACCGCCACGGCCGAGTATACTGCCACGCCGCCAGCCATTCAGGAATAGGCGCCAGGCAGCTAGCAGCCCCGGCCGTCCGTCATCCTGCACGTTGCGCAGGATGACGGACGGATTACTCCCCGGCCGGCCCGGCAATCACAATCTGCATCGCGGCCGGGCTGAGGTATTCCCGGGCCAGCTCGCGCAGGGTTTCGGCATCGGTGGCTTCGGTTTGCTGCACGAACTGGGTGTAGTAATCGGCGGGCAAATCCAGGAACACGAGGGTTTTATACTTGTCGCACTGCTCAAAAACGGTGGACAGCTCGTTGGCGAACTTGCCCAGCAGGTAGTTTTTCACCGTTTCCAGCTCCTCGGCCGGAATCAGCTCTTCCTGTAGCTGGCGCAGCTCGCCCGCAATCTCGCTCACCGCAAAGTCGGCGCTTTCGCCCTTCACGTCGGTGCCGATGACGAGCGAAGTGCCGAACTCGCGCGGGGCCACGCTGGCATAGATGCCGTAGGTCAGGCCCTTGTCTTCGCGGATGTTGCGCATCAGGCGCGAGCCAAAGTAGCCGCCCAGCACATTCACCAGCAGCTTCAGCCGGTGGGTGTCGGGGTGGGTGGGCGCGGGCCAGCGGCGGCCCATCCGGATGGAGGCCTGCAGGCTGCCGGCCACGGCCACCCGGTCGGGGGCGGGGGTGGGTGCCGTTTCGGTGGCGGGCGCGGCGGCGGCGGGCGCCGCAGTGCCGGCAGCGGCTTCCGTGCCAAACGCCGTGGCTACCAGCTGCTGGTCGGCGGCGACATCGCCGCACAGGAAGATTTCGGCATTGCCGAACGTGTAAGCCGCCTGGTGGAAAGCGCGGGCTTCCGCTGCCGTCAGGGCCTGGTAGGCGGCGCTGTCGAAGGCGCGGCCGTAGGCCGTATCGGCCCCAAAGGTCAGCTCATTGAAGCGCTCGGAGGCCAGGTAGCTGGTTTTCCTGCGCTCCACGCGCACGTTCTGGATGGTGCGGGTTTTCAGCTGCTCCAGCTCGGCGGCCGGAAAGGCGGGGTTGGCCAGCACATCGAGCACCAGCGGCAGCAGCGTGGGCAGGTGGCGGGTGAGGCAGTAGAGCGTGAGCGTGGAGCGGTCGAAGCCGGCATCACACTCCAGCGAAGCGCCGTAGAAGGCCACTTCGTCGGCAATCTGCCGGGCGGTGCGGGTGGTGGTGCCCTCCAGCAGCATCCGGGCCGTGAGCGAAGCCAGGCCCGGCCGGGGCTCGGCCACCTTGCCGGCCCGGAACACCACCTGCAGGCGCACCACGGGCTGGGCATCGTTGGCCAGCGTGTGGAGGCGGGCCCCGCCGGGCAGCACCTGCACCGTGGCGGCAGGCAGCACCACCCGGGCCAGTGGCTGAACGGGTGGAGCAATGGTACGGTCGAGCATGGGGGAAGAAGCAGTAAGCATAAGCAGTAATAGCAAACTCCCCTCCTCAGCCGAGAAGGGGAGCTTTGGTGCAACTCAAAACGGAGGGATTAGTTCGACGGCGTTTCGCCGCTGGTGCCACCGGCCCCGTTCTCATCAAACGCTTCCGACAGCTTATTGAAATTGAAGTGCAGCGATACCCGAATGGTTTGGGCCAGCGGGTTGGCCTGCGAGTTCTGGCCGGTGGGCACCAGATAAGTCCCGTCGATGCCGAACACCTGGTAGCGCACGCCCAGGCCCAGGCTCACGTACTGGCGGCCGCCCTTGTCGGCCGCCTCGTAGAAGTAGCCGCCCCGGGCGTACAGCAGGTCGTTGTAGTTGTATTCCAGACCAGTCGAGAGGTTTATCTCGCGCATCTCTTCGCTAAAGCCGCCGGGCGCGTCGCTGAACGAGTTGAACATCCCGCTCACGATGCCCTGGGCGTTGCGGCGGTCGTTTTCGTCCTTCACGCGCTTGGCCTGCACGGGGTCGGTGGCGTTGTAGGGGTCTTCGTAGTAGGGCGAGGGCACCAGCAGCTTGGTGGCATCAAAGGCCAGCGTGATTTTGTTGTACTGGTCAATCTCGCGGGTGATGGCCGTGCCCAGCTTCAGCGTGGTGGGCAGGAAGCTCGGGTTGGTGGGGTCGGCGTAGGTGATTTTGTTGCCGATGTTGGAAATCGCACCGCCCAGCGACAGGTTGTAGAGGCCCGTGCCAATGGTCAAATCCTTGGTGTAGTACGCTCCGATGTCGACGGCGGCGGCGTTGCCGGGCTTGGCATCGTTGCCGCTGTAGGCCCCCACCAGGTTGGAGCGGATGTACCGGGCCGTGATGCCCAGGCCAAAATTATCCGTCAGCTGCTGCCCGTAGGAAACCGACACCGCGTATTCCTTCGGGTTGAAGGAGCCGGCCGGCAGGTTGGTGCCGGTGCGGTAGTCAATCTGGCCCAAATCAAAGTACATCAGCGAGCCGCTCACGGCCGAGCGCTGCCCCACCTTGGCGTAGCCCGAGAGGTACGACAGGCTCATGTCGTCGGTCACGTTGCGCAGCCAGGGCGAGTACGAAGCCGCCACCGAATACTTATACGGCACGAAGCCCAGCTTGCCCGCGTTGAAGTAGGCCGCGTTGGCATCGGGCGACGTGGCCACCCCGGCTTCGCCCAGGGCCGATGCCCGCGAATCGGGGCTAAGCGTCAGAATGGGCACCGCCGTGGTGATGGTGTGTTGAACAATCTGGGCCTGGGCCGTGGCCGCCGCTGCCAGCAGGCCGGCGGTCAGCGCCAGGCGCGAACGGGAGTGAGAAAGCTGCATAGGGGAGAAAAAGGCGGCCAAGCGCGGCCGGGGCGCAAATAAACGCGGATTAATTGAGGATGACGAGTTTTTCGTATTTCGAAGCCACCGTATTGTTGCGTTGCGAGCGCACGCTCAGGCGGTACACGTATACGCCGCGGGCCAGCTGGTCGTCGTATTCGTCGCGGCCGTTCCAGGTAATGCTGTGCTGATGGGCTTCGGTGGTGGAAACGGTAGCGTTGAGGGTACGCACCAGGTGGCCGGCCACCGTGAAAATCTGCACCTGCACGTCGAGGTTGTCGGGCGTGCCGCCGGCCTGGTTGTGGTCGAAGAGAAACGTAGTAGAGTTGGCAAACGGATTGGGGTAGTTCAGCACATGGTCGAGGGCCAGCTTCTCGTCGCGGGCCACCATGAACTCAATCTCCTTCTCGGCCGAGTTGTTGTAGGTATCCCAGGCCTTGAGGCGCAGCGAGTGCGGCCCCACCGCCAGGTCCTTAAACAGGTTGTTGACGCTGCCCGCCGTGAAGTCGCCCACGTTCGACACGTAGCTATCGTTGAGGATGAGCAGCTTGTTGGGGTCGTTGTCGAGAATGGCCGTAATGTCGTGCCCGATGCCCGCGCCCGTGGTGTTGATGCCGCTGGCGTCGCTGAGGTCGGCCAGCAGCGTGGTATTCTGCGCCGTGAGCCCCCCGAACACGAACGACTTGCTGTCCATGAACAGGTTGATGAGCGGCGGAATCGTATCCTGGGCGGCGTTGGTGGCGGCCCCGCCCACGGCCAGCGCCCGGTAGCCGTTGGCATCGATGGCGTGCCCGGCATCGGAGGCGTAGAGGCTGATTTTGCCCAGGCCCCGGTTGTAGTTAATGTCCTTGGGCACCACGAAGCTGAGGCTGAACTCGCCGTTCACCACGTTGGCCTGCCCGCCATACACCACGCTTTCCTGAATGCTCACCTTCTGCGAATAGTCGCGCGGCTCGTTGGCCAGGGTCCGCACAATGGTCGGCTTATCGAAGATAGTCACCTGGGCCCGGCCCGTAAAATTGGCGTTCAGCGCCCCGTTGTTCAGCACCCGGCCGTGCACCCGGATGCGGGCCAGCGCCTTCAGTGTGGTGGTGGTATCCCAGCCGGTGCCGGCCGTGTTGCGCTGCCGGATGCTGTCCAGGATAACCGTCTGGCGGGGGTAGGCCAGCGTCATGCTCGGGTCGCCCAGCAAGGTGTAGTTGCGGTTGTTGATGCCACCGGTCAGGTAATCGTTCTTGCTCAGCATGATGGCATAGCCAATGTTCGGCATGCTGTTGTTGATGGGCTGAAGCACCCGCGTGAAATATTCTTTAATCAGGCCGGCATTGCCATAAGCGTCCACCACGCGTGTGGTGGTGAAGAGGCCCACTGCACCACCGGCGGTGTTATCCGTCAGCACCTGCTCGCCGGCCGACACGAAGTCGGGGTTGTCATAAGTGCTGAAATCACAGGTTCCGGTGGTGAGAAAGGTCAGGTTATTGGGATTGCGCAGGGCCATCACCGTGGCGTTGGTCACTATCTGCTCATCGGTCAGGCCCTTCGGTCCGCCGTGGCCCAGGTAGTTCACAATCAGCGAGCCCTGCTCTATCGACTGGTCGAAGGCGCGGCTGGCCTCGGGCGAGCGCTGCCCGGCGGCCACCGCCAGCTGCGGGTACAGGTCCAGGTACACTTTATGGATGTTGTACACCGGTGCGATGTTGCCAATGAGCCGGGCGTACGCATCGGAGCCTACCTGCACCGAATCGGTGATGAAAAGATTGCCGTCGCCATCATCGGCCGCCAGCGTCAGGCGGTTGCGCCACTTGCCGTAGGCAGCCGTCGCGTCGTAACCGATAACCTTGTCGACCACCAGCTGAGCCTGGGTGGCATCGGCTCGGCTGCCTTTGGGCGTACGCACGGGCAGGCGCCCCACGCTGATGTCCATCAGCTCGTTGCCGCTGTCGGTTTCCACCCACTCGCCTTCGTTGTCGTCGAGAAACGTGTAATAGTCATCAGAAGAATAGCTTTTTGCCGAACCGTAGAACGGCGTAAACGACTCCCGCGACTCGTAAGTGGGCACGTAGTTCTGGTTAGCGGCATCAAAATCCGCATCGGATTTGAAGGGCACCCGGTTGCGCCACCAGGTGGGCTCCAGGGCAGTGTTGTTGTACGGGTCCGACTTGTAGTCGAACGAAGCATCGCCGAATAGCAGCAGGCTCAGCTTGCGGTTGGAGGCCGGCCGGTTGTCGCGGTCGTACAGCTGCTTCATGAAGTCGCGGATGGCCGTTACATCCTGACCGCCCGAGCCGTACTCGTTGTACACTTCCGTGGTGGTCACCACCACGGTGCGCAGGTTGTCGTGGGCAGTGCGGTGGTCGGCCAGCCGCTGGGCCTGGGCCCTGAACGGCGGATAGGTCACGATAACCAAATCGAGCAGGGCGTTGGACCGGGCATTCAGCGCGTGCAGGTTTTGGTTGGCCACGCGGCCAAACGGGCGGGGCGTGCCAAAGGAGCCGCCCCGCTGAAAGGCCACATACTCGCGCAGGGTATCGGCCCGCGCCACAAAGCTGTTCGACGCTTCGATGGGCCGGCCCACGGCCTGGCGGGGGTCGGTCACGTCCCATATCACGGCATCGGTGGGCAGCGCCGCGCCGAAGGTGAAGCGGTTGGTGTTGCCGGGCCCGATGTTGGCCTGCGACCGGAATTCCAGCTGGGCACCGGCAAGCTTCAGCTGGCGCTCGGCGTTGATTTCCAGGTAGTCGAGGTAGCCCGCCGCGCTGGGGTCGCCGCTGGTGAAGGTGAGGCCCACCTGCAGGCTCGTGCCCGGGTTGGCCAGCGTGGCCGACATGGTGCTGCTCTGGATATCGGCAATGGGGGTGTATGCCTGCGAACTGAGCGCGTTCATCACCAGGCTGCCCAGCGGCGCACTGTTCAGCGTGAGCTGGAAGGTGCTGGAGGTACCGGCCGCCGCCACCGTCGAAGCCACCACCCGAATGGGCGAGCCGCTCACCAGGTCGGGCACCGTGCCAAACGAAATGGTTTGCTGGCCGCCGTTGCGGAAGCCCTCGCCTACCCAGGTGCGGCCCGAAGCCAGCAGGTTCGCCAAATCGTACTCGTGAAAGTCGCGGTAGGTGAAGTTGTTGACGGCAGCCGTGGCGGTGGTGGCCGGAATGGCCGCCGCCGTGGCCACCCGCTTGCCGGCCGTGCCGTCCACTTTCACGAAGTAGTAAGTGGTATCGGTGTAGATGTTGTTGCGGTGCCGGAATACGCCGCCCTGCGCCGTCCAGGTGTGCGCCCCGGGCGAGTAGAACAGGAAGTATTCGCCGTCGTCGAAGGTGTTATCCGTATTGCCGACAAACAGAATGTTGTTCTCGGCCAGGTCATCGGGGCGCTTGGCGGCATTGGCCTGGGGCAGAATGCCCATCGAGTTGCCGTAGAGGTGCAGGTTGTTGGGGTTGAGGCCGGCCAGGCTCACGCCCATCGCGCTCAGGGTGGCTTTGTCGAGCTTATAGACACCGCTTTCGGCCACGCCCATCTTGTAGCAGTCGCCGGTGCTCAGCACCGACGTGGTGGCGTACACGTGCGACGTGGTGGCGGTGCCCCGCGCCGCCGCGCCGGGCGCATAGCTGTAGTCGAACGAGCGCAGCCGTTCGGGCTGGCCGGTCTGGGGGTTGCGGCGCACGGGACGCAGGCGCAAAAACGTCACGGCCTGCTTGGCCTCAGTACCGGTGATGAGCTGCGCCTCGGGGCCGACAGGCAGCTTGCTGGCATCGAACAGCCGGGCATCGGCCGCCGAAAAGGCCTCATATTGCAGGCTGGTGAACTGGCCCTGGGCTGCCGCGCCCGGCAGCCGCTGGGCGTACCAGCCCACCTGGTCATTGTAGAGCGGCGGCGCATTGTCGAATACCGGCACTTTCTGCTTGCGGCCGTTGGGATAAGTCACTTCCGCATAGCTGCCCCACTTGATGTCGCCGTGGGCAGCTTTCGCGTCCGACTGGGCCCGGGCCGGCCGCGCCGCCCCCATCAATAAGCCCGCGAACGCAACAAAGAGAAAAAAAGGACGCATACGCAAATTGAATCTTAATTACCCGCCGCCAGCACCGTTCGCCACCCGTGTGGCCCGGCAACAGCGCCACCGGGCGGCAGGTTCACCCGGCAGTGGCTTCTTAACAACCAAATAATCTATTTATTGTAGCCGCCGCAGCGAATCCAATCAGCGGGCTGCCGTTTTTGGTACCGACATCAGCACGTAGATGAGCACCACCAGCGGCACCGCCGTAGCGTGCAGCACCAGCAATAACCCTGCCGCCAGCAGCACAAACAGAAACCGCCGCCGGTTATCGGCCCAGCGCAGGTTCTTGAACTTGAGCGCAAACAGCGGCAGCTCGGCCACCAGCAGGCCCGAAAGCAACACCGTGAGGGCCAGAAGCACGAATGGATTGAGGATGAAAGAGGTGATGCCAAACCGGTCGTCGGCCAGGATGAGCGGCAGCGAGGCCACCACCAGCGTGCAGGCCGGCGTGGGCAGGCCGATGAAGGAAGTCGTCTGGCGCGTGTCGTTGTTGAACTTGGCCAGCCGCAGGGCCGAGAAAACGGTGACGAGGAAGGCGGCGAATGGCAGAAATGGCAGGTGCTGCAATAGCGAAGGGGTGGTGGCCAGCACCAGCGGGTCGGCCATTTTCCCCATCAGCTGAAACAGCATAGCGCCCGGCACCACGCCAAACGACACCATGTCGGCCAGCGAGTCCAGGTCTTTGCCAATGGCCGACGACACGCGCAGGGCCCGCGCCAGCAGGCCATCGAAGAAGTCGGCCACGGCGGCGGCCCCAACAAAATAAGCGCCTGCGGTCAGGTCGTTGTTGAAAATGGCGGTCAGGGCCAGGCAACCAAACAGAAGGTTGATGCAGGTAACCGCGTTGGGCAGGTGTCGTTTCAATGAACAATCAGGAATGAGAAATGAGGAATACGCAGCCGGAGAACGAGGCGCGGGAACGGGCTATTGCCCGGTTCCTCGTTCCTCGTGCGGTGCGGCTAGTTCAAGAAAGGGTTGGCGCGGCGCTCCTCCCCTATGGTGGTAGCAGGCCCGTGGCCGGGGTACACCACCGTGGCATCCGGCAGCGTCAGCAACTCGTGCGCAATGCTGTGCAGCAGCTCGGCGTGGTTGCCGCCCGGCAAGTCGGTGCGCCCGATGCTGCGCTGAAACAGCACGTCGCCGCCGATAACCGTGGCCGTGGGCGCGTGGTAGAAGATGACGTGGCCGGGCGCGTGGCCGGGCGTGAAGCGCACTTCCAGCTCGGTTTCGCCGATGTGCACGGGCTGGCCGGCCACCAGCTCGCCGGTGGGCTCGGCGGGGTGGTACTGCGGAAAGCCGTAGTTGGCGGCGTAGGTGGGCACGGCGCGGAGCGTGGGCAAGTCGAGCCGGTGCAGCAAGAACGGCGTGCCCGGCCAGGCATCGAGCACAAACTGATTGCCGAGGACGTGGTCGATGTGGGCGTGGGTATTCAGTAGCAGCACCACGCGCAAGCCATTGGTTTCGATGTACTGGCGCAGGGCCTGCTGCTCGGCCGGCGCGTAGCAGCCGGGGTCCACGATGGCGCATTGCCGGGTAGCGTCGTCAATCAGCAGGTAGGTATTTTCGGAAAAAGCGTTGAAGGTGAAACCGACGACCGTCATAACAAGGCAGGGGATTTTAACAAGGTGGAAAGGTACGGCGCGGGGCGGAATGGGAATGAAGGCGAAGGTCGGCTTCTCATCCCTCATTCGCCATTCAGCGAAGCGTCCTTACCTTGCCGGCCATGACGGACTGTGATTTTCTGGTGGTGGGCCACGGCATTGCGGGCGCTACCCTGGCTTATGTGCTGCGCCAGCGGGGCCACCAGGTGCTGGTGTACGACCCCGGCCAGCCCAACTCGGCCTCCAACGTGGCCGCCGGCCTCATGAATCCCGTGGCCGGCAAGCGCTTCGCCCTCACCTGGGAAGCGGCCGAGTTGCTGCCCTTCGCCGCCGCGTTTTACCGCGAGCTGGAGCTGCGCTACGGCCAGCCGTTCTTCACCGAAACCCCTATTTTCAAGCTCTTTTGCTCCCTCGAAGAGCAAAACGCCATGCTGGCCCGCAGCGCCGACCAGCCGTGGGGCGATTTCGTGGCCGGCCTCACCACCGCCGACCCCGGCCTGCCGGGCGTGCACGCGCCCTTTGGCGGGGCCTGGCTCCGGCACGGCGGCTACGTAGCGGTGCGCGAGCTGCTGGCCGCCCTGGCCGCCGAGGGCACCCGCGAAGGCTGGCTCCGGCACGAAACTTTTGACTGGGCTCAGCTAGTTACCGACCCGGCCGGGGCCACCTACGCCGGGCAGGTGCGGGCACGCCACGTCATCTGCTGCGAAGGCGCGGCGGCCGTGCGCAATCCCTACTTCAGTTGGCTGCCCCTCACCCCCAACCAGGGCGAGGTGCTGGACGTGGAATGCGCCGGCCTGGCCACGGCTCAGGTTCTCAATCGGGGAGCCTACGTGGTGCCGGTGGGCGGCGCGCGGTTTCGGGTGGGGGCCACGTACCGGTGGCCGCCATTCAGCGACGGGCCCACGGCCGTGGGCCGCGAGGAGTTGGCCGCCCGCCTGACGGTGATTACCGACCTGCCATTTGCCATTACCGGGCAGCAGGCGGGGGTGCGGCCGGCCGTGCGCGACCGCCGGCCCCTGCTGGGCCCGCACCCGGTGGTGCCGGCCTTAAGCTTTTGCGGCGGCTATGGCTCCAAGGGCGTGATGCTGGCCCCCCGGCTGGCCGTGCTGCTGGCCGACTGGCTGGTCGGCAGGGCCGACATCTGGCCCGACATCCGCCTGCTGCGCTTTGAAAAGCTGTGGCTGGTCCACGCCCGCTGACGGCCTTTGCAAAGCGGCGGCCACCGCCGTGCTGCTTTACGCTGGCCGTTGCAACCTTTCCGCGTTAATTGCCTTTTAGTCAGTATGCGCCCGTTGCCAACCGGCGCAGTGGCCAGTCGTAAAACCGGCCGTATTTTTTTTAGGATTCCAACGGATTTATTTTCGTTTTTGCTCGTTGCTTCCATTATGATGATTTCCTTATTCACGAAGCGGACGCTGGGGGGCCTGGCGCTGCTGCTGCCGCTGCTGATTGCGCCCGCCGCCCGGGCCCAGACGGCGCAGGAGCCCTTTGGCCGGGTGCGTATTCAGTACAAGTCGTTTCGGTGGCAGCAGCTGAGCACGCAGAACTTCAACGTGATGTACTACGACGGTGGCGAGGCCAGCGCCCGCCGCGCCGCCGAGTACGCCGAGAAGGAGCTGCAGCGCATCACGGCCCTCATCGGCTACTACCCGTACTCGAAATCGACGCTGCTGTTTTACAACTCGGTGGGCGACCTGCGCCAGAGCAACATCGGCCTCACCGCCACCCAGCAGCAGATAAACGGCGGCGAAACCCCGCTGGCCCGCATGAGCAAGGTCCAGATTGCCTTCGGCGGCCAGGAAACCGAGTTCAAGCGCGAGCTCAGCACCCAGATTACGCAGGTGCTGCTGAACGACATGATGTACGGCGGCTCGCTGAAGGAAGTGCTGCAGAGCAGCTACCTGCTGCAGCTGCCCGACTGGTTTATCGGCGGGGCCTCGGCCTACGCGGCCGAGGGCTGGAGCGTGGACATGGACGGCTACATGCGCGACATGAGCAAGCAGTACCCCACCGGCAACCGCACGGCGCCGTTTTTTCTGCGCAATTCTACCCTGGCCGGCCAGAGCATCTGGAACTACGTGGCCGAGCGCTACGGCTACACCACCATTCAGAACATCCTGAACCTCACGCGCATTACGCGCGATGTGGAAGTAGGCATCAGCTCCTCGCTGAACGTGCCCTTCAAGGTGTTTCTCAAAGACTGGCTCGCCTACTACCGCGACCTCAACGGCCAGCCCGTGGCCACGCTGGTAGAGCCCGACAAGAAATTCCGGCAGAGCGGCCGCAACCGCCACGCCGATGTGTTCTCGCAGCCCATTGTGAGCCCCAACGGCCAGCAGGTGGCCTACGCCCAGAACGAGGGCGGCCGCTACCGCGTGGTGGTGGTGGACCGCGACGGCCGGCACCGCCACACGCTGAGCCGGGGCGGCTACAAAACCCCCGACCAGCAGGTAGAAACCCGCCTGCCCATCCTGGCCTGGCGCGGCAATGGCCAGGTGGCCGTGGCCGAGATGAGCCACGGCGAAATGTCGCTGCATCTGCGCGATGCCGACGGCCGGGGCATCGTGCGCCGGGTGCGCGAAGCAATTCGGTTTTCGCGGCCGACCTCGCTTTTCGCCGCTTATGACCAGATTCTGAGCATGAGCTATTCGCTCGACGGCAAAGCCCTGGCCTTTAGCGCCGTGCGCAACGGGCAGAACGACATTTACCTGTTGCGGGCCGGCAGCCGGCAGGTGGAGCAGCTCACCAACGACCTGTTCGACGACGTGCAGCCGGTGTTTCTGCCCGGCGGGCAGAGCCTGGTGTTCAGCTCCAACCGCTACCTCGACTCGGCGGGGCAGGCGCGGCCGGCCTACTTCCAGAACGTGGTGAACAACTACGATTTGTTTGAGTACCACCTCGATGGCCGCCCCACGCCGGTGACCACGCTGGTGAGCACCATCTCGAACGAAACCCGGCCCCGCGCAATTTCCGACGACGAAATTCTGTACCTCGGCGAAGAGAGCGGGGTGCGGGCAGTGTACCGCTACTCACTGAAAACCAAGCAGAAGTCGCTGCTCACCAACTGGCTGGCCAACACGCAGGACTTCGACTACAGCCCGGCCACCTCGGCGCTGGTATTCGTGGCCCCGGCCCAGGCCCGCGACATTCTGTACGTGTACCCCGAGTTTCCCTTGCCCGCCGCGCTGCCGCTCCTGAAAACAGCCCGCCAGCAAACCCTGGAAGACCGGTCGGTGGCCGTAGCCAAGCCGGTAGCGCCAAAGCCCGCCGCCCCGGCCCCGGCGGCGGCGGCTCCGGCCAGCGCCGACACTGCCTCGGCTCCGCGCCGCCCGGCCCGCAAGGCCACCGAGGCGGTGAATACCAGCGACTACCAGTTTGAGGAAGACGAGCCGGTGCAGGCCACCAAGCGCCGCCGCTCCACGGCCACGCCGGCCTCTACGGCGGCGGCAGCGGCGGCCAAAGCCCAGGCCGAGGCGCCGGCCCTGTCGGGCCCCTACCGCTACGACACCCGCTTCATGGCCGACAACGTTTCGACGGCCTTGTACGTGGACCCGCTGCTGGGCCTGGGCTTGCAGTTCAAAGCCGCCCTCACGGATGTGCTGGAAAACCAGCGCATTGATGCCAGCCTGTTTGGCCTCTTCGACCTGCGCACCAGCAACATCCGCGCTTCCTACACCAACCTCACGCACCGCTACGACTGGAGCGTGGCCTACCAGAAGCAGGCCTATTTCTTCGAGATAGAAAACAACCGCTACCGCTACGGCCGCCACGAGGTAGCGCCCACCATTGCCTACCCGCTCACGCACAACCTGAGCGTGCGCGGCGGCCCGCGCTTCGTCACCATTTCGCGCACGCAGCTGGGCAGCGTGGCCACCGAAACCGACAGCAGCTACAACTACCTGGGCTATACCGGCGAGCTGGTGTTCGACAACAGCATTGCCACGGGCGTCAACATGGTTTCGGGCACGCGCATGAAGGTGAGCATGAACAACTCGACCAACCTGGGCAACAAGGATGGCAGCTTCGGCAAGTTCGTCATCGACCTGCGGCACTACCAGAAAATCAGCCGCTCCATTGTGTGGGCCAACCGGGCCAGCTACGGGCAGTTTTTCGGGCCGCGCAAGCAGGTTTTCCGCCTCGGCGGCATGGACGACTGGCTGAATGCCGGCTACGAAGGCTCGCGCTTCCTGAAAGGCTATACGTCGGCCGACCAGCTATTTAACCAGGAGTTTGTGACCAACCTGCGCGGCTTCGATTACGGCGCGCTCAGCGGCCCGCGCTACGTGCTGTTCAACAGCGAATTGCGCATTCCCATTGTGCAGTATTTCGCGCATCGGCCCATTTACTCGGGCTTCTTCCGCAACCTGCAGCTCAGCGGCTTCACCGACATCGGCACGGCGTATTCGGGCACCAACCCCTTCAGCACCGACAACTCCTCCAATACCCAGCCCGTGTTTCCGGCCGGCAGCTACTTCTCGGCCACGGTCGTCAACTTCCGCAACCCATTCCTCATTGGTTATGGCGCGGGTATTCGCACCACGTTGCTGGGTTTCTACGGCAAGATGGACGTGGCCTGGGGCCAGCAGGACTACGTGAGCAAAGGCCCGAAATTCTACTTCACGCTGGGCTATGATTTCTAATGATTAATGATTAGTGGTTAATGCTACTAATTATCACTAAATACCTCCTCGTAAAGGGCTTCTGGCTAAATAGTCAGAAGCCCTTTGCTTTTTCGGATAACTTTGGTTTCGCTGATTTTTTGTTCTTTGCAGCATAACCACCGTCCCTTCCGCTATGAAAAAGCTGCTACTTCTCTCCCTGCTGGCGCTGAGCAGCGCCCCGGCATTTGCCCAATACCAAACGCCCGGCACCGGCGTGCGCTGGACGCTGGCCCAGCTGGCCGCCGCCGCCGGCTCCAACGTAGTGCTCACCGGCCCCGGCACCTACGCCGTGAACGGCAGCCTGCGCCTCAGCCCCACCGATACGCTCACCATCGGCACCAATGCGACGTTGCGCCTCGCCGCCGCCGCCCTGGTGACCGTGGACGGCGTGCTGCTGGTGAACCCGCGCGACTCGGTGAAAATCACGGCGCAGGCCAGCACGGCGCCGTTTAGCGGCCTCACGTTTTCGGCTACCAGCCAGGGCTCGCGGCTGCGCAAAACCATTGTGGAGTACGGCGGCGGCATTCGCGTGCTCGACAATGACCTGCTGCTCGACAGCTGCGTGGTGCGCTACCAGGTGTCGCGCATCGGCACCACCAGCACCAACAGCGGGGCCATCAGCCCATCGGGCGGCGCGCCGCGCATTCTCAACTGCCGCATTTACGAGAATGCGCGCTCCGGCATTCTGAGCCCGGCCAACCGCAATACGTCGCCCATCATCCAGAACTGCGTTTTCCGCAACAATGACACGGAGAATGCGAACTATCCGCAGATTAACCTCGGCATTGGCGGCGCTACTGCCATTGTGATAGAGCGCTGCCAGGTGCTGGGCGGCCCCTACAATATGGCCGGCGGCGTATCGGTTTCCAACCTGCTGGGCGCGGCCGGTACCACCACGGTCCGCATTCGCCAGAACCGCATTGCCAACAACCGCTACGGCATTGCGCTGCTGGGCGCGGGCATCAATGCGGCCGTTACCCGCAACGTCATCGAGAACAATAACATCAACCCCAACGCCAACACCGGCGGCAGCGGCATCAACCTGCAGGGCGGTGCTACGCTCAGCGGCGTGGCCAGCCGCAACGTGCTGCGCGGCAACCTCTGGGGCGTGACGGTGCTGCGCTCGTCCGCTTCAAGCCCCGGCCCTAGCATGAGCTTCGGCGACATCAGCAGCACCGATACGCTGAACGTGGGCCGCAACCTGCTCTACAACAACGGCAACGGCGGGCAGGTGTACGACTTCTACCTGAATACGCCCGACAACATGCTGGCCCAGAACAACGACTGGGGCACCAACTCGGCCGCCGTGGCCGAAAGCCACATCGTGCATCAGGTAGACCAGCCCACGCTGGGCCTGCTCAACTTTATGCCCATGCGCCCCACCGCCGTGCTGGCCACCCGCCCGGCTGCGGCGGCGCTGGCGCTGGCCACCTACCCCAACCCCGTGCGCGAGGCGCTGACCCTGCGCCTGCCGGCCAGCACGTCTGCGGCAATCAGCCTCCGCAATGCGCTGGGCCAGGTCGTTTATCACGCCGAAGCCATGCCCACCAACGGGCAGCTCACGGTGCCGGTGGGCGGGCTGCCGCAGGGCCTCTACGTGCTGGCGGTGAGGCAGCAGGGCCAGGCGGCCACGGCAAAAGTGCTGGTTGGGGAATAATTCGGGTCGGGTCGGGCGTATCTTTGCGGGCCGAAACCGAACCGCTGTCCGTGCCCTTACTCCGCGAAATTTCCACCCTGCTGGCCAAAGACTTCCGCCTGGAATGGCGGCAGCGGGCGGCGCTGGGCGGGCTGCTGCTCTACGTGGGCAGCACGGTGTTTGTGTGCTTTCTGAGCTTCAGCCTGCGCGGGGGCACGCCCCCGCCCCCGGCCTGGAACGCGCTGCTGTGGGTCATTCTGCTCTTCGCCGCCATCAATGCGGTGGCCAAGGGCTTTATGCAGGAAAGCCCCGGCCAGCGCCTGTACTACTACACGCTGGTGCGGCCCCAGGCCGTTATTCTGGCCAAAATCATTTACAACGCCCTGCTGCTGACGGCGGTGGCGCTGCTGGGCCTGTTTCTCTACACCGTTTTTCTGGGTAATCCCATTCAGGACCCGGCGCTGTTTGTGGCCAACCTGCTGCTCGGGGCCATTGGCTTTGCCACTACGCTCACGCTGGTGTCGGGCATTGCGGCCAAGGCCGGCGGCAACGGTGCCACGCTCATGGCCATCCTCGGCTTCCCGCTGATGGTGCCCATGCTGCTGCTGCTCATCAAGGTGAGTAAGAATGCGTTGGACGGGCTGGACCGCAGCGTGAGCCAGCAGTCGCTGCTGACGCTGCTGGCCCTGAACATGCTGGTGGGGGCGGTGTCTTATTTGTTGTTTCCTTTTTTGTGGAGGGGTTGAGTATGAAATGGACCTGGTGGAAAATCCTGACCGTGGTGTTCCTGCTGTATTCGGCGGTGGCGGGCTTTTTGCTGCCGGTGCCGCGGCTGCCCATCGTGAATGAGAGCATTCGGAACCTGTATTTCCACGTGCCCATGTGGTTTGCCATGATGGTGATTCTGGGCACGTCGGTGTTTCGCTCGATGCAGTACCTGCGCAACCCCTCGGCCCGGCTCGATATTCTCAGCCACGAGGCCGCCAAGTCGGGCATCGTACTGGGCCTGCTGGGCCTGGCCACGGGCAGCCTGTGGGCCAAATACACCTGGGGCGCCTGGTGGACGCCCGACCCGCGCCTGAACGCCGCCGCCGTGGCCATGCTCATCTACGGCGCTTATCTGGTGCTGCGCGGCTCGTTTCAGGACGAGCAGCAGCGGGCCCGCGTGTCGGCCATCTACAACATTTTCGCGTTTGCGGCGGCCATTCCGCTGCTGTTCATTCTGCCGCGCATTTCGGGCAACAGCCTGCACCCCGGCCAGACCGGCAACCCGGGCTTCAACAAATACGACCTCGACAGCACCATGCGCATGGTGTTCTACCCCGCCGTTATCGGCTGGATTCTCTTCGCTTTCTGGATGACCCAATTGGGCAGCCGGCTCGCCTTTTTGCAATTGAAACTCGATGAAAAATAACCTGCTGGCCCGCCTGGCCGGGGCCCTGTGCCTGCTGCAATTCCTGCTTTTCACCGCTACGTCGGCCCTGGCCCAAACGCCTGGCGCCGAGCCCGAAATGGCCGACGCGCTGCGGGTGAGCGGCAAAATCTACGTGGTGGTGGCGGCCGTGGTCATCATCGTGGCCGGCCTGCTGGCCTACCTGGTTTCGCTCGACCGCAAGGTGAGCAAGCTGGAAGAAGAAATAAAAAAGTAGCCGGGCACCCGCGGCCGGCCCTTACTGTTACCTAGCAAATTCCGTGATATGAAGAAGTCGCACCTTTTCATTCTGGCCATCATTGCGGTGGCCGCTGCCATCATCCTCAGCACCACGGCCGATGCCAGCGTGTACGTGGGCTTCAGCGAAGCCCGGCAGCGCGCCGCCGAGGGCAACAACACCAAAGTGCACGTAGTGGGCAAGCTGCTGCGCGACAGCCAGAAGCGCCCCGTCGACCTGCAATACGACCCGATGACGGACCCCAACTACTTCGCCTTCACGCTGGTGGATAGCACCCACGTTGCCCAGCGCGTGGTGTACAACCAGCCCCAGCCCCAGGACTTCGAAACCTCCGAGCAGGTGGTTATCACCGGCTGCATGAAGGGCGACGTCTTTATGGCCGACAACATCCTGCTGAAGTGCCCCAGCAAGTACGTGAAGAAGGATTTGAAAGGCGCCACGGCTTCGGTTAAGTAACCATTGGCCCGCCCGCAGGCTTCCCGGCAGCCGGTTGCTGAAGCGCTACGTCGCTGCAGCAACCGGCTGCTTTTTTTGGTGGCAGTGGTTGCTAGATGCGCCAGCCCTGGCTTCGCCCAGGTGCCCAACGACAACATCGAAAACCGCCGCGTGCTGCGGCTGGAAGAAACCGCTGCTTCCAGCACCACCGGCTGCACGGTGCAGCGCAGCTGCGTGGACGAGCGCCTGACCGGCAAGTGCATTGAGTACCACAACGACCAGTGGTTTGAGTTTACGCCCAAGGCTCCGGGGCGGTATTTCATCAACATCGGCGGGCAGAAGTGCCGCGACGTGCGCGGCGTGCAGCTGGTGGTGCTCACGGGGCAGCCCTGCCAGCCGGCTACCTACCGCGTGCTCAGCTGCACCTCGCTCGGCACGCAGGACGACGTGTTTGTGACCCTGGACTCGCTGCGGGCCGGCCAGCCGTATCTGCTGGATGTGGACGGCTACCTGAAAGATTTCTGCCAGTTCACGCTGCAGGTAAGCCGCACGGCAAATGGGATGCCCGTCAGCTACTTTCCGCCCAGCCCTACCCGGCTGCTGCCCACCGCCAGCCGCGTAGTGGAGCTGAGCTGGACTGTGCCCGACTCGCTGGCCGGCACGCCCGGCTGCCGGGTCATGCGCCGCGAAATCCACCAGTACCGCAGCACCGAAGTGCGCTACGTGCCCGTGCGCCGCGACACCTACGGCCGCCCCGAAACCAGCTATGCCGTGGCCGACACCCTCCCCGGCCCCGGCATCTACGACTACCAGGTGGTGACCACCCGCGCCGACACCGGCCCCGCCGCCGCTCGCTTGCGCCAGTGGTGGTACGCCTACGGCACGGCAGCTACCATGCCCCTGCCCGGCACCGTGCCTGCCAGCCGCACCGATGTGGTGACGCTGCCCCTGCGCAAATACCCCAACAAGGCACGCCTCTCAGTCGTCATCACCGACCCGGCCAATGGGCGGGTACTCCTGGCCCGGCAGCTCATCAACCAGCCCGGCAACAGCCGCCAGGGTGAGCTGCCGGTGCGCAAGTGGCAGGACGCCGGCCTGAAAAAAATTGCCGTCGAAATCACCTGCCATCCGCCGCGAGGCGACTTTTTCACCGACCGGTTGTTATTAAACCTCCCGCCTCCGGCGGGGCGGCCGTAAATTTGCCCGATATTCTCTGCTTATGAACCTATTTATTGGACAACTCGGCCACCTGAGCGTTATCGTGGCTTTTGCGGCGGCGCTGGTGGCGGCGTATAGCTACTTCCAGGCCTCGCGGGGCCGGGCGCTGGGCGAGGAAGATGCCAGCTGGCTGCGGATGGCGCGGGGCGCGTTTTTTGTGCACGGCGTGGCCATTTTCTCGGTTATCGGCTGTCTGTTCAACATCATTTACGCGCACCGCTACGAGTATTACTACGCCTGGAGCCACAGCTCCAACCACCTGCCGGTGCAGTACATGATTTCCTGTTTCTGGGAAGGCCAGGAGGGCTCGTTTCTGCTCTGGATATTCTGGCAGGTGCTGCTGGGCTTCTGCATCATGAAGTTCAACCGCCGGTGGGAAGCGCCGGTGATGGCCGTGTTCAGCGGCGTGCAGCTGTTTCTGGTGAGCATGATTCTGGGCGTGGTGCTGGGCGGCGTGAAGGTGGGCTCCTCCCCGTTCATCCTGCTGCGCGAGTTCCTGACCGACCTGCCGGTGTGGAAGATGAACCCCGACTTCGTGCCCAAAGACGGCACCGGCCTCAACGCCCTGCTGCAGAACTACTGGATGGTGATTCACCCGCCCACGCTGTTCCTGGGCTTTGCGCTCACGCTGGTGCCCTTCGCCTTCGCCATTGCCGCCCTGTGGAAGCGCGAGCTCACGGCCTGGGTGAAACCGGCCCTGCCCTGGACGCTCATCGGCGGCGGGGTGCTGGGCGTGGGCGTGGTCATGGGCGCTTACTGGGCTTATGAGACCCTGAACTTCGGCGGCTACTGGAACTGGGACCCCGTGGAAAACGCCGTGTACATCCCGTGGCTGGTGCTGGTGGCCTCGCTGCACGGCCTGGTGCTGTGGCAGAAGCGCCGCACCGGCCTGCGCACCGCGTTTGCGCTGGTGGTGGCCACGTTCGTGCTCATTCTCTATGCTACGTTCCTGACGCGCAGCGGCGTGCTGGGCAATGCCTCGGTGCACTCGTTCACGGATTTGGGCCTGTCGGGGCAGCTGTTTATCTACCTGGCCGCCTTCACGGTGCTGGCGGTGGCGCTGCTGGTGTCGCGCTGGAAGGACATTCCCGTTTCGCAAAAAGAGCTGAACGCCTACAACCCCGAGCTGTGGGTGTTTGTGGGCGCGACGGTGCTCTGCCTGGGCGCGTTCCAGGT
The DNA here is from genome assembly GCF_054780555.1 of Hymenobacter daeguensis. Taxonomy (NCBI): domain Bacteria; kingdom Pseudomonadati; phylum Bacteroidota; class Cytophagia; order Cytophagales; family Hymenobacteraceae; genus Hymenobacter; species Hymenobacter daeguensis. The sequence continues at coordinate 160,125 of NZ_BAAGWC010000006.1, forward strand.
GCTGTTCACGACCAGCATCCCGGTCTATAACTCCTTCATGGGGCTGATTGGCATCAAAACCAACGTGGCCCTGCCCGCCGACCAGATTGCCCACTACTCCAAGCTCCAGCTCTGGATGGGGGTATTCGTGGCTCTGCTTTCGGGGGTGGCCCAGATTATGTGGTGGCAGCGCAACAACAAGGAAACCGTCATCAATTCGCTCACCGCGCCCACGCTGCTCACGCTGCTGGGCACGGCGCTGGTGGTGCTGCTGGTGCGCTACAACGGCCTCACCATCACGGCGCCTTACATCGTGCTCACGCTGGCGGGCCTGTTTGGGGTGCTGGCCAACTTCGGCACCATCTTCAACCTGCTGCGGCGGGGCATTCGCCTGTCGGGCGGGGCGGTGGCCCACCTGGGCATTGCCCTGATGCTGCTGGGCATTCTGGCCTCGGCCGGGTACTCGAACATCATCTCGCGCAACGTGTCGGGGCTGTTGTATTCGCGGGAATTCACCGAGGATTTGAACCGCGACAACGTGCTGCTGTGGCGCAACGAAACCACGCCCATGCACGGCTACCAGCTCACCTACACCGGCCAGTACCTGGAGGTGCCCGGCGTGCCCGGCTACGTGGACAAGCAGTTCCTCTTCCGCACCGACGACGACTACAAGGCCGTGGCCCGTGCCCCCATCGCCGTCGATGGCAAGACCTATTACAAAACCGGCGACACGCTGGAAATCCTGCCCGAGAACACCTACTACCGCGTCAACTACAAGGACCAGAAGTCGGGCGAGCAGTTCACGCTCTACCCGCGCGCGCAGGTGAACGAGGAGATGGGCGGCCTGCTGGCCTCGCCCGCCATTAAGAAGTTCTGGGGGCACGACATCTACACGCACATCAGCTCGGTGCTGGACCCGCGTAAGGAAAAGCCCTGGAGCGAAGCCAAGGAGTCCATCCTGAGCATCGGCGATACCATCTTCCTCAACGACTACTTCGCCGTGTTCCGCGCCGTGGAGGCGGCCCACGAAACGGCCGGCCTCAACCTGCAGAAGGGCGACCTGGCCCTGCAGGCCGACATGATTGTGTTTGGCGAGAAGCGGCAGTACCACGTGCACCCCGTGTTTGTGGTGCGCAACCGCATGGTGGGCCGCGTGCCCGACGAGGTGGAAGACCTCGGCGTGCGTATTTCCTTCAACGCCGTGGACCCCGCGGCCGGCAAGTTCACCTTCGGCGTGAGCACCACGCAGAAGGATTACGTCATCCTCAAGGCCATGGAAAAGCCCTTCATCAACCTGCTCTGGAGCGGCACCCTGCTCATGGCCCTCGGCTTTGGCCTGAGCGTGCGCCAGCGCGGCGGCAAAGGCGTGCTGGCCGAAGAAGCCCCGGCCGCCGAAGCCTCGGAAGAAGCCAGCAGCCGCGCCGCCCGGCCCCAGCCGGTGGGCTAAGGCCAACTGGCTCACAGCACAAGAAGCCCATCCCGACAAGACGGGATGGGCTTCTTGCTTTTCGGAAGCGGTGCCCGACGAGTCGGGATGGGCTATTTGAGCATCATGAAGGCGTGCCCGACGAGTCGGGGACAGCTTTTGAGCATAGTGAAGCTCATCCCGACAAGTCGGGGCAGGCTTTGGCAACTGGGGAAGGCGTGCCCGACGAGTCGGGCAGTATTTCCGGCACATTCAGCCCGCAGCCCCGCCTTGTCGGAACAGATTGCCGGCATTTAAATCCGGCATTCAACCGGGTGCAGCGCCGCCGCATAAGCCAACAAAAAGGGCCGCCCAACCGGGCGGCCCTTTTGCCGGGGCGAAAGTCAGCCGAAGCTTACTTCACAATCGAAATCTGCTGCTGCGTGTACTCAGCACCGTTGCGCACTTTGATGGTGTAGATACCACCGGCGAGCGTCGACAGGTCCACCGTGTTGCGGAAGTTGTCTTTGGCCGTGCCGGTGTACACCACCTGACCGAGCATGTTGGTCACCTCCACGCCCATGGCCGATTTGGCATTGGCACCGTGGATTTCCAGGTTGAAGGCGCCCGTGTTCGAGGGGTTCGGGAACACGCTCACGGCGCGCTTCAGGGCCTCCGAGGTAGCCAGCGGGCCGGCCGTAATCACGAGGTCGTCAACCGCCAGGAAGCCCTGGTTGGCCGTGCTGATGGCGTGGAAGCCCAGGTAATACGTGCCAGCGGCGGGCGTAATGTCGGCCACTACCGGCGTGGTCGTGTTGTTGGCCAGCTGGTAAGTGGTGTTGCCGATGTTGTTGTTGGTGTAGATGGTCGTGGTCTGGCCAGCAGGCGTAGCGGCCGTGCCATACTTCACTTCCAGGCCTTCGGGGTAGCCGGCCGCAGCGCGGTAGTAGAAGGCCACGCGGTAGCGCTGCGTGTTGGTCAGCGTCAGGGCCGGGCCGAAGAACCAGTCGTTGGCAGGCACCGTGGTGTCGGTCGAGTTGTAGGAGTACACCATGGCGTTCGGGCCCGAGCGCGAGATGTTACCCGTGGCCAGGCTGCCATCCACCGTGCCGGTAGCACGCCAGGTGAAGCCGTCGTTGTTGGCATCGAGCACCGAGATGCCGCAGGGCAGCGTCTGGCCCGTCGATACCACGTCGAAGTTCTGCGTGTAGGGGAAGGCGTTGATAACCGGCGGCGTGCAGGCCGTGGTGCCACGTACCGGGCCGGCGGGTGCGCTCTGGTCGGTAGCGCCGCAAATGGTGCGCACGTAGAAGTCGTAGTTCGTCGAGGGGCTCAGGCTGCCCAGCGTGTAGGTAGTACCGGTGAAGGTAGCCGAGGTCTGGCTACCGGTACCGCCGGGCGTGAAGCCCTGAGGACCGTAGATAATCTGGTAGCCCGTGGCGCCGGTTACGGCCGCCGTGAACGAGAACGAAGCCGTGGTGGAGGTGATGGCCGTGAGGGCCAGCGCCGTGGGCACGGGGCAGGTAGCCGGAGCAGCCGTTTCGGCTTCCAGCATGAAGCGGGCGTTGTTGGCGGCGGCATCCGTCGGCGCGGCCGGCGTGGTGATGTTAGCCGTGAAGAACGTGCCCGTGCGAGCCGGCGTTTCGGCCTGGTAGGCCATCGGGAACACCTGGTTGGCAGCCGTGCCGATGGGCAGCACCTGGGCCAGGCCCACAAGGAAGTCGCCGGCCGCTACGCTACCCGACAGGGTGAACGTGTGCAGCTGGCCGAGGTCGGCGGTGGTAATCAGGTAGTCGGGCGAGCGGGCGATAACGGCGCCCGTGGTGGCGTTCAGCAGCACCCCATATACGGTGGTGGGGGTGCTTACCAGGGTGGGGTCGTTGCCGATAACGGCGCGAACGGCGGTTACGTCGCGGGGGGTGTTCACCGTGAACTTGCCGCAGAAGGCCAGCGTGCGCGCCGCCGTGCCCGGCGTGAAGCCAAAGCTGCTGGACTGCGGTACGCCCGGCGTGATGAACGAGAAGCGCGTGGCGCTGGTGGCCAGCGTCTGGGTCTTGGTGTTGTTGGTCAGGTTGTCGTCGTTCGGCACCGAAACGGTTACGGTGTTGGTGCCCACGGCCGTCAGGTTGATGCCCGAGAAGGTCACCTGCGTCGAGCCGCCCACGGCAATCGAAGGCACGGTCTGGGTCAGGGTCACCGTGTTGGCCCCCGTGATGTTCAGGGTTACCACCACGTTGGTCAGGGCGGCAGCGCCGCCGTTGGTGATTACCGCCCGCATCGAGCTGGGGTTGCTCGAAGGCACGGCCAGTGAGCCATAGCCCTGAATTTCAGTCACGGCAGCATCGTTGTTGGCCGGAGCAGCCGTTACGGCCTCCAGCATGTAGCGGGCGTTGTTGGCCGAGGCATCGTTCGGGGTAGAGGGCGACGAAACACCGGAGCTGAAGAACAGGCCCGTGCGGGCGGGCACTTCGGCCTGGTAGGCCATCGGGAACACGGCATCGGCTGCCGTGCCGGCGGGCACCACCTGGGCCAGGCCCACGAGGAAATCGCCGGCGGGCACCGTGGTAGCGGCCGACAGCGTGAAGGTGTGCAGCTGGCCGAGGTCGGCCGCTACGAGCGTGTAGTCGGGCGAGCGGCCCAGAATGGCACCGGTCGTCGCGTTGATAACCACGCCGAATACGACCGTGCTACGCTGGCCGTTGGTGGCATTGGGCACCAGGTTGGCATCGTTGCCAATCACGGCACGCACCGCCGTTACCGAACGGGCGGCGCTCACCGTGAACTTGGCGCAGAACGCGCTGGTGAAGCCCGTGCTCGGCGTGAAGCCGTAGCTGCTGGTTTGCGGTACGCCGGGCGCGATGAACGAGAAGTCCGTGGCGCTGGTCACCATCGTCTGCGAGAACGAGTTGTTGTTGTTGTTGCCGTCGCTGGGCACCGAGATGGTCACCGTGTTGGTGCCCACGTTGGCCAGCGAGATGCCGGGGAAGTTCACCGTGGTCGTGCCGCCTACGGCCATGGCCGTGGCGTTCACGGTCTGGGTGTAGGTATTGGCTCCGCTGATGGTGAGCGTCACGGGAATGGCGCCCAGCGCCGTGTTGCCCGCGTTGTTTACCACGCCGCGAATGGCGAAGGGGTTGCCGGCCGGCACCGCCATCGAGCCGTAGCCCTGGATGTTGGTGGCGGCGGCATCGTTGGCCACCTGAATGGTGAAGCGGTAGGTACGGCCCGGGTCGGGCAATACCGTGCCGCGAATGTTGTGGCCGTTTACCCCCGAAGCAGCGTACGCGCCACCCGAGAATATCGTGCCCGACCACGGCGACACCGAAGCCTTGGTGCCCACGATGGCATTGGCAGCCGCACCGTCGGTGCCCTTAATGCCCACGCCCATGAACTTGGGGTTGTCGCCGGCCACGGCACCGGCCGTGGCCGTGCCGTACACAAAGTCAATCTGGTTGCTGGTTTCGTACAGCTTCACCTGGAAGGAGAAGTTGGCGTACTGCGTGGCAATGGTGGTGGTGCCGGCCAGGCGAGCTTTGTCCGAGATGTTTTTCCACTGAATAGTGCACACCCGGTTCGGGGCCGTGCCCGTCGTCACCACGCGGTACTCGGTGCCGCCGGCCGAGCCAGCCGTCAGGTCCTGGTTGAAGGGTACAATCAGGTTGGTATCGGTGCTGTTGAACGGGCCGTTGGCCGTGCTGTTGGCCCCGTCGGTGTACTGGGCACCGGTAGGCGCCGTGGCCCCCAGCTTGATGAAGCCGTTCGTGTTCAGCACAAACTGCGTGAAGGCCGCGCCGTTGTAGTTGAACGTGAAGCCGATGTTCTGGGCCGCCGAGTTGGCGTCATCGGTGTTGGCGGTGGCAATAGCGGTACCAGTCGTGCCAAGGTCAACGTAGGCGCTGGCGCCTCCCGCGATGTTGGATGTACTGGTGGCCGAATACCCGAACTGCGCATGCGCAGAGGTAGCGGCTCCGGTCGCAAACAACGCAGCCAGAGCCAATTGCCGCAGGCGCGAGGAAAGCCCCGTGCGGTGGTATTGGTGGTTCATAAAAAAGAGAGTAAAATGGGTGAATACGAAAAGAAAAAGTGGGAAGTAGTGCGTGAAATACGTGCGCCGCGCATGAGCCCAAAATGAACCCACGGCCTCCGCAGTAGTTTTGAGGGTACAAGTTGCTAAACTTTTGCCATACATCGGCGGGTTAAGGCCGTTTTAATGCCGTTTGCCCGGCGCGGCAGCTCTTTTTCGGCCGTTCCGGCCCTTGCTATATTCTCCCTTGAAAGCCATTCCTTCCTCGTTCCGGCCGTTGCGCATCGGCCTCCTGGGCGCGGGCCGCGTGGCCAGCCTGCTGGGCCCGGCCCTGGCGGCGGCCGGCCACCAGGTCGTGTTCGTGTGGAGCCGCACTGCGGCAGCGGCCGAAGCCCTGACGGCCCGGCTGCCCGGCGCGCGGGCCCTCACCACCCTGCCCGCTCCCCTCCCGCCGGCCGATGTGTACCAGCTGACCGTGCCCGATGCCGCCGTGGCCCCGCTGCTGGCCGGCACGCCCTGGCCCGAGGGCGCGCTGGTGGCGCACCTGGCCGGGGCCTTGCCGCTGGCCGTTTTTGAGGCGCAGCCGGCCGTGCGCGGCGGTGTGTTCTACCCGCTCCAGACCTTCAGCCCCGGCCGGGCCATCGCCTGGCCCACGGTGCCGCTCTGCATCGAGGCAGCCGATGCCGCGGCCGAAGCCACCTTGCTGGCCCTGGCCGGCAGCCTCAGCCAGCACGTGCGGCGGCTCGATTCGGCCCAGCGGCTGAAGCTGCACGTCGCGGCCGTGTTTGCCAACAATTTCACCAACCACCTGTTGGGCATTGCCGATGCCCTGCTGGCCGAAGCCGCCCTGCCGCCGGAATTGCTGGCCCCGCTGGTGCGCGAAACCGTGGACAAAGCCCTCGCCAACCCGCCTTTTACGGTGCAAACCGGGCCGGCGGTGCGGCGCGATGCGCCCACGCTGGCCGCTCACCAGGCCGCGCTGGCGGCCCACCCGGCCTGGCAGGCCCTCTATGCACAGCTCACGGCCAGCATTCAGGCCCAGCTTTGATGCCGGGGCCGGGCGGAGTACCTTTGCGGCTTCAAACGCCGTGTTTTTTCCGACTTATTCGTTTCCTGTTTTGTCTGTTCCCGCCACCACCATCACCTTCCAGTTCAGCGACGGCCAGCCGGCCCAGACCCACGTGGCGGCCTCCGGCGAATCGGTGCTCGACGTGGCCCTCAACAACGGCATTCAGCTGCAGCACAACTGCGGCGGCGTGTGCGGCTGCAGCACCTGCCACATCTACATCAACGCTGGCGGCGACGACCTGCCCGAAATCTCGGACAAGGAAGAAGACTTCATCGACCGCGCCGAGAACCCGCGCATCAACTCCCGCCTGGCCTGCCAGTGCGTGGTGGAAGCCGATATGCAGCTCGTCGTCACCATTCCGCCCCAGCACTTCCTGGGCCACTAATTTTTTTAGGGTAAGAGGGTATGGGGGTAGGAGGGCAGGAGTTTGCGGACTTCGAGCGGACTCTTCCCCAAACTCCTGCCCTCCTACCCCCATACCCTCTTACCCTAAAGCAGCATGAACCACTTTGAGCCGCCCATGCACTGGGCCGACCACGAGGACATTGCCATGGCCCTCTACGAGAAGTTCGGCGACGACTTCACCGAGGCCAAAATCTACCGCATTCGCTTCACCGATTTGATTGAGTGGGTGCTGGGCCTCGACAATTTTGACGGCACCCGCGAACAGGCCACCGAAGGCCACCTAGAGCAGATTCAGGCCAAGTGGGTGTATGAGTGGCGCGATAACCAATAAAGGAGCTGTGGACAACCGCCGCTGGCAGCCAACGGAACTCAACCTCCCGCCCGCTTCCCGCGTAAGCTGCCCTTGAAGTGGATGTGAAACGCCATTTCAGGCCTTTCGGCAGCCTTTCGCCAGGCAGTTATCCACCTTTCCTTTTTTAGTTTTTTGCATGAAAACCGGCATTATCAAATTTTTCAACGAAGCCAAAGGCTATGGCTTCGTGACCGACGACGAAACCAAGCAGGACTTTTTCGTTCACGTAACGGGCCTGAACGGGACCACGGTGCAACAGAATGACCGGGTAGAATTCGAAACACAGGAAGGGCGCAAGGGCATCAACGCCGTGAACGTTCGCAAAATCTGAGCTAGCCAAACAAACGCTGGCGGCCCCGCCGCCCCCCAAAAGCTTCTTCCGCAAGGAAGGAGCTTTTTTTGTTGGGCTTTGCCGCCGCGCCCGGCGCGGGCCCGCCACTTTCCCCGACCTTTGCCCCAGCTTCTACCCCCGTCGATGGACCCGCACCTGCCCAAGCCGCCCGCCTCCCCTCCCGCCGCGCCGCCGCCGGAGCGGCTGCGCACGGCGCTGCCCACGCTGGTGCGCTGGCCCAACCTGCTCATCATGCTGCTGTGCATGGCCCTGGTGCGGGCCGGCCTGCTGCTGCCGGCGCTGCCGCTCCGCCAGTCGCTGCTCGACGGGCGCTTCGGGGCGCTGGTGCTGGCGGCGCTGCTGGTGGCGGCGGCCGGCTACATCATCAACGACTACTACGATGTGAAAATCGACGCCATCAACCGGCCCGACCGGCTGGTGGTGGGCCGCGTGGTGAACCGCCGCAAGGCCATGCTGGCCCACATGCTGCTCAGCGGCACGGGCGTGCTGCTGGCCGGCTGGCTGCACCCGGTGCTGGGGCTCGTTACGCTGGGCACAGCCCTGCTGCTGTGGGGCTATTCGGCCCGCTTCAAGCGCGTGGCTTTGATTGGCAACCTGAGCATTGCGCTGCTTACCGCGGCCCTGGTGCTGCTGCCGGAGCTGCAGCTGCAGCTGGCCCGCAACGACAGCCACAGCGTGGTGTGGCCCTACGCGCTGGCGGCGTTTCTGCTCACGGTGGTGCGCGAGATTGTGAAGGACGTGGAGGACATGCGCGGCGACGCCCAGCACGGCTGCCGCACGCTGCCGCTGGTGTGGGGCGTGGCGCGCACCAAGTGGGTGGCCGGCTTTTTCCTGGCCAGCCTGGCGCTGCTCACCCTCGGGGCCACGGGCCGGCTGGTGCTGGGCGGGCACTGGCCGCTGAGCTTGTGGCTGACGCTGCTGGTGCTACTGCCCATGGCGCAGCTGGCGCGCCTGCTCATCCAGGCCGACCGGCGGCGGCACTTCCGCCACCTCAGCACCTTGTGCAAAGGCATTATGCTGGCGGGCGTGCTGAGCATGGCGCTGGCCGGCTCGCTGTGAGGGGCAGTACCGTTTTACATCTGTCATCCTGAGCGCAGCGAAGGACCTTACCACCGCAGAGCTGTTTGCGGTATGCATTAAATGGGTTGAGTAACCCAAATCCAACGTTATGCAGCCGTGACAAGGCCCTTCGCAAGCTCAGGATGACAAACGACAACGCATAATATCTCATCACATCAATGAAATACCGCCACCTCTTCTTCGACCTCGACCACACGCTGTGGGACTTCGAGAAAAACGCCAACGAAACGCTGCACACCCTCTACGCGCAGCACGATTTTGCCCGTTTCGGCACTTTCACGGTGGATGAGTTCGTCAGCGTGTACAGCGACATCAACCACGCGCTGTGGCGTATGTATCAGAGCAATAAAATCACGCAGCCCCAGTTGCGCGACCTGCGCTTCAGCCGCACCCTGGCCAAACTGGGCGTGTCCGATGACCAGATTCCGGCCAACATCTCGGCCGAATTCACCGATATTCTTCCCTTGAAATCGGCCGTGTTTCCCTACACCCACGAGGTGCTCGACTACCTGAAACCCAACTACCGCCTGCACCTGATAACGAACGGCTTCAACGACATTCAGGGCATCAAGCTGGCTTCGTCGAACCTGACGCACTACTTCGAGCACGTCATCACCTCCCAGCAAAGCGGCTGTTTAAAACCCGACCCGCGCATGTTCCGGCACGCGCTGGCGCGCACCGGGGCCACCGCCGCCGAAAGCCTGATGATTGGCGACAACCTGGAATGCGACGTGCTGGGCGCCTACAATGCCGGCATCGACCAGGTGTATTTCAACCCCGACAAGCGCCGCCATTTCAACCAGATTACCCACGAAATCAGCTGCCTGAGCGAGCTGAAGAATATTCTGTGAGAGGTGAAACCAAGAGACAGGAGATGATAAGACGTGGGGCAACGAGACACAAAAGGATTCAGGAGTTTCATGCTTCACCTTCCTATCTCTCATCATCTCATTCTCATGTCTTTTAGTCCCTCATATCTTTCTCTTATGATTCACCTCATTGGCCTCTCCGGCCGCCGGGGCAGCGGCAAAGACACCGTGGCCCGCATCCTGCAAGAGCTTCAGCCGGAGCGCGAGTGGCAAATCCGCTCCTTCGGCGATTCCATCAAGGCTGTCTGCGCCGCCCTCACGGGCGAGGACGTAGCGCCCTACTACACCCAGGAGGGCAAGGCCGAGCTGGTGCCCACCTTCCACCGCACGCGGGGCGAGATGCTGCAGCAGGTGGGCAGCGCCCTGCGCGCCTGGGAGCCGCTGGTGTGGGTCGATGCCTTCTTCGCCGGCCTGCCGCCCCATGCCTTCGTGCTGGTGCCCGACGTGCGCTTCGCCAACGAGGCCGACCCCATCCGGGCCCGCGGCGGCCTCATGCTGCGCGTGGAAGGCGACCCGCTGCAGCAGCGCGGCGACGGCACCCGCGACGACAACCACCCCAGCGAAACGGCCATGGACGACTACCCGCACTTCGATTTCACGCTGCACAACACGGGTTCGCTTTACGACCTGATGCGGCAGGTGCGGGAGCTACTGGGGCGGCTGTGAACCCATTTCACCAAAAAATGAATCGCCAAAAAGGCCTTACCCGTTGGATTCATGCATGGGTGTTGCCTTGCCTGGCTATTGCGATGCTGGGCAGTGTAAGCATCCAGACTTTCCAGCGCTGGCAGAGTCTGCATGGCACGGTTGTGCCGGCCATTATTTACCAAAAGCTGGGAAAGGAAGGTTCCGGCAGTAGCGGCCGGTATTACCTGAAGGCCAGGTTTCAGCAGCCACAGAGCGGAGCCCTCTATACCCGAATACTGACGAACCGCAGCACGCACGATGATTTATCGGTAGGCCAGCAGGTTGACGTGTGCTACGCCCACGACCCTCAGCAAACGTTGCTGAGCTCGGAATGGAGTCTTACCGGTAAATCAGTGGTCATCATTGTTGCTGGCTTCGGGCTGTTGCTCAATGGCCTGAGCGCCAACAAGGCTTTGCGCAAGCGGCGCAATGGGTATTTGCCGGAGTAAGCCGTTGCTGTTGGCTCTGCATCCTCTGGCCAAAGCAATTATTGATTCAAGTACATGAAAATCAAATTTATATCCACTACAATTATCGTCCTTATGCTGGGGCTTGGCTTCTACAAGTATCGCCAGAGGCAGCAACACTCTGCTGTTCACACGGCGCTTGTGTATGGTCGCCTGGCACCGCTCCCGGCTACCGCCACCGCCGTCCGGGTCGATACCGAAGGCGGCCTATTTTCCCGCACTTTTTGGCTTTCCTTCCACGCCGACACAGCAGCTATTGCCGATTGGGTTGCGCACTCGCCCTCATTAGCTAAGCGGGTTCTCGCGCCGTTTTCGCCTACCGCTTATAACGGCGACGGCAAACCCGATTGGTTTGCGCCTCAACCTGTGAGAGGGGCAGTTATGTTTAAAATCCCGTTCAACAAGGAGGCACTTTACGGCACCGTCTGGATTGACTACCACAGCGGCACCGTGTATATTACTACTTCCCATAGTTGAGGATGACAATGGGCTTGCTTCATCTGCTGCCTCTGCTCAGCAGGGGCCGTAGCGGCTGCTGAAACGTTGGAATACTGCTCCCTTGACGGTCCTCACGCGGCAGGGACGTGCGCTGCTGGAGCTCTGCGTCTCCACCTATAATTGCCAATTCATGAAACGTTTTCTTCTTTTCTGCATTTGCATCGTAAGCTCAGTCAGCACCTGCCTCGCCCAGATTTCTTGCGATTTCCTTTACGCTAAAGAGGACAGCACTTGGAAAGCCTGGAACGACGAAGGCCGCGTTGGTTTGATTGTGTTTGATGTGCCTCCGCGCGTAGTTTTTGGCAAAGAAAAATTAACCAACTACTCCGACACCAGGGATAAAGCAGGGGCCGTTATGTATCGGGTTAGGATAGATAGTCTTGGTAACCCTTCCTGTCTGCGCGTTGTGCATGCCGATAATACCCTGCTTGTTGCGGAAGCCAACCGGATAATGGAAACGCTAAAATTCAGTCCGGCCCAGCAACACGGCAGAAGCATCGATGCTACGATGCATGTTACCGTGCGCTTCTACAGCGGAAAGCCTCCGAAACAGCGCCACTCCTGAACCTGGCGGCGCTTGCAGTGTCAGCAGCTTTCTACCTTTGCTCCATCCCACCCCAAACCCTTCTTCAAACTAACCCGAAACCCTATGGCCAACGGCTTTTTCAACGTCCCGACTCCGATTAACGAACCCGTGAAAGGCTACGCGCCCGGCTCCAAGGAGCGGCTGGAGCTGCAGCAGCAGCTCAAGAGCCTGCGCGGCCTGGAGCTGGACATTCCGATGCACATCGGTGGTAAGCAGGTGCGTACCGGCAACCTCAAGCGCATCAGCCCGCCGCACGACCACCAGCGCACCATCGGCCACTTCCACTACGGCGACGCCAGCCACGTAAATCAAGCCATTAAGGCGGCCCTGGCCGCCCGCACCGCCTGGGCCGAAATGCCCTGGGAGCACCGCGCCGCCATCTTCCTCAAGGCCGCCGACCTGCTGGCCGGCCCCTACCGCGCCCGCCTCAACGCGGCCACCATGCTGGCCCAGAGCAAGAATGCCTTCCAGGCCGAAATCGACGCCGCCTGCGAGTTGATTGACTTTTTCCGCTTCAACGTGCACTTCATGCGACAGGTGTACGAGCAGCAGCCCGAGAGCCTGCCCGGCATGTGGAACCGCCTCGAGCAGCGCCCCTTGGAAGGCTTCGTGTTCGCCCTCACGCCCTTCAACTTCACCTCCATCGCCGCCAACCTGCCCTCCTCCGTGGCCATGATGGGCAACGTGGTGGTCTGGAAGCCCGCCGATACGCAGGTCTATTCGGCGCAGGTGCTCATGGAGCTGTTCGAGGAAGCCGGCGTGCCGGCCGGCGTCATCAACCTGATTTACGCCGACGGCCCCGTGGTGGGCGACGTGGTGTTCAAGCACCCCGATTTCGCCGGCATCCACTTCACCGGCTCCACCAAGGTGTTCCAGACCATCTGGCAGGAAATCGGCCAGAACATCCACCGCTACAAATCCTACCCGCGCATTGTGGGCGAAACCGGCGGCAAGGACTTCATTCTCGCCCACCCCTCGGCCCACGCCAAGGCCGTGGCCGTGGGCATCTCGCGCGGCGCGTTCGAGTACCAGGGCCAGAAATGCTCCGCCGCCTCGCGCGTGTACCTGCCTTCCAATCTCGCCGATGAGATTTTGGGCTACGTGAAGGAAGACCTCGCCTCCTTCAAAATGGGCGACGTGGAGGATTTCGGCAATTTTATCAACGCCGTTATCAGCGAAGTTTCCTTCGACAAGCTGGCCAAGTACCTCGACGGTGCTAAGGCCGACCCCAACGCCGAAATCATCGCCGGCGGCGGCTACGACAAGTCGAAAGGCTACTTCATCGAGCCCACCGTCATCGTGGCCAAAGACCCGAAATACGTGACCATGTGCGAGGAGCTGTTCGGCCCCGTGGTGACGGTGTACGTGTACGACGCCGACCAATTCGAGGAAACGCTGGAATTGGTGGACACCACTTCGCCCTACGCCCTCACCGGCGCCATCTTCGCGCAGGACCGCTACGCCATCGACCTGGCCTCGAAGAAGCTGGTGCACGCCGCCGGCAACTTCTACATCAACGACAAGCCCACCGGGGCCGTCGTCGGCCAGCAGCCCTTCGGCGGGGCCCGCGCCTCCGGCACCAACGACAAGGCCGGCTCCATTCTGAACCTGCTGCGCTGGGTGTCGCCCCGCGCCATCAAGGAAACCTTCGTGCCCGTCACGGACTACCGCTACCCCTTCCTAGGCTCGGAGCCCGCCGAGGATTTGAACCGCGACAAAGGCCTGTAGGCCAAATCGACTGAGCAGCAAAAGCCCCGTGTTTTCGTGATGCGGGGCTTTTTGCTTGCATCTACCTGCTAATAATGAGCTCAGTCAACGCATCGCAAGGGTTATTCCACTTCCGACCCATCTTCCAGCCGCGACTGAATGGCCCGGATTTCCTCGCTGTCGAGCGGCTTATGAATCAGGCCCGCCACCAGGTCATAGCGCTTCGATTTCTCCAGGTCCGTCAGGGCCAATGAAGAGGTGAGAATGTAGATGTGGCAGCTGCCGCGCAGCTCGTCCTCATAGGGTGCCAGGGCATCGAGAAACTGCCAGCCGTTCATCATCGGCATATTCAGGTCCAGAAACACCACGTCAGGCACGGCATTATCCTTCTCCGTTACCAGCTTTTGCAAAGCTTCTTCTGCCGATTGAAACGTGCAGATGGCATTAGAGAATCCTTCGGCGCGCAGCAGCTGCTCGGTGAGGTAGATGGCCAGCGAGTCGTCGTCAATCAGGTAGGTTTTCATCGGGACGGGCCCTGAAGTAGAGCGTGAATTGAGTGCCTTCATTCATGCGGCTTTGTACGGAAATGTGTCCATTCATGGCCTCTACATGGGTTTTCACCAGGTACAGGCCAATGCCCCGCCCCGTGCTGCCGGTATGGAAGCGCCGGTAAAGCTGAAAAATCCCGTCGCCGGCTTTCTGCTGGTCGAACCCCGTGCCGTTGTCGCTAACCACGATGGCCGTTTCCCCATCGGCTGCTGCCACGGCCCTCACGGCAATGCGCAGCGAGCGGGCATCGGAGCGGTACTTGATGGCGTTGGAAATCAGGTTGTGGAAAATGCTGTGGAAGTAGGCCCGGCTGCCGCGCACGCGCAGCTCCGGCGGAATCGTATTGACCAGCTCGCCGCCACAGTCCTGCAATGCTTCCTGCAAGCTTATCAGGGCAAGGTCGCACACCTCGGCTACGGCCACGGCCTCGGCCCGGTAGCCGGTCTGCGAGTCGCGCAGCGACAGAATGCCATTGATATCGGTCAGGATTTGGTCGAGCTGCTGCAGGCTGGCGCGCAGGTGCTGCAGGGAGGTGTCGAAGGTTTCCGAATTTTTATCGAGCCGGGAGAGCAGGTCAGAATACCCCAACGCATTGGCCAGCGGGGCCCGTAGGTTATGCGAGATAATATAGGCAAACTGCTGCAGGTCTGAGTTTTGCCGCGCCAGCTTTTCCGTTAGCAGCAGCTGCTGCTGCTCGGCCTGCTTGCGGGCGGTGATGTCCTGCATGGCCCCAATCATGCGCACGGCCTGGCCCGCCGCATTGCGCAGAATGTAGCCCCGGTCAAACACGATGGCCCAGGTTCCGTCGGCCCGCCGAAACCGGTATTCCTCCTGCCAGAACAAGTCGCTGGTTTCAACCGCCATCCGCCGCAGGCCCATCACCACCCGCTGGCTATCATCCGGATGCACATCGTCGGCCCACTTAGTAAACGAGGTCGGGTTCTGCGCCAGCCGGTAGCCAAACAAGTCCTCGAAGCCTTCGCCCCAGTACAAAGTATCGTCCGCAACGTTCCACTCGTAAATGGCATCGGTGGTGGCTTTCAGCGCGTAGGCAAACCGCACGTTGCTGCGCCGCAAATCCTCTTCCACCTGTTTTTCCTTGGTCAGGTCGTGCACCACGCCCACCAGCTGGCGGCAGCGGCCGGCCTCATCAAACACCGGCACTACGCTTACCTCGCCCGTCACCCGGCCGAACGGATAATCGGAGGTTTCCTGCCATACCACCCGCTCTCCGGTGGCGATGGCTTCCTTATACTTCGTCAGAACCAGGCTGAGCGACGGCTCCGGAATTACTGCCTGCACCTGGTGGCCCACCACTTTTTCGGGCGGCAGGCCGGTGGTTTTTTCGAAGGCTTTGTTGGCAAAAACAAAGCGGTAGCCGCCATCCGCTTCCACGCTTAGCACAAACGTTACATCGGCAATGGCGTTGAACATTACCGACAGCAGCCGTTCCCGCTCCGCCAGGGCCGCATTGGTCAGGTCTGAGGCGGTCGGTGGTTTGTCACGGTTCGGCATGGCAGCCAAGCTTTAGGTAGCACAATACTGGGGCACCCGCACGGCTTCAGGCAGTGGGTTGCCGACCTAAATAAAACACATTCAATCTAAACAAATCCCATTAGCCCAGCTCACCGCGGCCAGGCCGTGCCCCCCCGCTGCCCGTCGCAGCCCCCGCCCATTATTCAAGTTGCCTTTCTTCATCTGCCCCAACATTGCGCCCCAAGCCCGTGGGCGCTACCTTTGCCCTTCAGCGCCCGTGAGGCCTGTTTGCTATCCGCCTGACTGCTATGTATCTAATCCTGCCGGCTACGAATTATCAGCCCTCCGATTACCTTCCGATTGTCATCCAATTCGGTCTGGCCCTGGCCTTTGTGGCCTTCGCCATGGTGGTTTCACACCTCGTGGGCCCCAAGCGCACCAGCAAAGTGAAGAACGAAGCCTTCGAGTGCGGCATCGAATCGGTGGGCAACGCCCGCACCCCGATTTCGGTGAAATACTTCCTCACGGCCATCGTGTTTGTGCTGTTCGACGTCGAGGTAATCTTCATGTACCCTTGGGCCGTGAACTTCCGCGCCCTCGGCCGCGCCGGCTTCATCGAGATGATTGTGTTCATGGCCTTCCTCCTGGCTGGCTTCGGCTACATCATCAAAAAGGGCATTTTGCGCTGGAATGAAGTGCCTTCCGGCCAAACTTTCACCAACGCGCCGGTGTTGGAAAACCGGCCCGCTCAAGTGGCGAAGGCTGCTTAATTGTAGTGATTAGTGGTTAAGGGTTAGTGATGAATGATATTATCAACTAACCACTAATCACTGACCGTTAACCACTGATTCAACATGGCTGATAACCGAGTTCCTGAAATTAAAACCGTCGAGGCGCCCGAGGGCGTTGAGGGCGCTGGCTTCTTCGCTACCTCGCTGGAGAAAGTGGTGGGCATGGCCCGCGCCAACTCGCTCTGGCCGCTGCCCTTCGCCACCTCGTGCTGCGGCATCGAGTTCATGGCCACCATGGGCTCGCACTACGACATCTCGCGCTTCGGCTCCGAGCGCCCCAGCTTCTCGCCCCGCCAGGCCGATTTGCTGATGGTGATGGGCACCATTGCTAAGAAAATGGCCCCCATCGTGAAGCAGGTGTATGAGCAGATGGCCGAGCCCCGCTGGGTGCTGGCCATGGGCGCCTGTGCCTGCTCGGGCGGCATCTTCGATTCGTACTCCGTGCTGCAGGGCATCGACCGCATCATCCCGGTCGACGTGTACGTGCCCGGCTGCCCGCCCCGCCCCGAGCAGGTGCTTGACGGCCTGATGCGCGTGCAGGACCTGGCCCGTAACGAATCCTTCCGCCGCCGCAATGCTCCTGAGTATCAGGAGTTGCTGGCGTCTTATAATATCAAGTAGTTAGTATTAAGTAGCAAGTAGTAAGACCCTACAGAGCGCAGTTTACTACTTGCTACTTATATACTCAATACCTTCTCAAATGACTCCTCAAGATGCTGCCGCCGCGCCCGAAGCGCCCGTTGCCGAAGACCCGATAAAGGCCCAGAATGCGCAGGTCCTGGCGCTGCTGCACCGCCTGTTCGGCGAGGCCACGTTTACCGATGTGCACGAGCCCTACGGCCTGCTGACGGCGACCACCACGCGGGAGAAAATCCACGACATCATCGCCGGCCTGCAGCAGGACCAGGAACTGAAATTCCACTTCCTGACCACGATGTGCGGCATCAACTACCCCGAGAACGCGGGCCAGGAGTTGGGCATGATTTACCACCTGCACAGCATGACGAAGAACATCCGGCTCCGCCTGAAAATCTTCTTCCCGCTGGCCGACCCGGTGGTGCCCACCCTCACCGACCTCTACAACACCGCCAACTGGATGGAGCGCGAAGCCTACGATTTCTACGGCATCGTCTTCACCGGCCACCCCAATCTCATTCGCATCCTCAACGTGGAGGACATGGACTACCACCCCATGCGCAAGCAGTACCCGGTAGAAGATGGCACCCGCGAAGACAAAACCGACCTGTTTTTCGGACGATAGATTGTTAGTAGTAAGTATTGAGTAGCAAGTAACAAGACAAAAACCACTGCCTTATTGCCCTACTTTCATCTTATTACCTGCTACTAATTACTTGATACTAAAATGGCAGTAAACGACGCCCTGGCAGGCACCCACAAGATTCAGGAAGAGGCCGCCGCCCAGCGCCCCGGCCAGCTGATGCCCATTCTCAACGACTTCAGCCAGGAGCTGACGACGCTGAACCTGGGCCCCACGCACCCCGCCACGCACGGCATTTTCCAGAATATTCTGCAGATGGATGGCGAGCGCATCGTGTCGGGCGTGCCCACCATCGGCTACATCCACCGCGCCTTCGAGAAGCTGGCCGAACGCAAGCCGTTCTACCAGATTACCACCCTCACCGACCGGATGAACTACTGTTCGTCTCCCATCAACAACCTGGGCTGGCACATGACGGTGGAAAAGCTGCTCGGCGTGACCGTGCCGAAACGTGCTCAGTACATCCGGGTGATTATGATGGAGCTGGCCCGCATCGCCGACCACCTCATCTGCAACTCGATTTTGGGCGTGGATACCGGCGCGTTCACGGGCTTCCTCTACGTGTTCCAGGAGCGCGAGAAGATTTATGAAATCTACGAGGAGGTGTGCGGCGCCCGCCTCACTACCAACATGGGCCGCGTGGGCGGCATGGAGCGCGACCTTTCGCCGGCCGCCATCGACAAGCTCCGCGCCTGGCTGAAGAGCTTCCCGGCCGTGATGAAGGAGTTCGAGAACATGTTCAACCGCAACCGCATTTTCATGGACCGCGTGGTGAACGTGGGCCCGATTTCGGCGGAAAAAGCGTTGAGCTACGGTTTCACCGGCCCCAACCTGCGGGCCGCCGGCGTCGACTACGACGTGCGCGCTATGAACCCGTACTCGAGCTACGAGGACTTCGAGTTCGATATTCCGGTGGGCACCAACGGCGACACCTACGACCGGTTTATCGTGCGCAACGAGGAAATCTGGCAGAGCCTGCGCATCATCAACCAGGCCCTCGACCGCCTGCCCGACGGCCCCTACCACGCCGACGCCCCGCACTACTACCTGCCCACCAAGCCCGAAGTGTACAAGAACATGGAGGCGCTGATTTACCACTTCAAAATCGTGATGGGCGAGATTGATGCCCCAGTTGGCGAAGTCTACCACTCGGTGGAGGGCGGCAACGGCGAGCTGGGCTTCTACCTGGTGTCGGACGGCGGGCGCACGCCCTACCGCCTGCATTTCCGCCGGCCCTGCTTCATCTATTATCAGGCTTATCCCGAGATGGCCGTGGGCACGACGCTGTCGGACGCCATTGTCATTCTCTCGTCCATGAACGTCATTGCCGGCGAGCTGGACGCTTAGTTTTTGTTGAAATTGACTGCTATGGAGCCGACCACCGCGCCCACCAAACCGCAATTCTCCCCCGCCGCCCAGGCGGAAATCAAGCGCCTGCTCACGCACTACCCGGAAGACCGGAGCAAGTCGGCCCTGCTGCCGATTCTGCACATTGCGCAAGCCGAGTTCGGCGGTTGGGTAAGCCCCGAAGTGCAGGACTTGGTGGCCGAGACCCTGGGCATCAAGCCGATTGAAGTATACGAGGTGTCGTCGTTCTACACCCAGTACAACCTCAAGCCGGTGGGCAAGCATGTGCTCGAAATCTGCCGCACCGGCCCCTGCATGCTGCGCGGCTCCGACGAGCTGACGGCCCACCTCGAGCGCATCACCGGTGCCAAAGTCGGCGGCACCTCGCCCGACGGTACCTTCACGCTGAAGGAAGTGGAGTGCCTGGCCGCCTGCGGCTTCGCCCCCATCGTGCAGGTGCGCGAGAAATACTACGAGCAGCTCGATACCCCCGAAGCCGTGGACGCCATGCTCAGCGAGCTGAAAAGTTTAATCCATCGGCCAATATTACCTTGGGAAGAGACGGGCTTGTCCAACTCGCTCAAAAAATACTAACATCATGGCCGACCAGAACCAGGACTTACCACTCGTTGTATCAGAAATTCTGATTGAGATGCACGAACTGCGCGGCGACATAAAGGAGTTGCAAAAAGTTACCGTGCACCTGAGTCACAGCGTGGAAAAGCTGGAAGTGGAAATGCGCGAAGTGAAAGGCGCCATCAACTCCCTGGCAGGCTCTATGAAGATGATGATGGAGGAAAACCGCCACAATACTGAAATGATGATTGATGCATTTCGTGAGCAAGGTTCCCGCACCCAATCACGGTTGGACGGCCACGAAGGTCGTATCAACAAGCTCGAGAATAAGTAACTGCACCACTATGGGCCGCAAGCTATTAACCGAACATATCAACGTCGAAGGTATCAATACCTTCGAGGTGTACCGCAAGCACGGCGGCTACCGCTCCGTGGAAAAGGCGCTGAAAACCATGACCCCGGATGAGGTGGTGGAAGAAGTGAAGAAGTCGGGCCTGCGCGGGCGCGGCGGCGCGGGCTTCCCCACGGGCATGAAGTGGAGCTTCCTAGCCAAGCCGGAGGGCGTGCCGCGCTACCTCGTGTGCAACGCCGACGAATCGGAGCCCGGCACCTTCAAGGACCGGCAGCTGATGTCGAAACTGCCCCACCTACTCATCGAGGGCATGATTACGGGCAGCTACGCCCTTGGCGCGCGCACCAGCTACATCTACATCCGCGGCGAGCTCTTGTACGTGCTGCGCATTCTGGAAAAAGCCATTGCCGAGGCTTACGCGGCCGGTTTCCTGGGCGAGAACATCCTCGGCTCGGGCTACTCGCTCGATTTGCACGTGCACCCCGGCGCCGGCGCCTACATCTGCGGCGAGGAAACCGCGCTGCTGGAATCGCTGGAAGGCAAGCGCGGCAACCCGCGCAACAAGCCGCCGTTCCCGGCCGTGCAGGGGCTGTATGCCCGCCCCACGGTGGTGAACAACGTGGAAACCATCGCGGCCGTGGTGCCCATCGTGAACGAGGGCGGCGACGAGTACGCCAAGCTGGGCATAGGCAAAAGCACCGGCACCAAGCTGATTTCGGCCTGCGGCCACCTCAACAAGCCGGGCATCTACGAAATTGAGTTGGGCGTGCCGGTGGAAGAATTCATCTACTCCGACGAGTACTGCGGCGGCATCTGGAAAGGCCGCGACCTGAAGGCGGTAGTAGCGGGCGGTTCATCCGTGCCGATTCTGCCCAAGGAGCTGATTCTGAAAACTGCCGCCGGCGAAAACCGCCTGATGACCTACGAGTCGCTGAGCGACGGCGGCTTCGTGACGGGCACCATGCTGGGCTCGGGCGGCTTTATTGCGATGGACGAAACGACGTGTATCGTGAAAAACACCTGGAACTTCTCGCGCTTCTACCACCACGAGAGCTGCGGACAGTGTTCGCCCTGCCGCGAAGGCACCGGCTGGATGGAAAAGGTGCTACACCGCCTGGAGCACGGCCACGGCTCGATGCACGACATCGACCTGCTGGTGAGCGTGGCCAAGCAGATTGAAGGCAACACCATCTGCCCGCTGGGCGAAGCGGCCGCCTGGCCGGTGGCCGCCGCCGTGCGCCACTTCCGCCACGAGTTCGAGTGGCACGTGACCAATCCCAAAGAGGCTACGGCTCCCGGCGCGGCTTATCGCGGCGCGGCAGTGCTGGCTTAACTCCTGTCATGCTGACGAAGGAGGCATCTTATCACCGCTGCCTTCGCCAGAAACAACTAATTAAATAGCTGCGCAGACGTGATAAGATGCTTCGCTCCGCTCAGCATGACAAAAACTATCCAATGGCTAAAATAACGTTCGACGGCATCGAGATAGAAGTTCCAGACGGAACGACTATCATGAACGCGGCCCGCCAGATTGGCGGCGGCATCGTGCCGCCCGCCATGTGCTACTACACGCCCCTCAAGGGCTCGGGCGGCAAGTGCCGCGCCTGCCTGGTGAAGGTGTCGGCCGGCTCGGCCAAGGACCCGCGCCCCATGCCCAAGCTCGTGGCCTCGTGCATCACCACGGTGCAGGATGGTATGGTGGTCGAAAACACTACCAACCAGCAGGTGATGGACGTGCGCAAGGGCATCGTAGAGATGCTGCTCATCAACCACCCACTCGACTGCCCGGTGTGCGACCAGGCCGGCGAGTGCAGCCTGCAGGATTTCGCGTTTGAGCACGGCGTGAGCACTACCCGTTACGAGGAGGAGCGCCGCACCTTCGAGAAAATCGACATCGGCCCGCTCATCCAGCTGCACATGACGCGCTGCATCCTGTGCTACCGCTGCGTGTACACCGCCGACCAGCTCACGCCCGAGCGCGTGCACGGCGTGCTGGGCCGCGGCGATGCCTCAGAAATCGGTACCTATATCGAGAACATCATCGATAACGAGTTTTCGGGTAACGTTATCGACGTGTGCCCGGTGGGCGCGCTGACTGACAAAACCTTCCGCTTCAAGCAGCGCGTGTGGTTCACCAAGCCCGTGAATGCCCACCGCGACTGCAAAACGGACAAATGCAACGGCCGGGTTACGCTCTGGTATAAGGGCAAGGACGTGCTGCGCGTAACGGCCCGTAAGGACGAATACGGTGAGGTGAAGGAGTGGATTTGCAACGAGTGCCGCTTCGATAAGAAGGAAACGTCGGACTGGGTGCTCGAAGGTCCGGCGCACATCAACCGCGCCTCGGTGATTGCGCAGAACCACTACGAGCTGCCTGTGGTGAACCCGCAGGTACTGGCCGACCTTCCCGAAAGCACCACCCGCGAGCTGGAAAAAAATCCGCCGCTGCGGCTGGGTGGGCTAAATAATTAAATTCGTCTGTCATGCTGACGAAGGAAGCATCTTATCACCGCTGCTTTCGTCAGAAACAATCAACTAAAAGCTGCGCGGACGTGATAAGTTGCTTCGCTGCGCTCAGCATGACACATAAGATATGACTCTCCCCGCTCTGGGCTGGCAAGGCCTCGTCGTTCTGGCAACCTTCGGCATTTCGCTGCTGATTGCCACGTATTGCACCTACGCCGAGCGCGTAATTGCCGCGTTTCTGCAGGACCGCGTGGGCCCTGACCGCGCCGGCCCCTTCGGCCTGCTCCAGCCGCTGGCCGACGCCGTGAAGCTCTTCACCAAAGAAGAATTCTTCCCGGCCGGAGCCAACCGCGCGCTGTTCATCTTCGGGCCGTGCCTGGCCATGATTACGGCCCTGATGTCGTCGGCGGTGATTCCGTTCGGCAACTTCCTGAAATTCGGGGATACCGAAATTCACCTGCAGGGTATTGAAATCAACGTGGGCATGCTCTACGTGTTCGGCATTGTGTCGCTGGGCGTGTACGGCATCATGATTGGCGGCTGGGCCTCGAACAACAAGTTCTCGCTGCTGGGCGCCATCCGGGCCGCTTCACAGAACATCAGCTACGAGTTGGCCATGGGCCTGGCCCTGATTGCCGTGCTGATGATGTCGGGCACACTCTCGCTGCGCGAAATCACGCTGCAGCAGACGCACGTGGGCGGCGGCTGGCACTTCAGCGACATCTTTTCGTGGAACGTGTTCAAGCAGCCGCTGGGCTTTGTCATCTTCATCGTGTGCGCGTTTGCCGAAACCAACCGCACGCCCTTCGACCTGCCCGAGTGCGAAACCGAGCTGATTGGCGGCTACCACACCGAGTACAGCTCGATGAAAATGGGCCTGTACCTGTTTGCCGAATACGTGAACGTGTTCGTGGCCACGGCCGTGATGTCGGTGCTCTACTTCGGCGGCTTCAACTACCCGTTCCAGTACGAGTTCCTCGATTTCCTCACCAACAAAACCAGCCTGTCGGCCGACTGGGCCCACAACATCTTCGTGCTGATGGGCGTGGTGGCGATGTTCGCGAAGATTTTTACCGGCATCTTCTTCTTCATGTGGGTGCGCTGGACGCTGCCGCGCTTCCGCTACGACCAGCTGATGCGCCTGGGCTGGACCATCCTCATCCCGCTGGCTATTTTCAACATCCTGCTCACGGGCGGCCTGATTACGTTCGGCGTCATTCAATAACGAACATGGAATCCTTAAGTAAACGCGCCAAAGTCCTCGAAAAGAAGCCCATGACCCTGGCCGAGCGGGCCTACCTGCCGGCGATTTTCCAGGGCCTGAGCATCACGATGCAGCACTTTTTCCGGGCGGCTACCAAGAAGCAGGTAACCATCCGCTACCCCGAAGAGACGCGCCCCTTCTCCCCCGTTTTCCGCGGCCTGCACGTGCTGAAGCGCGACGAAGCCGGCCGCGAGCGTTGCACCGCCTGCGGCCTCTGCGCCGTGGCCTGCCCAGCCGAAGCCATCACGATGGTGGCCGGTGAGCGCAAGAAAGGCGAGGAAGGCCTCTACCGCGAGGAGAAATACGCGGTGAGCTACGAAATCAACATGCTGCGCTGCATCTTTTGCGGGCTGTGCGAAGAGGCCTGCCCCAAAGCGGCCGTGTACCTGCAGGCCGATAAAATGGCCCCGCCGCGCTTCGAGCGCGACGAGTTCATCTACGGCAAGGACCGGCTGGTGGAGCCCGTGACGCCGGACAACCGCTCGAAGCGCGGCATCCAGCTCACGCCCGAGCAGGCCGACAAGCTGCGTTCGCAACTGGCGTAATGTAGCGCGGACTTTTAGTCCGCGACTAATTATTTGTCTTCATCCCACTCGCGGACTAAAAGTCCGCGCTACTGCTCATGTCTCCTCTCTTCCTCTTTCTCTCGTTCGTGGCCCTGCTGAGTGCATTGGGCGTGGTACTGGCCAAAAACCCGGTACACAGCGTCCTGTTTCTCATCCTCACGTTCTTCACGCTCTCGGGCCACTACCTGCTGCTGAACGCGCAGTTTCTGGCGGCCGTGAACATCATCGTGTACGCCGGGGCCATCATGGTGCTGTTCCTGTTCGTGATTATGTTCCTGAACCTGAACGAGGAAACCGAGCCGCACAAGCCGGCCCTGGCCAAGTTCGCGGCCGCCATCGCCGGCGGTTCGCTGCTGCTGATTCTGGTGGCCGCGCTGCGCAACGTGAGCCCCGCCGGCTTCGATGCCACCAGCTTCGATTCGCAGATTGGCATGGTCGACCGCCTGGGCATGGTGCTGTTCCGGGACTATGCCCTGCCGTTTGAGCTGGCTTCGGTATTGCTGCTGGCGGCCATGGTGGGCTCGGTGATGCTGGGCAAGCGCGAAACCGGCGAGCGGAATTTCTAGCGTTACTTTTCATTGACAAACCAAAAGAGCCGTACCCAATGGGTGCGGCTCTTTTGGTTTAACTATTATTTCTGAAACTCAATACAGTCGATAAACATTACATAAGCAGTCTCGCCAAATGCGGCAAGGCTATAATCAATTGTAAGTTGCCGTCGTTGTATTCACACCTGCCTGCGCAATAACGGCGGCGCGCACGGGCACCGAACGATAGGTGGGCACCCGCATCTTATGCACCGGAGAACATACCAACTGCACTTGCATGAGAGAGGCAGCAAGGGCGGTCCAGAACAGGAAAACGGCGGCGAAGATGTACAGTTTGGACATGAATGCGAGAGGTGAAGCGGTTAACTGATACAAACCTACTAGGCCGGGGCATGGTCGGATTTTACGCTTCGTTCAACCCCGGCTGTTACCCGGTGAAGCAAGGAATTCCGGAGATGAATGTGGCTACATTGGTTTTGGCTCGTCCTACATCTTCAAATAAAAAGCGGCGACTGATGCCTCAGTCGCCGCTTCTGTTTCAGTGCTTTTTACTTCTCGCCTGAAGCGCATTTTTTCAAGTACACGCGAAGCGAGCGAATATCAACATCTAACTGGTCAATCCATACTTGTTCAATATCTACGTGCGGATTGAATCGATTGACAACAGCCATATAATCTGTTACTCCACCTCGGTAACCGGTACTTTGCTTAATCACCGCCATTACACGGGTCCAAGGCAGATGACCTGATTTTACAGTCCAGATTCCTTGGTAACCAATCTTGAGTTGCGGACTCTGGTCAAAAAGCATTTTTACTGCTCTCCAAACCATATAAAGCCCAACTGCTGACAGGAGTAGAAAGACCCATTCCTTCCACCAACAGGCTACAATTAAGCTTCCCAATAACAGCGGCACTCCGAACACGAAATTGAACAGCATCGCACTTTGCGAATAGCCAATTTCGTATTCGTAAGTAATTTGCTTTTTACTAAAGCGAGGCTTCTGCTTCATTGGCTACTTCGCCACCACGTCCGTCTGGATGCTCAGCTCCTTCAGTTGCGCGTCGGCGATTGGCGAGGGCGAGTCAATCATCACGTCGCGGCCCGAGTTGTTTTTGGGGAAGGCGATGAAGTCGCGGATGCTGTCCGAGCCGCCGAAGAGGCTGCAAAGGCGGTCGAAGCCGAAGGCCAGGCCGCCGTGGGGCGGTGCGCCGTACTCGAAGGCATCGAGCAGGAAGCCAAACTGAGCCTGCGCCTCCTCGGGCGTGAAGCCGAGCAGCGAGAACATGCGGGCCTGCACGGCGCGGTCGTGAATGCGGATGGAGCCGCCGCCGATTTCCACGCCGTTTATCACCAGGTCGTAGGCGTTGGCGCGCGTCTGGCCGATGGTTTCGGGGTTGTCGAGCAGGGCCAAATCCTCCGGTTTGGGCGAGGTGAAGGGGTGGTGCATGGCGAAGTGGCGGTTTTCCTCCTCGCTGAATTCGAGCAGCGGGAAGTCAATCACCCACAGCGGCGAGAACGAGTTGGGGTCGCGCAGGCCCAGGCGGCGGCCCATTTCGAGGCGCAGCTCGCTCATGGCCTTGCGGGTTTTGGCCTCGGGGCCGGCCAGCAGCAGGATGAGGTCGCCGGGGTTGGCGTTGAAGGCGGCCTTCCACTTCTGCAGCTCGTCCTGCGAGTAGAACTTATCGACCGAGGATTTCACCACGCCGTCGGCCTCCACGCGGGCGTAGACGAGG
The DNA here is from genome assembly GCF_054780555.1 of Hymenobacter daeguensis. Taxonomy (NCBI): domain Bacteria; kingdom Pseudomonadati; phylum Bacteroidota; class Cytophagia; order Cytophagales; family Hymenobacteraceae; genus Hymenobacter; species Hymenobacter daeguensis. The sequence goes on from NZ_BAAGWC010000006.1 coordinate 186,553, forward strand.
CCGGTGGCGCCGATTTGCGGGCGCTTCACCCACTCGGTCAGCTCGTCGATTTGCTTGCGGGTGTAGGCGGCGCAGGTGGCGGCGTTGATGCCCAGCACCAGCTCGGCGCCATCGAACACGGGGAAGCCCTGGCCCTTCACGGTTTCGGTGAGGTTGGCGAACTTCATCTCGAAGCGGGTGTCGGGCTTGTCGTTGCCGTAGTCGCGCATGGCGTCGGCGTAGGTCATGCGGGGCACGGTGGGGAAATCGAGGTTCTTGATTTCCTTGAACAGGTAGCGCACCAGGCCCTCGAACATGTCGAGGATGTCTTCCTGGGTTACGAAGGCCATTTCGCAGTCAATCTGCGTGAACTCGGGCTGGCGGTCGGCGCGCAGGTCTTCGTCGCGGAAGCACTTCACAATCTGGAAGTAGCGGTCAAAGCCCGACACCATGAGCAGCTGCTTGAACGTCTGGGGCGACTGCGGCAGGGCGTAGAACTCGCCGGGGTTCATGCGCGAGGGCACCACGAAGTCGCGCGCGCCTTCGGGCGTGCTCTTGATGAGCACGGGCGTTTCGACTTCGATAAAGTCCTGGCCATCGAGGTAGCGGCGCACTGCCTGGGCCATTTTGTGGCGCAGCATGAGGTTGTTGCGCACGGGCGTGCGACGCAGGTCGAGGTAGCGGTACTTCATCCGCAGGTCGTCGCCGCCGTCGGTGTCGTCTTCGATGAGGAAGGGCGGCAGCTTGGCCGGGTTCAGAATTTCGACCTTCTCGGGGCGCACTTCGATGGCGCCGGTCAGGATTTTGTCGTTCTTGGAGTAGCGTTCGGCTACTTTGCCGGTCACCTGCAGCACAAACTCACGGCCGAGTGTGCGGGCGGTTTCGCGCACGGCTTCGGCCTCCACGCCTTCTTCGAGGGTCACCTGGGTGAGGCCGTACCGGTCGCGCAGGTCAATCCAGAGGATGGCGCCTTTGTCGCGGGTGCGCTGCACCCAGCCGCAGAGGCTGACGGTTTGACCAATGTGTTCGGGGCGAAGCTCGCCGCAGGTGTGGGTACGTAACATGGACCGCAGATTTAACGGATTCTAACTGAGTAAAACGGATTATTGGGATTCCGCTTTTTTCTGCGAAGGTAGCCACTGGGCCGCCGGGGCGAAACCCAAACTTTGGTACGGAGTATGCAAAGGGCGTTGTCAACTGCGTTCCTTTGTTTTCTCAATCCCTCCAAATACTCATGAAATTCCTCCCCGCTCTCGCTCTGGGTGCCGCCCTGCTAGTGGCCGGCTCTGCGCAGGCCCAAACCAAAATCAAGACCAAGAGCAAGTCCGATGCCTCGGGCACGGAAATCAAATCCAAGGGCACGGCCGGCGCCGTAACGCTCGACGGCCCCATCAAGCGCATCGAAACGCTGTCGGGCATCGACGTTTTCCCCAGGCCAAACTCGACGGATATTCTGCTGAGCTTCACCCAGCAGTTCACCAAGCCGGGCACGCTGGTGATGACCGATTATAAGGACAAAGTAGTGTACCAGACCGACCTGGACCCGCAAAACAACACCGGCGCGCCGGTGAACCTGGGCAAGATTCCGGCGGGCACCTACCTGGTGGAGGCCAAAACCGGCAACTACGTGTATTGGAAGAAGGTCCGGATTAAGTACCCCGCTATTCGCCGCTAAGCGAAACTGCAGCAGTGCCCCGGCCCAACAGCCGGGGCACTACTTTTATGCCCACATCGTTGCCCTTTGCTATGAAATTCGCTTCGTTCCTGCTGCTTTTTTTCGCCCTCACGTCCTTTGCGCCCAAGCCCAAGCTGACGACCACGAAGCTGTCGTCGGGGCTGACGGTGGGGGTGCCGGCCGGTTTCGCACCGCTGCCCGACGATGGCATTGCCGTGAAATATCCGTCGCCGCGCAAGCCGCTGGCCGTATTTTCCAATCCCAGCGGGCGCGTCGATTTTAGCGTAGCGTTGCGCCCCACCACCTTCGAAAGCTTCGATTACGGCGTGCTGATTAAGATTTACAAGTCCAGCATTCAGCGTCTGTATTCGAAGGTGGACTTCCTGAAAGAAGACATTCGCACCGTGAACGGGCGCGACTATATGTACTTCGAGTTCATCTCGACGGTGGCCGACGCGCGGCGCGGTACCCAGCTGGCCCCCATCAGGAAGTATCAGACGGTGCAGTACGCCATTCAGGGCTCGCAGCTGTTCGTGTTCACCTTCGTGGCCCCGGCCGAGGAGCAGGCACAGTGGCAGCCCACGGCCCAGGCCGTCATGAATGCCATTGTGATGAAATAAGCGGGCCCCCATGACCGACGAGTATTTCATGCGGCAGGCCTTGGCTGAGGCCCGGAAAGCGCTGGCGGCCGATGAAATTCCCATCGGGGCGGTGGTGGTTTTTCAGCAGCAAATCATCGGGCGGGGCCACAACCAGACCGAGCGCCTGCGCGATGTGACGGCCCACGCCGAAATGCTGGCCCTGACCGCTGCCGCCAACCACCTGGGCAATAAATACCTGGCCGACTGCACCCTCTACGTCACCATCGAGCCCTGCGTGATGTGCGCCGGGGCCAGCTACTGGGCCCAGGTCAAAGCCGTGGTATTCGGTGCGGAGGAGCCCAAGGTAGGATTCCGGCGGCACGGGGCGCTGCTGCACCCGCGCACCAGGCTGCGCGGCGGCCTGCTGGCCGACGAGTGCGCCGCGCTGATGAAGGCATTTTTTAACCTGAAGCGTAACTAATTCTCACTCCCATTTCCCCGCTGTTTCTTATGCTGTTTGCCATCCTGCTGCCCGGTATTTCGATGATATTCCGGGGCCACGTCCTCAAAGGCATTTTGTGCGGCATTCTCCACGTCACGCTCATCGGCTGGATTCCGGCGGCTATCTGGGCCGTGGCTTCCTACCGGGAAGACCTAGCGGAGAAGCGGCACCGCGAAACCCTGGAATTTCTGGCCCGGCAGCAGCGCTAGCCCGTGGCCGGGTGCTGCCGGCGCATGGGCGGGCGGCTATTCAGAATTCAGCGGCGATGCTATACTTTTGACCTTAAGTGGGCGGCTGCCGTAACCATGCACGGAACCGGCTGTTTCAACCCCGCCACCATACTCACTCTCCACCACCCAAACCCTTTTTCAACTATGGCTTTCGAACTGCCCAAACTCCCCTACTCCTACGATGCCCTCGAACCCACCTTCGACGCGCAGACGATGGAAATCCACCACTCCAAGCACCACCAGGCCTACGTGACCAACCTCAACGCGGCCATTGCCGGCACCGAGATGGAAGGCCAGTCGCTGGAAGAAATCCTGCACAACATCGCCAAGGCCCCCGCAGCCGTGCGCAACAACGGCGGCGGCCACTGGAACCACTCGCTGTGGTGGACCATCCTGTCGCCCAACGGCGGCGGCCCGGCCACCGGCGCAGTGGGCGAAGCCATCACCAAGGCGTTCGGCACGTTCGATAAGTTCAAGGAAGAATTCACCAAAGCGGCCACCACGCGCTTCGGCTCGGGCTGGGCGTGGCTGTGCAAGCAGGCCGATGGCTCGGTGCAAATCTGCTCCACCCCCAACCAGGACAATCCGCTGATGCCCGACTCCGGCTGCAAAGGCATGCCGGTGCTGGGCCTCGACGTGTGGGAGCACGCCTACTACCTGAAATACCAGAACCGCCGCCCCGACTACATCGCCGCCTTCTTCAACCTCATCAACTGGGATGAAGTGAACAAGCGCTTCTCCGAAGCCACGCCTGCCTAGTCGGGTTGGTTTTTGCGGTTTGTGACGCAAGAAAATCAAGCATCAAAAAGCCCGTTCCACGCTGTGGAACGGGCTTTTTTGGTTTTTAGCAATCCCGGCCGGCGGCATAATCCAACGATAATCCGGTTGACAGAAACAATTCGTGTACCTACCTGCTTCTTAGCCGCGTTTCATCCAACCGAAGCGGCGGCCCACGCACCGCCGTCTATCCAACTCATGTCGAACAAAGCTTTCGAGCCTGCCAAACTGGGCAGCCTCACCCTCGCCAACCACCTCGTAATGGCCCCCATGACGCGCAGCCGCGCCCTGGGCAACGTGCCCAACGAGCTGATGGCCGAATACTACCGCCAGCGCGCCACGGCCGGCCTCATCATCACCGAAGGCGTGTCGCCCTCGGCCGATGGCCTGGGCTACGCCCGCATTCCCGGCCTGTTCAACCAGGAGCAGGTAACCAACTGGCAGCGCGTCACGGAAACCGTGCACCACCACGGCGGCCACATTTTTGTGCAGCTGATGCACGCCGGCCGCGTGTTTCACCCCCTCAACCTGCCCGCAGGCGCCGAAGGCATTGCCCCATCGGCCGTGGCGGCCCAGGGCCAGATGTGGACCGACCAGCAGCAGATGCAGGACCAGCCCACGCCCCGCGCCCTGCGCCTCGATGAGCTGGCCCGCGTGCGCGACGAGTACGTGCACAGCGCCAAACTGGCCCTCGAAGCCGGTTTCGACGGCGTGGAGCTGCACGGCGCCAACGGCTACCTGCTGGAGCAGTTCCTGAACCCCGCCAGCAACCAGCGCACCGACGAGTACGGCGGCAGCATCGAAAACCGCGCCCGCTTCGTGCTCGACGTAACCAAAGCCGTAGCCGAGGCCATCGGGGCTGAGCGCACCGGCATTCGCCTCTCGCCCTGGGGCGTGTTCAACGACCAGCCGAACTACCCCGAGATTGACGAAACCTACGCCTACCTGGCCGGGGAATTGCAAAAAATCGGCGTCGTGTACCTGCACCTCGTCGACCACGCGAGCATGGGCGCGCCCGCCGTGCCCGCCGAAGTGGTGCCGCTCATTCGCAGCAAGTTCACCAACACGCTCATCCTGAGCGGTGGCTACAACACCGTGGCCCAGATTGAAGCCGCCCTCGCCGGCCCGGCCGACCTCATTGCCATCGGCCGTCCCTTCATCTCAAACCCCGACCTGGTGGAGCGCCTCGAAAAAGGCCTGCCCCTGGCCGAAGCCGACCAGGCCACTTTCTACGCGCCCGGCCCCGGCGGTTTCGCCGATGGCTACACCGACTACCCCACGGCCGACGGCCAGCCCGCCGGTACGTTCTCGGCCAGCTACGAGGCCTAAATCGTCCGCCAGCGCCCCCCAGGCCCCTGCAAAAAGCCCACCGGAGACGGGGCGTTTTGCAGGGGCTTTTTTATTTATCTTTGACGGTCCCGGCCAGTGCGTGGCCTTTGCAACTTTCTTTTCCCACCTCCTTCGCATGAACACAAAGCTGCGTCTTACCATCCTGAGCTTTCTCCAGTTTTTTATCTGGGGCTCATGGCTCATTACGATTGGCGCGTACTGGTTCCAAACCAAACAGTGGTCGGGCGCGCAGTTTGGGGCCATTTTCTCCACCATGGGCATTGCCTCCATCTTCATGCCCTCGCTCATGGGCATCGTGGCCGATAAGTATGTGAATGCGGAGAAGCTCTACGGCATCCTGCACATTCTGGGGGGCCTCGTGCTCTGCACCATTCCGATGGTGACGGACCCCGGCACGTTCTTCTGGGTTATCCTGCTGAACATGATTTTCTACATGCCCACGCTGGCGCTGTCCATCGCCGTGTCGTATTCCATTCTGAAGCGGCAGGGGCTCGATGTGGTGAAGGACTACCCGCCCATCCGCGTGTGGGGCACGGTGGGCTTCATTGTGGCCATGTGGACGGTGAGCCTGCTAGGCTTCGAGAAATCGGCCAGCCAGTTCTACGTAGCGGCTGGGGCGGCCATTCTGCTGGGCATCTACTCGTTCACGCTGCCGGCCTGCCCGCCACAGTCGGCCAACACGTCCAGCCAGAACCTGGCCGAAATCCTGGGCCTCAAGTCGTTCGCCATCCTGCGCGACCGCAAGATGCTGACCTTTTTCCTGTTTGCACTGCTGCTCGGCGCGGCGTTGCAGCTCACCAATGCCTACGGCGACACCTTCCTGCATGATTTCGACAAGAACCCGGCTTACCGCGACACTTTATCGGTGAAGTACCCGGCCATCATCATGTCCATCTCGCAGATTTCCGAAACGCTGTTCATTCTGGCCATTCCGTTCTTTTTGCGCCGCTTCGGCATCAAGCAGGTCATGCTATTCAGCATGATTGCCTGGGTGCTGCGTTTCGGGCTGTTTGCCTACGGTAATCCTGCCGACGGCCTCTGGATGATTATTCTCTCGTGCATCGTGTACGGCATGGCCTTCGACTTCTTCAACATCTCCGGCTCGCTGTTTGTCGAAACCCAGACCCAGCCCAGCATCCGGGCCAGCGCACAGGGCCTGTTTATGATGATGACCAACGGCTTTGGCGCGGTGCTCGGCAGCTCGCTGAGCGGCCTCATCATCCAGGAATATTTCACCGATGCCGCCGGCAACAAGGACTGGCACAGCATCTGGCTCACGTTTGCCGGCTATGCGCTGGCCATTGCCGTGCTGTTCGTGCTCATCTTTAAACACAAACACACCACGCAGCCCGCCGAAACTACGCATCCGGAGCCGCTGCTCTCAGTAGAGCAGGCGTAGGGGCGGGGCTTGCCCCCGCCCGTCGTTCGCGGCTATTAAAACAATGCCGTTCAACAGCGGGCGGGGGCAAGCCCCGCCCCTACACCAAAAAAGCCCGACGATACAAGATTGGTATAAAAAAAGTCTGCTTTTGGCACAAACAAAAAGCCCGCTCTGCGCAATGCAGAGCGGGCTTTTTCCTTGATTCCGGCGTCGGAATTACTTTGTGCCGAAGAAGAAGTCCCCTTCGATTTGCGCGTTTTCGTCGGAGTCCGAACCGTGCACGGCGTTGGCTTCGATGCTCTTGGCGTACTTCTTCCGGATGGTGCCTTCCTCGGCGTTGGCCGGATTGGTAGCGCCGATGAGGGTGCGGAAATCAGCCACGGCGTTGTCTTTCTCGAGGATGGCGGCTACGATGGGGCCGCTCGACATGTATTTCACCAGGTCGTTGTAGAACGGGCGCTCGGCGTGCACGGCGTAGAACTGGCCGGCGCGCTCGGGCGTGAGGGTAACTTTTTGGAGCTCCACGATGCGGAAGCCGCCGGCCTCAATCATGCTCAGGATACCACCAATGTGGTTGTCCTGAACGGCATCGGGCTTAATCATCGTGAATGTGCGGTTGGTGGCCATTTTGAGGGCTAGGGGGGTTGGTTGAAAAGTTATTCGGCTGCAAAAGTAGCCACAAAGCCGATGTCGTTTATTAGTCGAGGCCAGGCGGCCGTTGAGATAGCCGCGAAGAACCTTCCCGGGGCGTTGCGTTGTTAAGACAAGATTTCTTCCGACTTTTGCCGGCCCAATTATTTGTAAGCCACCGGCCCGCCTTCTTTAACAGGGCCATTCATGTTGTCGATGTCTAGTTCCATTTCCGCTCTGCAGGCGTTGCTGGCGCAGCCCAAGCAGATTGTCATCACCACGCACCACAAGCCCGATGCCGATGCGCTGGGCTCGTCGCTGGCCTGGGCCGGCTACCTCAAGCAAAAGGGCCACCACGTCACGGTCGTGACGCCTTCGGACTATCCGGCGTTTCTCAACTGGATGGAGGGCAACGACGAAGTGGTGGTGTATGACCGCCGCCAGAACGACCGCCAGGTGCGCGACCTGGTGGCCCGGGCCGAGGTCATCTGCTGCCTCGATTTCAGCTGCCTGGGCCGCATCAACGAGCTGGGCGAGTACGTGCGCCAGGCCAGCGCCGTCAAGGTCCTCATCGACCACCACCAGGAGCCCGAGGATTTCGCCGACATTACGTTTTCGGTGCCCACGGCAGCGGCTACGGCCGAGCTGATTTTCGAGATAATCCGCGACCTGGGCGACCAGGACCTTCTCACCAAGGGCATGGGCGAAGCGCTCTACGCGGGCATCATGACCGATACGGGCTCGTTCCGTCACCCCAGCACCTCGCGCAACGTGCACCTGATTATTGCCGAGCTGCTGAAGGTAAACATTGACCTGTCGTCGGTGCACCGCCGCATCTACGACTCGCACTCCGAAATCCGCCTGCGTTTCCTGGGCTTTGTGCTGAAGGACAAGCTGGTGGTGAACCGCGAATACAACACGGCCTACATTGCCATCACCCAGGACGAGCTGCGCCAGTACCAGAGCAAAACCGGCGATACCGAAGGCCTCGTGAACTATGCGCTGAGCATCGAAGGCATTGTGTTTGCGGCCGTTTTCATCGACCGCGGCGTGGCCGTCAAAATTTCTTTCCGCTCGGTGGGCAACTTCTCCGTCAGCGACTTTTCGCGCCGTCATTTCGACGGTGGCGGGCACCACAACGCCTCTGGCGGCATCAGCTACCAGACCCTCGATGCAACCGTGGACCGCTTTCTCAGCATCCTGCCCGAGTATAAGGAGCAGCTGACGGGCGTGCCTGCCGCCGTAGCGCCGCCGGTGGCGTAACTTTGAACCGTTTCTGACTCTTCACTCTTAATATTTTCATGCGTTTTTCCTCCCGCTCTGCGCGGCAGCTGGCCCTGGCGGCCGGCGTGCTGAGCTTCGCTTCCCTCACGGCCTGTAACAAAGACGGCGGGGAGTTTGCCAAAACCAAGTCCGGCATCGAGTACAAGATTTTCAAGAAAGTAGGCAACAGCTACGAGCGGCGCGAAATCGGCCCCGACGGCGACCCCACTTACAAAGACCGTCTGAACAAGTTCCTGCTCGGCCACATGCAGTACCGCACCGGCAAGGACTCGGTGCTGCAGAACACCCGCCGCGACGTGGGCATGGCCGTGCCGCTGCCCCTGAAAGAGCTGAAGCAGAAAGGCATGCCCGACGAGGCCCTGTCGCTGCTCCAGCCCGGCGACAGCGGCGTGTTCCGCTTCCAGGTCGATTCGCTCATCAAGCCGAAGTCGGGCCAGCCGGTGCCGCCGTTCCTGCGCAAGGGCGGCAACGTGGTGGTGATGTACGTGGCCACCGAGCCCAAAATCATTACCGAAGCCGAAGCCCAGGCCATGCAGCCCGAGTTGCAGAAGCGGGCATCGGCGGCCCAGCTGAAGCAGCGGATGGCATCGCCGGAGTACCAGAAGCAGATGAAGGACCAGAAGGACGCGCAAGCCAAAATGCTGGCCACGCCCGAGGTGCAGGCCCAGCTGAAGAAAGACGATGCCCTGCTGCAGGACTACATCAAGAAAAATGGCCTGACGGTGCAGAAGACGCCGTCGGGCATCTACTACCAGGTGTTGAAGCCCGGCACCGGCGCTACGCCCAAGCCCGGCCAGAGCGTGAGCGTGAACTACAACGGCACGCTGCTCAGCGGCAAGCTGTTCGACTCGTCGGACAAGCAGGGCCGGCCGATTGACTTCCCCATCGGCCAGGGCGCAGTGATTCCGGGCTGGGACGAAGGCATTTCGCTGCTCAACAAGGGCAGTAAGGCCATTCTGCTCATTCCGTCGCCGCTGGCCTACGGTCCCCGCGCCATGGGCACCGACATTCCGGCCAACTCGCCCCTGCGTTTTGAGGTGGAACTTGTTGATGTTCAATAGCCTTTTATTAGCCAATTAGCTTTGATTCCGGCCAACGGGCGGTGCGGCGCAACTGCCCGCCCGCCGTTGGCCGGAATCTTTTTTATTCTTCTCGCCATGAAAAAATCTTCGCTTCGTTCGCGCTACCTCGGGTGGGCCCTGGGGCTGCTGCTGGCCGCGCCGGCCCTGTGGAGCTGCAACTCGCAAACCACTTACCAGAAGCAGCTGGCCGAACACGAGAACCAGCTGAAAATCATCGACGAGGACACCATTCACAACTACCTGGTGCGCAACAACTTGCTCAACCAGGCCACGCGCACCAACTCGGGCCTGTACGTGGTGGGCCTTGTGGATGGCCAGGGCCCGGCCGTGACGACCGGCCGGCAGGTGAGCGTGAAGTACATTGGTCGTTTTCTGAGCAATGGGGCCCACCCCTCTTCCTCGGGGTACGCGGCTTCGTATGGCAATGCCAGCTACCCGGCAGGCTCCATCTTCGACAACTCCACCGAAAACCGCTCCAGCTGCGGCTGCGCCGTGTTCACGGCCGGCAGCGGGGCCATCCCGGGCTTCAACGAAGGCCTGCTGCTGATGCGCAAAGGCGACCGCAAGCTGCTCCTTATCCCTTCGCGGCTGGCCTATGGCCCGGCGGGCAGCAGCAGCATCCCGTCCGATTCGGCGCTGATGTTCGACGTTGAGATTCTCGACGTTTATTAACTTCTTTGGCCTGCCTGCATGAAGCCATGGCGTTGTGACCGGAAATATGCGGGCCTGCTGCCGGCCATTTTGCTGGTCATGGCTCAGGCAGCCACGGCGCAGGTACCGGCTCTTCCGACAGCCCCTCCTCCCGACACGACGCATCACCAGCTGCAGCACACGCAGCATGGGGTGCGTTTCGTGTTTTGGGAACGCGGCACGGGGGCCGCAATAACGGAAGGAAGCCGCGTGGCCGTGCGCTACACCGGCTTTTTGCCCGATGGCCATATTTTTGATGCCTCCCCCGCCTCGGGCGGGCCGTTGCGGTTTCGGGTGGGCCGCAAAGAGGTGATTGCCGGCCTCGACGAGCTGATGCCCCTGCTGACGGTGGGCGCACGGGTGCGGGCCTGGATACCGGCCGCACTGGCCTACGGCGCCAAGGGCGTGCCCGACCCCGACGATGAAACCCGGTTTGTAATTCCCCCCAATACCGAGCTGCTGTTTGAAATCCTGGTAGTGAGCGTGCGCTGACAGCGCCACGGCCAACGAGGCCGCAGCGGCTCTCCTCCTACCGTTTAGCCGATAATTATCTGAAATGAAGCATTTTTTTCTGGTTGCCCTTTGCGCGCTGCTTGCCTATTCCCAAACAGCCGCAGCCCAATCGTTTACGCGCCTGCCCACGGGCACTGAGTACCAGCTCTTTCGCAAGGATGCCGCCGGCCGCTACCAGCCCCGCGCCCTCGCCCCCACCGATGCGCCGTATGCCAGCCGCGCCGGCCAGGTGCTCACCGTGTTTATGGAATTCCGCACGGGCCGCGACTCGGTCATCATGAACTCGCGCCAGATGCAGCCGCTGCCCCAGCCCGTGGCGCTGCCCGCTCAGCCCACGCCCGGCAGCCTGGAAGAAGCCCTGGGCCTGCTGCTGCCCGGCGACAGCGCCGTGTTCCGCTTCCCGGCCGATACGGTTTTTGCCAAAACCTTCCACCAGCCGGTGCCCTCGCTCATCAAAAAAAGCGGCAACACGCTACTGGTAATGGCAAGCGCCCGCGAGCTGGTGACGATGGCCGAGATGACGGCCCGCCACCAGAAGATGCAGGAAGAAAACCTGCGGCAGGGCAAGCTGATGGCCGCCGCGCAATCGGCAAAAGATGATGCCATCATCCAGGCCTACCTGAAGAAGAACCACGCCACGGCCCGCAAAACCCCCGGCGGGACCTACTACATCCTCAAAAAGCTCGGCACCGGCCCGCTGCCCAAACAGGGCCAGACGGTGCGGGTACTTTACCGGGGCACCATTCTGACGACGGGCCAGGAGTTCGATGCCTCGGCCAGACACGGCAACGACCCGTTTTCGTTTGTGCTGGGAGCCGGCCAGGTTATTCAGGGCTGGGACCAGGGCATTGCCATGCTCAACAAGGGCACCAAGGCAGTGCTGCTCATTCCGTCGCCGCTGGCCTACGGCCCTCGTGCCATGGGAGCCGACATTCCGGCCAACTCCGTGCTGCGCTTCGAGGTGGAGCTGGTCGATTTTAAGTAGGAGCGGCTGCAGGCCGCGCGGCCACGTGCGCTAGTTTAGTACCTCGGAGAGGATATCAAGGGAGCGAATTTCGCCCATTTGCTCCACGTGCAACTGGTAATAGCGAATGAGGACGTGGAGCAGTTCGTGGCGCACCCGGCCGTTGGGAATAGTGCTGCGGGCGGGGTCGCGCAGCAACTCATCGAAGTAGCCGTCGAACTCCTTTAGCCGGAGCGTAGGCGGCCCCACCGCGCCCCGGGCCGTGGCGGCGTGGCCCGCCATAATGACCTGGTCGGTCAGCTCGCCCCCGGAGCTGATGCCGAAGCCCAGGTACGTGGCCAGCTCCAGCAAAAAGCTCAGGGCAAAGTTTTCGGTTCCGGCAGCCTGGCGGTCGAAAGCCAGAATGGAGTCGTGCAAAAACTGAAAAAGCGGCTCATTTTTCTCCTCCTCGCGCACGGCGCGGCTCACCACTTCCGACAGAAAAAGCACGACGCTGCTCTTCTGCACTTCGTAGGGCAGGCTTTGGAAGGGCTCGGAACAGCGGTATTCCGACAAACGCGTGAGGCCGCTGCTGCCCCGCGCCACGTAGGCCACCAGCTCCAGCAGCGTGAAGGGCTGAAACAGCGCAATGCGGCCCGGCGGCTTGGCTTTGCGCACGCCATTCACGATGTAGTTCTGCACACCCAGCTGCTCGGTATAGACGCGGGCAATGATGCTGGTTTCGCGGTATTTAAGAAAGCTGAGGACGATGCCCCGGGTTTTAATCAGCATAGTGTCATTTACTGAGCACGGCCACTTTGCTCACGCAGCCGTTCCGGCCATCGGCATCCGATGACAGGACGAGGTAAGTGCCCGAGCGCACCCGCTCACCGTTGGGATTGGTCAGGTTCCAGGTAACGGTGCCGCCGGCGGCCGTGGTGGCATACACCAGATGGCCGGCTACATCGGTTATTTTCACCAGCGCATTGTTGGCCAGACCGGTGATGCCGACGGTACCCGCAAAATCGGGACGTACGGGGTTAGGAAACACTGCCGTGCACTTCGGCGTGCCTTCCGTGACCGTGGCCGAGCCACGGTAAGTCACCACGCCGGCATCGGTAGCCACCCATACTTCGCCGGTTTTATCGTTCACTTTCACGTCCACGATGCGGTTGGAGGGCAATGGGCTGTTGGTGGTGGTGAAATGCAGCAGTGCCTCGTCGGCATCGGGGCTGAACAGCCAGAGGCCGTTATCGGTGCCGAACCACTTGCGGTCGCCGCCGTCCACGGCCAGGCAGCGCACCGCCTCGCTGAACAGCACCGGGAAACCGGTGCCTTCGCCCCGCCGCACGATGGGCAGCGTGAAGCCAGTGTTAGACAGAAACGGTCCGCTGGCATCGTTGTACACCGCTACGCCTTTAATGGTAGCTGCCCAGATGTAGCCGCGCCGGTCTTTGGCCAGCTCGTAAATCTGGTTATCGGGCAAGCCCGAGGCCGTGGTAAAAAAGCGCGGCGGGTTGGGAGCCGTAGTCGACGGGTCGATGGCATAAATGCCCAGCGGGGCACCGGTCGGGTCCGTCTTACGCGATACCGAAACCCAGACATACCCGTTATCATCCAGCGCAATGCGCTCAAGCGCCTCGAAGCCTATTGAGTAAGGGATTGTTTGCCAGGTATTGGCGGCTGGGTCGAACAGAAACAAGCCGGAGTTGCCCGGGGTCAGGTGCCGGTTCACTACCCATACTTTGCCCTCAGTGGTAGCTGCCAAGTCTGTTATCTCCACCCGGCTATTGCCCTGGCCGAATGTGCCAATGAGCGGGCTTCCCGATGGAATCCCCTGGCCAAACTGACGAATCTGGGTCGGGCCCTTCCATTCCAGCAGGCCCCCGCCATTGGCGCCCACATACAGGGTGCCATCGGGAGTGCGGGTGCCACGCACCGGGCCCAGCAGCAGCGTATTGGCTCCCGTCAGGTTGGGTGGGTTGAAATTGGTCCACTGCCCGCTCGTGTACTCGTAAAATCCTTGGCGCAGGCCGGCCGGGTCGTAGCGCTCCGAGTAGGCCCCGCTGAACACGTCGACCGTATTGGTTCGCGCATCGGCCAGGATGCTGAATGCCCGGCTGGTAGCCGGGCCATTGGCCAGGTAAGATTCGGGGACGGCCCCGGCAGTGGGCGGAATGCGCTGAAAGCCCTTCTCGATGTTACCCACGCCATTGTCATTATTGGCGATGTAATAGCTGCCGTCACGCCCCCGAATGGCATCGAGCATGGACGTTCCCTGCACACCGGGGGTGATGGTGGTCACGACCCCGTTAGGAGCTAAACGGCGCACGCCGTATTGGTCATCTGAAATAATCACTCCTGCAACGCTGGCTCGCAGGCTGCGGTGCTCCAGCGAATACGTTCCATACACAGGCACCCACGAAGGCGTAGGGCTGGCCACAAACTTTTGCAAATCGTTGTTATCCTGACCAGCATATACTTGCCCGGCGTACGTGACCAATGTCGTTACCCGACGCGCACTTCCCGATAGGGTATAAGCCGTCCAACTGCGGTAATCCAACAAATTGGAAGTCAGTGCCCCCCGCAACACCCCGGTTGAGGTGGCCAGAAAAAGGTAGCCCCCCGCTACCGCAGCGTCGTTGACGGGCTGCAATGCCCCTCCCGGGCCGATGCTGCTGTATGTGTCACTTATTTCGAGCTTGACCAGGTCCACGACCACCAGACCAAAATTGGTTGACAGGTACGCTTTCGAGCCTGCTATAGTGATGCGGTTGATGTTCTTGCCGCCCTGAATGGACTTGCGAAGAATGTCACTCAGGTTACGAATGCTGCCGTTGGGCCGCAGAATGTCCAGATTGCCATTGCGGTAGGCCAGCACCGTTTGCCTGGTCACCGAGTCGTAGGCAACGGCTACTACGCCTACGTCGCTCAGTCCGTCACGGCTGGAAAGTACCTGCGTGGTATTCTGGTTTTTATCAAGAAAATAAAAGGCATTCTGTGCCACCACATACACCCGGTCACCAGCATCCGCCAGCTGCAAAGGGTGATTGGTGGGCAGGTGCAGCTGCCAGTCGCCGTAGCCGGCAGTGCTTTGTGCCCAGGCCGGGCTACTCATCAACAACAGCCCGGTGAGGCCAAGCACAAAACGGAAAAGATGAAGCATACGCTCAGCAAAAACACTTAGTAAGAAAGAAGGCCCGGCGGCCCCTCATGCCAACGCGCCCGCCCGCCGTTTAGTGCGCGGCGGCCGAGCTGGCCGCCGGGCTGGGCGCTTTCACCTGCATCCCTTCCAGAAAGCAGGGCCGGCAGCGCGCCTCGTACGAATCAGTTTCGCCGAGCAGCACCTGGCTTTCGCTGGCCGCGATGCGGTAGGAATAGGAAGCAATTTCGCCGCAGCATACGCACACGGCGTGTACTTTGGTCACAAATTCGGCCGTGGCCAGCAACGCCGGCATGGGGCCGAAGGGCCGGCCCAGGTAGTCCATGTCGAGCCCGGCCACGATAACGCGGGTGCCAATGTTGGCCAGCTGGGCGCACACCTCAACCAGCGAGCTGTCGAAAAACTGGGCTTCGTCGATGCCCACCACGTCGGAGCCGGCCGCGAGCAGCAGAATTTCTGAGGCAACGGCCACCGGCGTGGAGCGAATGCGGGCCGCGTTGTGGCTCACCACGTCTTCGGCGTGGTAGCGGGTATCGATGACGGGCTTGAAGATTTCGACCCGCTGCCGGGCAATGCGGGCGCGGGTGAGGCGACGAATCAGCTCTTCGGTTTTGCCCGAGAACATGGAGCCGCACACCACTTCAATCCAGCCCCGGCGCGGGGCGTTGTGGCGGTTGCCAACGCGGGGTTCAATAAACACAAGCAGGAAATGAGCAGATGAGCAATGGGAGCCGAAGCTCCTGAACGGAACCTCTAAAGTACGGCCTGCGCCGGCTTGGCTCAAGCTTAAACCACGCCTTTCGGCAGCTGGCCACACAAAATCAGGGCCTTGCGCTCGGCCGATTTGTCCCCGCTCGGATGGTCCCGATGCCCTGATTGCCGCACCGCACCGAGCTGCTACGCGCCTGGCAGCTCAGTCAGCATACCGTACGTGAGGCAGTTGCGTCGCGTCGGGCACGCGGCCGGTTACGTCGCCAGCGGGCAGCTGGGCCTGGCAGGTCAGGCGCTCGTTATCCTGCAAGCGGCCGGCAGCGCGGTAGCGCAGCTCTGCAGCCGTGAGCGGGGCCAGGTTTTCCTGCCCGCTGCATACTTGCAGGCGGCAGGTAGTGCAGCGGCCTTTAGCCCCGCAAGCGTGCATCCAGTCGTGCCCGGCAGCCTGGATGGCGGCCAATAAATTTGCGCCGGCCGGTACTTCTACCGGGGCACCGGGCAAGTTTTCAATCGTGAGCAGGGGCATTTGTGCCTAACTTCGGCCACTGAAAACGGCCTTTTTATGAACGACAAATATAGCCCCACCAAGTGCGCCCATTATGGCCGCCGCCTGGCGGCCCGGCTCTGTGACCTGCACTTCGGCCCACAGCCGGCGGCTACCCTCGACGGCCCGGCCGTGCTCAAATTCACCCCGATTCGCCAACTCAACCTATTGGTCATGCGCCAGCTGCTGGGCCAGTGGCAGGCCGAAACCGCCCGGTTGCGCAGTCCTTATTTTGATTTTGAAGCGGCGCCCGTGCAAACGGCCCTCACGCAGTTTATGAACGTGCTTTCGCGGCACATCAGCCTGAGCCGTGGCATTTTTGAGCCGCTGCTGGCCCAAGCGACGGCCGATGCCCTGAGCATCGTGGCCGACCCGGTGAATAGCTTCCAGCGCCTGCTCCTCGGCACCACGGAACAGCCTACGCTGGCGGGCCTGCGCGATGGGCTTCGCTATCTCGACATCGATAAGGCCTTTTACCAGGGCTTCGTGGACAGCCTGCCCGTGAGCAACGACCTGAGCCGCGACTTTCTCATCCACCGTTTCGAGCTTTACCACGCTGCCAACTACAAAGCCCACCAACCCATGCAGCGGCTGGTGGCTGAGCTCAGCGCCCTGCTGCCGCTGACCACTGCCGATTTGCTGGAAGATGGCCCTGTTTCATCTCCGGCGTCAGTGGCTGCGCCGGCCCCTGTCCCGGAAGCCCTTACCCTTACTGAAGCACCTGCGCCGGTGCCCGAGCCTAAACTCGTAACGCCGCCCACTTTTGTCGCCTCACCTGCTATTGCTCCTGCGCCAGCCGTGCCGGCCCCAAGCACGCCGGCGGCCCAGCCAGTAGCCCCGCCGGCCCCGGCCCGCCCGCTGCCCGTTACCGAGCCCGGCAACGTTCCCCTGCACGAAAAGCTCAGGGCTACGCAGCCCGCCGCCCCGGCCCTGGCCGACACGCTGCGCAACACGGCCAGCCCGGCCTCGCTGGCCGAGCGGGCCGGTCCCAAAGTTGAAACCCTGCGCGAAGCCATTTCCATCAACCAGCGCTTCAGCTTTATCAACGAGCTTTTTGGCGGCGAAAACATGGATTACCACGCCGCCATCCAGCACCTCGACTCGCTGCCTACCGCCGACCAGGCCAGGACCTACGTCACCGGCGACCTTTCGCAACGCTACGACTGGAGCCGTAAGGAAGAGCACGTCAACAAGTTACTGAAGCTCATTGAGCGCAAGTTTGCTTAGTCCCGCGCCGACTTCGTCCATCATCGGGGCCCGCGCCCGCCGCTGGCTGCTTCCGTGGCTGCTGGCGGTGGCCACTCTGGCCAATCTGGCCTACCCGATGTACGTGCACTTCGATTTTTCGCACTCGCCCGACACGCGCAGCTACCTGCACATGGCCGCCGGCCGGTTCGATAGCATTCGCGTCACGCATCGTTACCGCGTGCTGGTGCCGGCAGCGGCCGCCGTAGTAGCAGTGCCTATTGCCAAGGTGTATGGCCGCGTCTGGCCGCAGCGCCCCGCGGGTTGGTGGCCACTGCGCTTTTCTTTCTACCTGGTCAACTGCATGTTACTGGCTGCTGCCGGAGCTTGCTGGTTCAACGGTGCTCGCCAGGCCGGGGCATCGGCCGAAGCGGCTGCTCTGGCCATGCTGGCCGTTCTCACCAGCCGCTGGGCCGAGTACGCGGCGGGCCTCCCGCTCACCGACAGCCTGTACCTACTGGTTTTCGGCCTCGGCTACTATGCCGTGCGACGCGGCCCCGGTAGCGCCTGGGCCGTATTCCTGGCCCTGCTTCTTGGCCCACTAGCCAAAGAATCCTTTTTCTTTCTGGTGCCGTGGCTGCTTTGGTTTGGCCGGCCGGCGCTTGCCTGGTCCCGTCAGCTGCTGGCTTTGGCAGGCGGATTAGCTGCGCTGTTCGTTGTTCATTACGTTATTGACAGGCAGCTCGGGGCTCCGGCAAGCCAATCGGTTTCCAATGCCCTGGCCCACGCCGATAACCTGCTTTACTCCATTCGGCGAGCCTGCTCTCCCAAGGGCGTAGGCGAGCTACTCAGCATCTTCGGCCTTTTCACGCTAATTCCGTTTGTAGCGCGCTGGCTTGAGTATCGACGGCGCCCAATTGCCCATTCCATGTTCGATGGCTTGGGCAAGCCCGAAATGGGATTACTGACCGTGGTAGGTGCCCACATGCTGCTTTCCGGCGACTTAGGCCGTATGGGGTATCTCGCAGCTCCGGCTTTTTGCGCAGCGCTCGCGTTGGTTTTCACGCATTGGCGTCGTTTGCTACGGACTTAGCAAGCTTTGCCACGCCGCTTTTTATGCCCGCCAGTGCCAGCCCCAGCAGCAGCGGCCACACAGGGACCAGAAAACGGGCGGCTCCTAAAGGCCCTGTCAGCCCAGCCACGTAGGCCAGCAGCCCAAGCACTATCCATCGGCCATACTGCTCCCCGTCCCGCCCCTGGCGCAAGCGTCGAAATCCCCGTGCGGCCAGTACCAGCCGCCCCAGGTTAGCGAGCAATACCACGGCCAGTCCGGTCATCAACCCCAACGGTAAACGCTGTACCGCCTGCCAAAGCCCACCCGACCTTACCTGTGCCAGAAAGCCCCCGCCCGCCAAGGGGGCCAGTTGCAAAAACTCGCTGATATCGAACCGGCCAGGGTCCAGAAAAAGCGCCGCCATTCCCATTATATGCTGCCAGGCATATACCAGCGGATGCGCCCACAGCACGTCACTCGCCCGCTCATGAATCAGCCGTTGCCGAGCCGCAAAATCCGGTTGGAGTTGTGCATCATGTAAGACCCCGGCCACCCACATATCTTCTGCCTGCGCGCCGTCCAACTGTCGCACCACGCCTGCCGCATTGTAATGCAGCAGATTGATTTCGGTAATACTGGAAAAATGGAAATAGCCTGTGCGCTGCTGGTTCCACTCCATATAAGCCAGCACTACCAGGGCTGGTGCCAACCCAATAGCTGCCACCACTCCGCGCCGTGCCCGCCATCCCAGCACCAGGCCCGCAACGGCTATTATCGCCGCAAAGGGGTAAAACACCGGCTTTAGCAGTAGCGCAACCACACTGGCCATCGCAGTCATTGCAAAGGCAGAAAGCCTTAGGTTTTTAAGATAACGCACCCCACTTATCACCATCACCAGTACCGTGGCCTGTAGCATTATCTCGCTCATCACCGCATTGGCATAAATCAACTGCGCCGGGAAAGTCAGCACGCAGAGCAACGCGCACGCCCATTGCTTGCCATGAGGCCGTGCCCAGCCCGCCCACCAGTGCAGCACCACTCCAATTGTAGCCAGGCTTAGCAGGTTCTGAATTACCAGCAGCAGCGCAATATGGCTTTGTGCTGCTCCCAGCCCCAAAATCACAACCGGATACCCAGGTGTCCGAATAGAGAATTCTTGCACGGCCTGTCCCAGCGGTGTAGCCAGGGGCCAGGCACGCGCATAAAGCTGTCCGTGCTGGGCTATATTCGCCGCCGCCTGCTGGTACCTCCCCGAATCCGGAAAGTCCCAGCTTCCCGTCCGGATTGCCCAGCCCAAAGTGATTAGGTGGGCGGCCACGAGCACCATCCATAGCCAGCGCGGTACGCTCACGGCGGCCATCAGCGCAGCAAATCCTGCTTGCGATAGGCATCCAGCGCCAGCAGGCTAAAAAGCAGGATGGTAAATGACCACAACGACGACCCTCCGTAGCTGAAGAATGGCAACGGAATACCCACCACCGGAGCCAGGCCGATGGTCATGCCCATATTCACCGTCATGTGAAAGAATAAGATGCACGCAACACAGTACCCGTACGTCCGCCCAAAAACCGATTTTTGTCGCTCTGCAACATAGATAATACGCCAAAGCAACGTCAGGTAGAGGAGGATAACCACTAGGCTTCCCATCCACCCAAACTCCTCCCCCACCGTGCAGAAGATAAAGTCGGTGCTCTGCTCCGGCACAAAGTCAAATTTCGTCTGCGTACCCTGCAAAAAGCCCTTGCCCAGCAATCCGCCCGACCCAATGGCAATCTTGCTCTGCGTCACGTTCCACCCTTTCCCCAAAGGGTCCGAAGAAGGGTTGAGCAAAATCTCTATCCGTTGCCGTTGGTGAGGCTGCAACACTTTATTATAGAAGAAATCAACTCCTATCACCATGCCGATTACCGCCAGCCACACTCCCATCGCCAACGGCAGGTGATGGCGCAATACCCGGCGGTTTATCGCCAGTACCACAACCAATATCACCGTGAATGCCAACACCAGCCACAATTTTGGCACCAGCAAAGCCAGCAGCAGAATAATACCCGCTGCAGCCAGCAATAGCAGAATAAGCGGCGACATCCCCTCCCGAAAATACGCCAGCAGCAATGCCCCAAACACCAGCGCCTGCCCCGATTCATTCGAAGCCACAATAAGCAATGGCGGCAGCAACGTAATGCCGGCCAGCACCAACTGGTCGCGCCAGTTCTGATAACGAAGATTAATACTCGCCATAAACCGCGAAGCCGCCAGCGCAGTAGTAAACTTCGCAAACTCTGCCGGTTGCAATCGTACTGGCCCAAGTTCCAACCACGACCTCGAGCCCGCAATCGGACGCGCTACTACCATCGTCACGAGCAGTAGCACAATCATTCCCGCATACAAGGCATACGCCAGGGTATCATAAGCCTTATAATCCACCACCAGTAAAATCACGATAAGCACCAACGCCGTCCCAATCCACAGCAACTGCTTAAACCAGTTAAATGCCATCAGCTTATCAAAGCTCATGGCATTTAATGGATTATTCGGCGCATCAGGCGAATAACTCGAAGCATAGATGCACACCCACCCTAGCCCAACCAAAATGGCATAAAGTAATACCGTAATCCAATCAATATTTCGGCTATAGCGTGCCGGAGAAACTTGCACAGATAATTCAGATTAATAATTGCCTTAAAATTACGCCTTTTATTATTGAGAGCGTCAGGTATTAGCTGCCCTGTTCAATAGGTCAATTTGAAAAAGCTAATAAACACAAAACGCCCCCGCGGCTGGTGAAAGCGGCGGGGGCGTTGGGGTTGAAAAAGGTTGGCGGCGACCGACTCTCCCACC